>JAEEOY010000274.1 GCA_016284515.1 Kiritimatiellia bacterium | reverse complement strand
AACTGCGGCGTTCCGGGAATCGACGAGGCCGCGACGCTGGAGCGGACCGTCGAGACGGTGCAGAGCGTCGCCGCGTGTCCGATACAGGTTGACACGGCGGATCCCGTCGCGCTCGAGCGCGCGCTGAGGCGCGTGAACGGAAAGCCGCTCGTGAACTCTGTGAACGGGAAGCGTGAGTCGATGGACGCGGTGTTCCCGATAGTGAAGAAGTACGGCGGCGCTATTGTCGGGCTCTGCCTCGACGAGGCGGGGATCCCTGCGACTGCCGACGGACGCATTGCGATCGCGCGGCGGATACTTGACGAGGGCGCGAAGTACGGCTTCGCGAAGTCGGACTTCGTCTTCGACGCGCTGACGCTTGCCGTGAGCGCCGATCCGCAGGCCGCAGTCGTCACGCTCGAGACGGTGCGCCGCCTCACCGAGGAACTCGGCGTCAACACGGTGCTCGGTGTCTCCAACGTTTCGTTCGGACTCCCCAACCGCCCCGTGCTCAACAACGCGATGTACGCTCTCGCGAAGCGGAACGGACTTTCCTCGGCGATTGCGAATCCGTCGCTTATAAGGGACGTCATCGACCCGGCCGCGGAGGATGTCCTTCTTGCGCGCGACAGGAACTGCGAGAAGTGGATCGCGCTTAACGCGGCTGCGCAGCCAGCCGCGCCAGCGGCGTCCGCGAATGGCGCGGAAGGCGGCGCGCAGGCGCTGGGCGCGGCGATACGGCGCGGACTCAGGGAGGACGCGGCGGCGGCGGCGAAGGCGATGCTCGCCGGGGGCGCTGGCGCGATGGATGTGATCGAGAAGGGAATCGTTCCGGCGCTCGAACTCGTCGGCGACGCGTTCGAGAAGGGGACGGCATTCCTTCCGCAGCTCCTCATGGCCGCGGATGCCGCGGGCGACGCTTTTGCGGTCGTCAGGAAAGAGGGCATGAAGGCGGCGGACGGCGCATCGCGCGTCTCCGGTCGGCGTCCGATCGTGATAGCCACGGTGAAAGGCGACATCCACGACATCGGCAAGAACATCGTGAGGGCGCTGCTCGAGAACTACGGCTTCGACGTGATAGACCTCGGCAGGGACGTCGCGCCAGAGGCGATTGTCGAACGCGCGAAGGCGTGCGGCGCCGGCATGGTCGGCCTTTCGGCGCTTATGACGACGACGGTCGGCGCTATGGCCGAGACGATACGCCAGCTGAAGGCCGCAGGCGTCGACGCGAAGACGTTCGTCGGCGGGGCGGTGGTGACGCAGGACTATGCGGACTCGATTGGCGCGGACTTCTACGCGAAGGACGCGATGCAGTCCGTGAGAATCGCGGAGAGGGTTTTGGGGGCGTGACGCACGGCGTGCGCGCGGGAAAATGCAGAACATGAAAGGCAGGAAGGGAAGATGACGGAGAAGCGCAGGGCGAGGGGACTGTCCCTGATGAGCGGAGGGCTCGACAGCCAGCTGGCGGTGAGAGTGCTGCAGAGCGCCGGGGCGGACGTGGAGGCGGTCGCGTACGAGACTCCGTTCTTCAAGGCGGACACGGCGCGGAGGGCTGCGCAGGCGCTGGGCGTGAAGCTGCACGTTGTGGACTTCACGGACGAGGAGGTTGCGCTTATAGAGAATCCGCCGCACGGATTCGGCGGCGCGATGAATCCGTGCATCGACTGCCACGCGGCGATGATCCGCCGCGCGGGAGAGATGATGCGTGAGCTCGGATACGACTTCGTCGCGACCGGCGAGGTGCGCGGGCAGCGTCCGATGTCGCAGAACGCGCAGTCGCTCCTCACGGTCGAAAAGGCGTCCGGAATGAAGGGGCGCCTCGTCCGCCCGATGTCCGCGAAGCTGCTTGAGCCGACGATCCCCGAGATCGAGGGCATTCTCGACCGCGAGAAGCTGCTCGACATCTCCGGGCGCTCGCGCGACAGGCAGATTGCGCTTGCGGCGGAGTTCGGGATAACGGACTATCCGTCTCCGGCAGGCGGGTGCAAGCTCACCGAGGAGGCGTTCGGGCGCAAGCTGAAGGACCTCAAGGATCACGAGGGGCTCAAGTCCCGCGCGCTCCTCGACCTTCTCACCGTAGGGCGCAGGTTCCGTCTGCCGGGCGGAAGCTCCGTGATTCTCGGACGCGACGCGGGGGAGAACGCGCTGCTCGGGAAGGGCAGCTTCGCGGCGGTCCTCAAGCCGACGAACGGAATCGTGGGTCCGACGGCGGCGATACCGGTCCTCGCGTCGGACTCCGACCTCGTCCTTGCGCAGGAGCTGGTGAACGCGTACGTGCGCGGCACGACGCCGGCGGACAGGGAAAAGTTCAAGCCATATCAGATTGTATGACTTGTTTCCGCATGCGTGAGCTTTTATACAAGTCATCGCGCATTGCGGTTTTCGGCAGAAAATAGTATAATTTCAAGAACATAGGATTAAATAGGAGCAAAAATGCTGGACTATATCGTGCTTGGTGCGTTCGCGGGATATCTCGCGCTCATGCTTGGAATCGGCTTCTTCTTCTCGAGGAAGCAGGAAAGCCTCGGAGACTACTACCTCGGTGGGCGCAAGATGAACAAGTGGGTCGTCGCGCTCTCCGCCCAGGCGTCCGACATGTCCGGCTGGCTGCTGATGGGGCTCCCGGGCGCGATCTACGTCGGCGGATTCTCCGAGGCGTGGATTGGCATCGGACTCCTCATCGGCACGTACCTCAACTGGAAGATCGTCGCCCACAGGCTCAGGCGCTACTCGCAGGCGTGCGGCGACTCGATCACGATCCCGGACTTCATCTGCAACCGGTTCCGCGACAAGACCGGCATTTCCAGAATCCTCGCCGCGCTAATCATCCTCGTCTTCTTCACGTTCTACACGGCCTCCGGCTTCGTGTCGTGCGCAAAGCTCTTCACCACGACGTTCGGCGTTCCGGAGCACATCGCGGCCCTCGGCGGGATGTCCGGCTACACCCTCTGCCTCTGGATCGGCGCTGTCGTAGTCGTGAGCTACACGCTGATGGGCGGATACATGGCGGTGTGCTGGACTGACTTCATCCAGGGCGCGCTGATGTTCGTTGCGATCGTCCTCGTTCCGGCAATCGTCGTCTGCAACGCGGGCGGCTTCGCCTCGACCGTCGACGCGCTCAACGAGATCAACCCCTACCTCCAGTCGCTCTTCACGAACGCCTCCACGGCGAAGGCCGCGGGCTTCATCGGGCTCGCCTCGTGCATGGCGTGGGGACTCGGCTACTTTGGCATGCCCCACATCCTCGTGCGCTTCATGTCCATCGACAATCCCGCCGAAGTGAAGGGCTCGCGCCGCATCGCGATGAGCTGGGTCACGATCTCGCTCGGCGCGGCCGTCGTAATCGGACTCGTCTTCCACATCTACCTCAAGCAGCACGGACTCACCCTTGCGGACGTCGGAGGCGATCCGGAGAAGTGCTTCATGATCATGATCAACGGCATCTTCTCCTCCGGCTTTATCGCGCGCGTCTTCGCGGGCATCCTGCTCTCCGCCATCATGGCCGCGATCATGTCCACGGCAGACTCGCAGCTCCTCGTCTCCGCGTCGAGCTTCACGAACGACTTCTACAAGATCGTCCTCAAGAAGAACGCCTCGAACCGCGAGCTCCTCGTCGTCTCGCGCTTCGCCGTCGGCGCGGTTGCGCTCGTGGCGATCGTCCTCGCGATGAACACGCAGAGCGAGTTCTTCAAGGTCGTCATGAAGATGGTGTCGTTCGCCTGGGGCGGATTCGGCGCGTCGTTCGGTCCGCTCATCCTCCTCGCGCTCTTCTGGCGCAGGGTGAACCTTGCGGGCGCGGTGAGCGGAATGGTCGTCGGCGCGACGACGTGCTTCGTGTGGAAGTTCGTCCTCGCCGACTACGCGGCGCAGTATCCGATCTTCGGCCTCTACGAGCTCGCGCCCGGCTTCCTCCTCTCGCTCGCCGTCACAGTGGTCGTCTCTCTCCTCACGGCCAAGCCGTCGAAGGAGATCACGGACGAGTTCGACGCCGTGAGGGCGCAGTTCCAGGACTGACGCGGCAGATGTGCCGCGCGGCGAAATGAAGAAGCTCATAGTTATCGCAGGTGCGGGCGAATACCCGCGGCTCCTCGTCCAAGGCGCGAAGCGCGCCGGAGTCGAGACCGTCGACGTGATGGCGGTGAAGGGCTCCTGCGAGCGCGCGACGGCGCGCGCGGCGGACCATGTCTTCCCGTTCGCCGTAGGTGAGAGCGAGGTCGCGATCCGCTGGACCGCCGAGCACGGCTACGACGGCGCGGTGCTGGCCGGGCAGGTCAGCCCGCTCTCGCTCTTCCGTGGCAAGTTCGGCCCCGTAGTGCGCCAGTGGCTCGCCGAGATGCCCGTCAAGAACGCGCACACAATCTTCGGCAAGCTCGTCTCGGAGTTCGAAAAGGCTGGTGTCCGAATGATTCCCGCGAGCTCCTTCATGGAGGATTCGATTCCGGGCGAGGGCGTTCTCACGGCACGTGGTTTCACGGAAGTGGAGAAGACGGACGCTGCGCGGGGCTTTCAGGTTGCGGAGGACGTAGGGCGCCACGACGTCGGGCAGACGGTGCTCGTGAAGGCGGGGATGGTGCTCGCGGTGGAGGCCTTCGAGGGCACGAACGCCGCGATACGGCGCGCGGGGAAGCTCGGGAAGGGGTCGGTTCTCTGCAAGGCCGCGCGAGAGGGGCACGACTGGCGCTTCGACATTCCGGTCGTGGGACTCAAGACTCTCAAGACGATGAAGAAGGCGGGCGTCACGGCACTTGCGTTCCAGGCGCGAAGGCTCCTTTTGCTCGACCGCGAGAAAGTCGTGGATTTCGCCAACAGGAACGGAATTGCCATCGCGGGTTTTGACTCCGGGCTTCCACCGGCGCCGACGCGTCCGTGAGCATGAATAGGTGGCGAACGCACGCGGCGGGAATTTATGGTATAATATCAACCCAATTTCAACAAGGAGAGCAAATGGCCGATACGGAATCGTTGGTAATACAGCTTAGCGAATGCGCGGAGAAGGGCGACTTCGAGGGTGCCTTCCGCCTCGTTCGCGAGAACAAGGAGGAGCTTGGCAAGAAGCTTCAGCCGGCGGGGATACGCGATGCATTGAAGAAGACGACCAAGGATCGCCTTCTTCTTTCTTTTCTGGACGGCGCCGAATTCGGCGCGCGTCCGCTCGACGAGTCGCTCGTCAGGCTCGAGAAGCTCGTGTACCTCGTCTCGAAGAAGCCCGGCGAGGCGGGCGCGCTCGTCCTCAGCAAGGCGTGGGGCCTCGGCAAGGTCAAGAGCGTCGACGACTTCTACAAGCGCGTGACGGTTGACTTCCGCACGAAGAGGGGGCACCAGTTCGCGTACGCCGCGGCGTGCGACATGCTCGAGCCCGCTCCCGACGGGCACATACTCGTCAAGCGCGAGGTCGACCCCGCGGGCTTCGAGGCTCTTCTCAAGGACAAGCCGGGCGACTTCGTCGTCGCGGTGCTCAAGAGCTTCGGCGACATGCCGATCGTCCGTCTTGAGGACGTCTGCGTGCAGAACGGCTTCGTCAAGGCGGTCAACTGGAAGAAGTTCTGGGACACGGCGCGCGCGGAGCTTCGCCACAACAAGCTCGTCGAGATTCCCGCCAAGCGCGCGGAGCCCATCCGCGTGAGGGCCGCCGCGGAGGACTACGGCGACGGCTGGCTCACGGCGTTCGCGCACGAGACCGACCCCAAGACGATTCTTGCGGCGGTGCGCGAGTATGTCGCGCAGGGCAAGTTCAAGGTTGCGGACGACGCGACCAAGTCCAAGATTTCGGAGCGCCTCTCGTTCGCCGTCACGGCGGCGCGCAAGGTCGACGACGCGCTCTATGCGCGCCTCGCGTGCCTTGTGCGCGAGCTCGGCTTCGCGAATCCGCCTGCGGCGGAGATGCGCGAGTACCTCTGGGAGCGTTCGCGCTTCGTCAAGGCGGCCGCCGAGCTTCCCTCGCGCGAGGTCGGTGCGATGATCGGCTTCCTCGCGGAGAACGACGAGGCGAAGGCCAGGCTGTACGCGGCTATTCCGAAGCTGTGCTTCGCGGCCGTCACCGAGATCGTCTCGCGCTTCAGCGCGGAGGAGGCCTGCCGCAAGGCGGTCGGCGACTTCATGAAGGACGCGCAGCCTCCGGCGACGCTCGTCACGCTCGTCATCGGCAAGATCGAGCAGTTCGGCAAGTTCGAGTACGCGGATGTTCCGGTCGACGGAAAGAAGATTCGCGTCCTCAAGAAGTACGAGCTTTGGGGCGAGCTTCCGCCCGTGTCGACGCTCATCACGCACGCCATCGCCCTCGGCGAGGGACGCCGCGGTGGCGAGACGCTCAAGATGCAGAACATCGTGCGCAGGCTCTTCGGCGACAAGACGTGGCTGGAGAAGATCTTCAAGCTGCTCACGCCGGCGGACCAGACGCTCTTCTTCGAGCGCTTCCAGGCGTCCATCGCGTGGGATCCGTCGACGCACCACGCGACCGTCATGAGGATGACGCACATCGTGCCCGAGCTGGCGAAGCACCTCGTCGTCGTCGAGAAGAAGAAGGAGTACGCGCGCGTCACTTCGTTCCGCAGCTTCGCGATGAAGAAGCAGGAGTACCTCAAGCTCATCAACGAAGACATGCCCGCGAACGTCAAGCGCATCGAGTTCGCGAAGAGCTACGGCGACCTCAGCGAAAACGCGGAGTACCAGTACGCGAAGGACGAGCAGCGCGCGCTCATGCAGAAGCAGACCGTCATGCAGGCGGAGCTGGAGTCCGTCAAGCCCGGCGACTTCGCGGACGCGACGACGGACGAGGTGATGCCCGGCGTGACGGTCGTTATCGCGACCGCCGAGGGCGACAAGACCTACACCGTTCTTGGCGAGTGGGACAACGACATCGATCGCGGCATCCTCTCCTCGAAGACGCGCCTCGCCGAGAACATGCTCGGCAAGAAGGTCGGCGACCAGTTCGAGCTTCCCGGCCAGGACGGAGAGGTCGTGTTCGCGTCGGTCAAGGAGATTCGTCCGCTCTCCGATGAAATTCGTGAGTGGATGAAGCTTCCGCCCGGCATGCAGATATGATATAATTACCTCAGACGCCGAAGAGGCACCGTTCTCAAGAAGAGAGGAGGCAAGTCATGGGATTCACGATAGCAGAACCTTCAAAGAAAACGTCCGCAAAGAAGCCCGCGCCCAAGAAGGCGCCGGCGAAGAAGCCCGCGCCCGCGAAGCCGGCCGCCAAGAAGCCCGCAGCGAAACCCGCCGCGAAGCCTGCGGCGAAACCGGCTGCGAAGAAGCCCGCGCCCGCGAAGCCGGCTGAAAAGCCGGCGGCGAAGAAGGCCGAGGTCAAGCGCGTTCCCCCGCACGTAAGCCGCAAGCCCGTGGCCGTGGTGAAGCCGCAGGAAGACGTCGTCTCCGAGGAGGAGACCGCCAAGGCCGTTGCCTTCGCGATGTCGATCGCCGAGGAGATGAAGCGTTCGGCCGCGGAGGCGGAGCAGGAGCGCGTCGAGAGCGAGATCAAGCTTTCGCGCAGGCCTACCTCCCGCGTGCAGGGCGAGGCGACGGCGAAGTTTCCGCCAGCCGATCTCGAGGAGTTCCGCAAGCGTCTTCTCGAGGCGCGCGAAGAGGCCCTCAGCGGCGTCGACGCGATGAAGGCCACCGGCTTCAACGAGTCCGACGACCACGAGGCCGACGGCGGCGACGGCACGAACCAGACGCTCCGCCTACAGGCGCTCGGCCAGATGGGCAACATCAACCGCACCATTCAGCAGATCGAGGAGGCGCTCCACCGCATCGACGACGGAACGTACGGAGTCTGCACGGCGTGCGGCCAGCTCATCCGCAAGCCCCGTCTCCTGAACCAGCCGTTCGTGATGACGTGCATGGAGTGCCAGAGCGAGATGGAGCGCAGCCGCGGCTGATGAAGCGGCTTCTGCTCTGCTTCGTGGCCGTCGTGCACCTCGTCCTCGCGGATGCGGTCTCGAAAGAGCTTGCCTCCGGCTATCTGAGGGAGTCCGGGCCGGTTTCCGTGATCCCGGGCTTCTTCAGTCTCGCATACGTGGAGAACAGGGGCTGCGCGTGGGGGATGTTCCAGGGCCAGGTGTGGCCCCTCGCGGCGTTCGCGCTCGTCGCGCTCGCGCTTCTCGTGTGGAAGCGCGAGTCCGTGTTCGGGCGCGGCAAATGCGCCGCGGTCAGCGAGGCGCTTCTCTACGCGGGGATCGTCGGCAACCTGATTGACAGGGTGTTCCGCGGATACGTCATCGACTTTCTCGACTTCCACTGGAAGGCGGCTTATCATTTTCCGTGCTTCAACCTCGCCGACACGTTCATAACAGTCGCGGCGGGAATCCTGATCCTATGCTCGTTCGGGAAGCGTACATCCTAGCCGGGCCCACCGCGAGCGGCAAGAGCGCGATTGCCGCGGAACTCGCGCGCGAGATGGGTGCGTGGATACTGAGCGCGGACTCCATGCTCGTGTACCGCGGAATGGACATCGGCACTGCGAAGCCTCCGCGCGAGGAGCGCGAGGAGTTCCATATGGGCGGTGTGGACATCGTGACGCCAGCCGAGGAGTTCTCGTCCGGCGCGTGGCTCAGGTCCGCCGCGGAATGGGCGGCGCATGTGCCGCGGGAGGTACCGATCGTCATAGTGGGAGGGACGGGGCTCTACTTTTCGGCGCTCCTTCGCGGACTGGACCGCAGGTGGGAGAAGCCGCCGCCGGAATATCCAGTGATCAAGATCGACCGCGCCGTCGTGCGCGCGCGCATAGCCGCGAGGCTCGACGGAATGTTCATGGAAGGGCTCGAGGAGGAGAAGCGCGCGCTGCATGCGGAATATCCGGTGTGGTCGCGAACGGCCTCGCTGGCCATCGGCTACCGCGAGGGCGACGACCGCGCGAAGATCCTCACGCGCACGTGCCAGCTCGCGAAGCGCCAGGACACGTGGTTCCGCCATCAGGCGACGCCGCTCTATGTCGAGCCGACGGTTGAGTCGGTGCGTAGTTGCTGGCGCGAGAAGGGTCCGTGGTCCGTCTCGTTTTGAAAAATCCTCGTTCGCACTTGATTTCGGACGGAAAATTCGGTATCCTATACAATCATAAGAGTTTCAAAAGGAAAAGGAACAAGAAAATGGCATTTGGATTCATTCAGAACATGGGCCCCTGGCAGCTCATCATCTGCATCGTCGTGATCGGCCTGCTCTTCGGAGGGAAGAAGATCCCCGAGCTCGCGCGTTCGCTCGGCAAGGCGAAGAGCGAGTTCAAGAAGGGTCTCGCCGAGGGCGAGAAGGAAGAGAAAGAGGCCGAGGAAAAGGCCAAGGAACTCGAGAAGGCGTAATTGGTCTCTGAACTTATCAGACAACGTCTCAAAGACGTACCGAACCGCCCCGGCTGCTATCTCATGCGAGATCGCCGGGGCGTGATAATTTACGTCGGCAAGGCGAAGAACCTGCGCCGCCGCGTGTCGTCCTACTTCCGCGCGAGCGCCAACCACGCGCCGAAGGTCCGCTCGATGGTGGACACCGTCTACGACTTCGAGTGGATGACTGTGAAGAACGACGCCGAGGCGCTGCTCACCGAGGCGACGCTCATAAAGCGCCACAAGCCGCACTTCAACATCCTGATGCGCGACGACAAGCGCTACCTCGCGCTCCGCGGCGAATGTGCCGCGCCGTGGCCGCGCTTTACGTGCGTGCGCGCCGTGAAGGACGACGGGGCGAGGTATTTCGGACCATTCCCCTCGAGCCCCGTCGTGCGCGCCGCGAAGGACTTCGTCGAGAAGCGGTACGGAATCCGCGAGTGCAAGTCGGACTGCCCCTGCGAGGACGATCATCGCCACTGCATCGCGGATGTGATCCGCACCTGTTCCGCCCCGTGCCTCGGCAGGATATCGCAGGAGGAGTACCGCGCGCGCTTCGACGAGGCGTGCGAGTTCCTTTCGGGGCACCGCCCGGCCGTACTTCAGGAAGTGGACGCAGAGATGCGCGAGGCGGCGGCGAAAGGGCGCTACGAGGAGGCTGCGCGCCTTAGGGACACGCTCTTCGCGCTCAAGGAGATGACGAAGGCGCACTTCGTCCGCACGCCTCCCGAGATGCGCCGCCGCAACGTCGAGCAGGGGCTCGCGGAACTTGCGGAGGCGATTGGGCTTCCCGCGCCGCCGCGCTGGATCGAGTGCTGCGACATCTCCAATCTCTTCGGAACCCACTCCGTCGCGTCGCTCGTCATCGCCCGCGACGGAATGCCCGACAAGAGGTACTACAGGCACTTCAGGATCAAGACGATTGAGGGCGCGGACGATCCGCGTTCGATGGCTGAGGTCGTGCGCCGCCGCTTCACGCACGACGACGCGCCTGGCGCGAAGCCGCTCGGGCTGCAGAAGCCCGACCTCTTCATCTGCGACGGCGGGATAACTCAGCTCAGGGCGACGCGCGCGGCCCTCGCGGAGCTCGGCATTAACGACATTCCGACTGTCGGCCTTGCGGAGAGGCAGGAGGAGATCGTGTTCGACGACGGACGCGAGAACCTGCTCCTTCCGCGCGACTCCGAGGCGCTGTTCGTATGCACGCGCCTCCGCGACGAGGCTCACCGCTTCGCCATCACCTACCACCGCCACCTGCGCGACAAAGACCTGCGCGACCGCCTGAAGAAGGCATAGACTCCGCGGCAGATGTGCCGCGAAAATGGTATAATTTACTTATGACATTCGCTAATCCATGGATGCTGCTCCTGTTCGTGCCGCTCGCGTTCGCCGCGTGGCGGCTCCTTAGGCGCGGACGCCGCTCGGGCATCCGCTTTTCCGCCACCATGCGCCTTCCCGCGAAGACCGCTGGATGGCGCGCGAAACTCGCGGCTCTGACGCCGTTCATCCTGCTCGCGGGGCTCGCTGCGCTCATCGTCGCCGCAGCGCGTCCGCGCACGCCCCTCGCGCACGAGAAGAAGTCGATCGACTCCATCGCAATCGCGATGACGGTCGACGTTTCGGGGTCTATGGACGCGTTGGATCTCGCGCCCGCGGGGACGGACTTCCGGAGTCCGTCGAAGAAGCTCGAGGAGTGGACGCGCCTTTCGGTCGTGAAGCGCCTCTTCGCGGAGTTCGTGGAGAAGCGTCCGGACGACCTCATCGGACTCGTCTCCTTCGGCACTTACGCCGCGACCGTCGCGCCGCTCACGATGGACCACGACATGCTTCTGCATGCGCTGAAGGGTGTGCAGATTCCGTCGACCGTCTTCGACGCGCAGGGCAATGCCATCGGAGGGGAGGACGAGGCGAACACGGCGATAGGCGACGGACTCGCCATGGCGCTTCTTCGCCTCAAGGACGCGAAGCCGAAGTCGAAGATCGTGATTCTGCTTTCCGACGGCGTCTCCAACACCGGCGCCGTGGAGCCGAAGGACGCAGCGGCGTCCGCAGCGAAGATGGGGGTGAAAGTCTACTGCATCGGCATCGGCACGTCCGCGCGCCGCACGCCGCGCCTGGTGCGCGACGGGTACGGGCGATACGGAGTCGTCGCGGACAGGATGACGTTCGACGAGCGCCAGCTGAAGGGGATAGCCTCTTCGACGGGCGCGATGTACTTTCCCGTCAACGACCGCGATTCGCTAGAGAAGGCGCTTGCCGAAATCGACCAGCTGGAGACGACGAAGCTCGACGCCGACGCGTACGACCGCTGGGACGAGCATTTCGCGGCGTTTCTTCTCGCCGGCGCGCTGCTCGTGTTCCTCGCGGTGTCGCTTTCGATGTCCGCCTCGCGCCGCCTCGCTTGAGCGCGCGCGCAAAGGCTTAGCACGGTCAGTCGTCAAGCAGCACGGCGACTGAGTGCGCGCGCTTTACGTCGGGGAAGTGCGGACGGTACATCTCGGGCGTCGACTCCTCGGCGTAGACGAAGAGGACCTTCCCAGGATATGTCGACGCCTCGAGCATTCCCATTTCATAGGAATCCGCGCCGGCGGATATGGCCGTGTACGGTGCCTTGTCCTTCGCGAGGAGCGAGAGATGCCCGGGGGCCGCGTTGTGGACGGAGTTGGAGAATCCAGCCGGGCTCATCTCGCCCTCGTCGTGCATCTGGCGCATTAGCTTGAGCGTCGTGCCGATCTCGCCCCAGCGGCTTGCAAACACGACGGGAATCTGCTCTCCGTGCGGATAGACCTTCCATGCTACGGAGAGCGCGGCCCGCTCGAGGAGCGTGAGTCGTCGGCGCTCCATGGGCGGTACGAAGGAGACGTCTGGTTTAGGGGACGACTCGCTTTCGCTCCATTCTGCCCTTGCGACTTCCCTCTTCATACCTTCTCCCACCTGTTGCCGTTGGCGTTGGATCTGAGCGCTGCCTCGACGAAGCGCATGGTGCGCACGCCTTCGCGCGGACCCGGGAAGTCGTGCGCGCGGCGGTCGCGGACTGCGGCGCAGAACTCGCGGTAGATGTTGGCGAACGCCTCGATGAATCCCTCGTGGTGTCCGGCGGGGATGCGCGAGAGCGCGACGCTCGCTTCGGAGACTTCGCCGATGTACGGCGCCTTGCGCTTGTATATGCGCTCGGGCTCGAAGGGGTACTTGATCGAGAGGTAGTTGTTCTCCTCCTGGTTCCAGAAGAGGGACGCCTTGTCTCCGTAGATGCGCAGCCTCACGCCGTTTTCCTCTCCGGTCGCCACCTTGGAGACCACGAACGACGCCTTCGCGCCGCCCGAGAGGCGCAGGAGCATCGACGCGTCGTCGTCGAGCCTGTTGCCGGGGGCGAACGACGAGAGGTCGGCGATTAGCTCCTTCACCTGGAGCCCGGTGACGTGCTCAATCAAGTGGAAGCCATGCACGCCTATGTCCGCGACGACGCAGCTGGGCCCGGACTTCTTCGGGTTCATCTTCCATGCGTTGCGCTTGTCGAGGGGCTTGGAGAAGTCGATTTTGCGGAAGGACCCCTGCTGGTATTCGAGCACGACCTTGTCGATCCTCCCGAGTTCGCCGCGCGCAATGAGGTCGCGCGCGAGCTTCACCATCGGGTAGCCGGAGTACGTGAAGGGGATTCCGAGGACGCGGCGTTTGCGCCGCGCGAGGCGATCGAGCTCCGTGGCCTCGTCGAGGGACATCGAGAGGGGCTTCTCGCACATGACGTCGAAGCCTGCCTCGAGCGCGGCCTTGGCGATCTCGTAGTGGGAGTCGTTCGGGGTGCAGACGGAGATGAAGTCCGCCTTCCCGCGGCAGCGCTCCAGCATCGCGCGCCAGTCGTCGGTGTGCGAGTAGCATCCGTCGACAAGGTCCGCTAGGTCGTCCATCCTTATCGCCATGCGGTGGATGGGGCCGATGAACGAGCCTTTGCCTCCGCCAACCATGGCGTACCTGAGCCGTCTTTCCGCGTCTTTGTTCTTCATGTGTGAAATTATACCAAATCTTGGCGAACCGCGCTTGGTGGCGCGGAAACCGCCCTGCGCGTTTTTCACGGAATATTTTGCGCTGGATTCACCGTGTTGTTCGCGGTGATTTAGTATAATATCTTCGGCAATCAGAGGAATATACTATGACTTGCGCAACATTCATCGTCCTTGCGGCTGTCCGCATCGCGCAGCCCTCGCCCGGTCTCGCGGTGGACGACCTTATAGTGTATACCCACGACGTGACCGAGTTCGGCGCGGACAGGCAGGGAAGCAGGGACTCGACTTCCGCCATCCAGTCCGCCCTCGACGCCGCGGCTAAGGAGAAGGGCGGGACGGTGTATCTTCCCGCCGGACGCTACAGGGTCGACGGACGTCTCAAGGTTTCAGGAGGCGTCACGCTCCGCGGCGAATGGCTCTCTCCCGACAATGGCGGACTCGGACGAGGGACGATACTCATGGCATACTCGGGGCGCGGCGAGGAGAAGCCCGATTCGGGCGCGTTTCTCGATGTTTCGTCCGGTGCGTGCCTGAGGGATGTCGGCATATGGTATCCGGAGCAAAAGGCCGACGCCCCGGTGCCTTATCCGGCGGCAATACGCGGACACGGACACAGCACCGTCTTCAATGTCACGCTCTACAATGCGTGGACGGGCTTCTGGAACAACGACTGCTCCTCGATGCTGATACGCAGGATGTACGGCACGCCGCTCAAGCTCGGCATTCACGGCGCATACGCCTACGACATTCCCCGCATCGAACACGTCGCGTTTTCGCCGAAGTACTGGGCCGAGAGCGGACTTCCCGGCGCGCCGAAGGGCGCGGCGCTTGCGGCGCTCAAGTCGTTTCTCGTTAAGAACCTTACGTGCATCCAGGGCGGCGAGCAGGACTGGGGCTACTGGTGGGACCTCGACCTGGAGTACTGCCAGAAGGGGTTGTTCCTGACGGCGATTCCCGACAATGCCGTAAAGAAGGTCGTGCCCGGGAATATCTGCGCCGGGAATGTAAAGGTGCGCAACGCGGGGGTTGGCATCTTCATCGAGAACGCAGGATATCCCGGGTTCATGCTTACGTACGGCGACATATCCGCGAAGACGTGCCCCGTATACTTTGCGGACAAGCCGGACTACTCGAAGTACGAGGAAATGGGCATAAAGCCGTCATATCAAAGGACATCCTCGCTGCTCTTCACCGGAGTCACCTTCCGGGGTGGAAAGTATTCGATTGCTTCCGCCAAGGTCGGACCATACGGAATTAACGTCGCGGACTGCACCTTTGCCGGATACGAGCGCGCGGCGCTTCGGTCCGCAACGGGGAACGTCACGGCCTCGAAGTGCAGCTTCATGCAGAAGAAGCTGCCGGCGTTCGAGTTGACGGACAAGGTGGAGCAGCTCGTGCTCGTGGGGAACTCGTTTTCAAGTCCGCTCGAAATTAATGGCTGGGAAAAGGACGACAGGCGCATCATCCGCGAGGACAAGATGGCGAAGGCGATTCCGTCCATTTCCTACAGCTTCAATCATGTGCCGAGGCGTCGTCCGCAGGGGAAGAGCATATGGGATGTCTGCGACTTCGGCGCGACGCGCGGAACGCTTGAGGCGATTCCGGGTGAAGACTCCACCGCAGCATTTCAGAAGGCGCTTGACGCGGCGGCGAGGGAAAAGGGCGGCACGGTGTATGTTCCTGCCGGGATATACCGCCTCGAAGGTGCGCTGAAGGTTCCGACAGGCGTCGAGCTTCGCGGCTCCTTCGAAGGCGCGCACTACGGCAATTCGACCTCCGCAGGAACTCAGCTGTGGGTGTACGGAGAGAAGGACCATCCGTCCGGGCAGCCGCTCGTGACGCTCTCGAAGGGGTCGGGGTTCAAGGGCTTCACGGTCTTTTATCCGGAGCAGGGATGGATCGACGGTCCAGGCGCAAGCGAGGCGACGCGCGTCAAGAAGTATCCGCCGACCGTTAGGACCTCCCAGAACTGCTGGGTGCAGAACTGCACCATCGTGTGCTGCTGGACTGCCATCGACGCGATGACTCAGAAGAGCGACAACATAGAGATCGTGGACGTCACGGGCGCTGCGATGAAGACGACGCTCGAAATAGGTCACGGCACAACGGGCGGAGTCGTTCGCGACCTCCACTTCAACTATTCCAACTGGACGCACCAGGGGCGCTTTCCGAACAGGCCAAAGGCGGTGGACGGGAAGGACGGACTCGTAGAGTACACCAACCGCGAGGTCAACGGACTCGTTCTCGGCGATGTGTCGAAGGTCGATTTCTTCTCGTGCTTCAACATCCTCGTCTCCGACCAGATCGTCCTCGAGCGTGACAGATTCACGGGTGGGTCCTTCCGCGGCAAGATGTGGGGCGTCGCATTCGATGCCGCGCACAACGGCGTCGTGGGGCGCGCGGGATGCAGCGCGGTGATCGGGCTAGTCGCGTCCATGGGCGTCTTCAACCAGCGCGGCGGCGGACACTACGCCGTGACCGACCCCGCGTTCCGCGGGCGGATCGTCTTCTCCAACGCCGACCTATGGGGCGGCAGTTCAAAAATCTCCGAGGTCAACGGAGGGTCCGTCACGTTCTCGCAGCTGCTTTCGTGGTGCAACCTCGAGGCCGTGTGCTGCAAGGGCGGCGAGCTGAACATGCTCGCCAGCACATACGTCGGCGACCATGTCGGGCACAACGATAAGCGCGACTGCATTAGGTTCGAGGCCGGGTCGAAGGGAATGGCCGTCGGCAACCTAGACTGCCGCAGCAGACTTCTAATGACCGTCGATCCCGGCGCTTCGGCGAAAATTGGCGTGAACGGCTTTGCCATCCCGGAGCGGAACTAATAGGACGGAGGAACATGATGAAAACGATGATGATGTCTGCGCTCTGCATGATAGGCGCTATCGCCGCGCAGGGCGCGCGGCCGACGACGTACTGCAACCCGATGTCCCTGCCCGGCATCCCGATCAGCCGCAATACGCGAGAAGGCGTCGCGGACTTCGCGGAAAAGCGGCAGCACCGCGAGCTTGCCGATCCGTCGCTGCTCGTCGAGGGAAAGACAATCTACTGCTATCCATCGAACGATATGGCCTGGAAATCGACTGACGGCGGCGCGACGTGGACAAAGATAGACATTGGTGTCAGAGACATTGGCTATGCGCCGACGATCGCAAAGCACAAGGGACGCTACCTCCTCTGCGCGGGAATCGACATCTACGACTCCGCGTCGCCCGAAGGTCCGTTCAAGAAGATCGGCTACATCCCCTGGCCGGGGGGCGTGCCGGGTCCGGCGGACATGAACCTCTTCTCCGACGGCGACAGGCTCTATCTCTACTACGGATGCTCGCCCAAGGACGGAATCTGGGGAGTCGAGCTCGAGTCGTCCAATCCCTGCAAGATGATCGGAAAGCCCGTCCAGCTCATTCCATTCGAGCCCGAGACCCAGTCGTGGGAATGCAAGCCGCACGACCGCTCGATGTCGTGGATCGAGGGTGCGTGGATGGTCAAGATCAACGGACGCTACTGCCTGACCTACTCCTCGTCCGGAACGGAGCACGAGCGCTACGCGATGGGTGCGGCGTGGGGGAAGCGTCCGCTCGGACCGTTCGTCAAGCAGAAGCACAATCCCTTTTTCCGCAAGACCACGGGACTTGTGACGGGAATCGGACACGGCAGCGTCGTGAAGTACGGCAAGGACTATCTCGTAAGCTACTGCATCTACTCGGGCGTCCTCGGGGGATTCGAGCGCCTGATTGGATTCGACCGGCTCGTCCTCGACAGGAACGGAGAGATCGCCGTGCAGGAGGCGACCGAAACGCCGCAGTACGCCGACGGTTCCGGGGCGGTTCCGTGGACGACGCTTCCGTTCGCTTCCGCGCGTCCCGAGACGACAGACGCGAAACTCAAGACATACGCCAAACTCGAAGGCGCCCTGCCGCAGACGCTGGAGTTCAAGTCTCCGTTCCCCGCGATGGTGCGCGCGTTCCGCCTCATCTGGCGCGACTGCGACATGAAGGGGCGCAGGGGCTTCAACGTAGGCGCCTACAGCTACCGCATCGACTGGAAGGACGGCGAGACGTGGCGTCCGCTTGTCGATGCATCACAGAACGCCGTCGATCTCTTCGTCGACTACCGCGAGACGCCGCGCGTACTCGCGAAGGAGCTGCGCATCGTCGTCCTCGCGGTGCCCGAAGGCGTTGTGCCGGGAATCACCGAGTTCACCGTGTTCGGAGAGTGAGGCGGAAGCCGAGGCGTATGGACGACATCACCTGCGCGAATTTCACGGTAATTTTTGCGTGACATTCCCGCTTTGACGGCGTGGAAAATGAGATAATATAGATGGTTACGGCAAAGGATACCATCATTGTTCCATCACAACGACAGTTTACAACCCACAAATCGGAATCTGAAGTAACATGAATACCTCAAAGATGATAATGACGGGCGTGGCGGCGTTTGCAGCGGCACAGGTCATGGCGATGCCTGGAGCGGCCAGGCGCGCTGAGGCGGAGACCGAAGCAAGGGCGATCGTCGAGAAGATGTCCGCACGCGACTGCGTGTGGCAGCTGATGATGGACGCCCCGGCCAATGACAAGGTGGGGCTCCCGCACTACCACTGGTGGAACGAGGCGCTTCACGGCGTGGCGCGCTGCGGCGTAGCGACGGTGTTTCCGCAGGCCATCGGCGCTGCGGCGACGTTCGACGCGGACCTTGAGCGCAGGATGGCCGAGGTCATCTCAACCGAGGGGCGCGCCAAGTACAACGTCTTCTCCGCCAAGGGGCAGCGCAACATCTACCAGGGGCTTACGTTCTGGAGCCCCAACGTCAACATGTTCCGCGATCCGCTGTGGGGGCGCGGACACGAGACGTTCGGCGAGGATCCGTATCTTTCCGGCGTGATGGGGACGGCGTTCGTTAAGGGTATGCAGGGCGACGACCCGAAGTTCCTAAAGGTCGCCGCGTGCGCAAAGCACTATGCCGTCCACTCGGGGCCGGAGAAGCTGCGCCACGGTTTCAACGTCAATCTCGACAACCGCGACCTGTACGAATACTACCTGCCCGCGTTCAAGATGCTCGTCACCGAAGGTCAGGTCGAAAGCGTCATGGGCGCTTATTCGGCCGTGAACGGAAAGCCGTGCTGCGCCAGCAAGTTCCTTCTGACGGACATCCTCCGCGGAGAATGGGGATTCAATGGGCACGTCGTAAGCGATGTCGGCGCTGTAGGCGATATAAAGAACTGGCACCATTATACGGATGACGGCGTCAAGACGTGCCTTGCGGCGATAGACGCCGGACTCGACCTCTGCAGCGAGGGAACGTACCATGCGCTATTCCCCGCCGTCGACAAGGGCGAGGTGAAGAAGGAGCAGCTCGTCGAGCCGCTTGTGCATCTGCTGACCACTCGCATTCTCCTCGGCAACGTCGGGGGCGCGAAGACGCCGTGGGACGGCCTTGGCGTAAAGGACATCGCGACGCGCGAGAACAAGGCGCTCGCGCTCAAGGTCGCCGAGGAGTCGATCGTTCTCGTCAAGAACAACGGCGTGCTTCCGCTTGACAAGTCGAAGCTCAAGGACGTCTCGATTTGGGGACGCTGCATGGAGGAGGCTGTGCTCATGGGCAACTACGAGGGGATCGCCTCGGAGCCGATTTCGGTCATGACCGGCGTCGCAGAAGAGCTCGGGCCCGGCATCAAGCTCTGCGGCCCCGGCGAGGAGGGGTCGAGCGATACCGTCATCTGCTGCATCGGCCTCACGCCAGGAGACGAAGGCGAGGAGCGAGACAAGAAGGACTGCCGCCTCAACGACTGGCAGCTGGGCATGCTCCGCAACCTCCGCAAGAAACAGGACCGCCGCATGATCGGCGTCGTCTTCGGCGGAAGTCCGATCGACCTCAAGGAAGTCAATGAAATCTGTGACGCGGTTCTCGTCGTGTGGTATCCGGGCGAACAGGGCGGACGCGCCATCGCGCGCACGATCTTCGGCAAGAACAACCCAGGCGGAAGACTCCCGATCACCTATCCCGAATCGTACGAAGGCCTCAAGGACATCAAGGACTACACGCTGGAGGGACGCACCTACCGCTATGCTACGAAGAAGCCGCTATTTCCGTTCGGCTACGGACTTTCCTACACGACGTTCGACTACTCGGCTCTCAAGGTCGTAAAGGCAAAGGACGGCGTGACGGCGACGGTCAAGGTCACCAATACCGGCACGCTCGCCGGAGATGAAGTCGTCCAGCTCTATGTTCGCTCCCCGAAGGATTCCGGTGATCGCAGGGTGCACCACCTCGAGGGCTTCAAGCGCGTGACGCTTAAGGCAGGCGAGTCGAAGACGGTCACCTTCAAGCTCAAGAAGGAGCAGCTTATGCAGTTCGGAATGGACGGAAAGCAGTCGCTCGCGAAGGGTGAATACGAAATCTTCGCCGGCGGCGGACAGCCGGGCTTCGACGATGGCGTGGTTTCCACGCGTGTTGCCTATTGATGTCATGTCATTTCAAATAAGACAGGAGAAAACCATGAACAAGTTGATCATCACGCTGTCCTCGATGGTATTTGTCGCGCTCGGCGCGCTGGCGAAGGATCCCGTCGACTGGGTGAACACCGAAATCGGCACGATCAGCCACATGCTTGTGCCGTGCTTCCAGACGACGCAGTTGCCGAACGCCATGCTGCGCGTCCTGCCGCCGTACCGCGACTACACGGACGACCGCGTCTCCGCGATCTTCCTTCAGACCCCCGACCACCGCGGGCAGCAGGTCTTCGCGGTGCATCCGTTCTCCGGCGACGCGGAGCGGCTCGGCGCGCGCTGGAGCGGCACGTGGGACTCTCCCCACTCGACGCCGTATTCCTACGACGTGACGTTCGACTCCGAGTGCGTGAAGTTCTCGATCGTCCCCGCGCGGCAGAGCGCGCTAGCGTCGTTCGAGTTCCGCCGCGCGGACGCGCTGCACGCCGTGGTGTTCACGGGACGCGACGCGCACGTAACGCTCGACGGCGCGCGAGTGGTCGCAAAGGACGTGAGGCGCGGCAAATACGCCGCGAGCGACGTATGGCTCGCGGGCGAGTTTAGTCCGGCGCCGGTGGAGCTCCGCCGCGTCAACGACGGCTTTGCGCTTGTCTTCGCGCCGGATGTGAAGTCCGTGATGCTGAAGTACGGTGTCTCCTACATCGACGCGGAGCAGGCGGCGCGCAACTGCGCGCGTGAGATCGCGGGATGGGACATGGAGTCGCTTGCCGCCGCGGGCCGCAGGGCGTGGAACGAGAAGCTCTCGAAGATAGAAGTCGAGGGCGGCACGGATTCAGAGAAGGCGGTGTTCTACTCGTCTCTCTGGCGCTGCTACGAGCGCATGGTCAACGTCACGGAAGACGGACGCTACCGCGGATGGGACGGGAAGGTGCACGAGACCGATGGAGTGGACCAGTATACCGACGACTGGATCTGGGACACGTACCGCGCGCACCATCCGCTCATGGTGCTCCTCGAGCCGAAGGCCGAGGCGGCGAAGCTCGCGAGCTACATCCGCATGGCCTCCGAGAACAAGGAGAAGTGGATGCCCACGTTCCCCGGGATCAACTGCGACCAGCACTGCATGATCAACCACCACGCGGCGATCTCGTTCTACGACGCCTGGGTGAAGGGCGTGAGGGGCTTCGACCTTGCGGCCGCGTTCAAGGCCCTCGACTACACGGAGAAGACCGAGTCGCTCGTGCCGTGGTACCGCGGCCCGCTCACGGAGCTCGACCGGTTCTACGTCGAGAAGGGATACATGCCGGCGCTCAATCCGGGCGACAAGGAGACGTGCCCGGCAGTTGACCAGAACTGGGAGAACCGCCAGACGGTCTCCGTGACGCAGGGCTCTAGCTATGACGCATGGGCGATGTCCAAGATCGCCGCGATCGTAGGCGACGCGGACGGCGTCAAGGAGTACGAACGTCGCTCGAAGTTCTACCGCAACTTGTGGGATCCGAAGACGAAGTTCTTCCGTCCGAAGAACGCCGCTGGCGCGTTCGTGGAGCCGTTCGATCCGATAATCTGCGGCGGGAAGGGCGCGCGCAGCTACTACACCGAGAACAATGCGTGGACGTACATCTGGGACGTGCAGCACGACATCCCGCAGCTTGTGGAGTACCTCGGCGGGCCTGCAGGCATGGCGCGCAGACTTGACGAGATGCTCAACACTTCCTGCGGCAACCGCTTCCACTACGTCGCGGAGATGCCTGACGGTGCGACGGGCATGATGGGCATGTTCACGATGGCGAACGAGCCTTCGTTCCACATCCCTTACCTCTACAACTACGCCGGCCAGCCGCGCAAGACGCAGAAGTTCGTGAGGAAGACGCTCGACGCGTGGTTCCGCAACGACAGGATGGGCATGTGCGGAGACGAAGACGGCGGCGGAATGTGCGCCTACGCGGTGTTCTCGATGATGGGCTTCTATCCTGTGACGCCAGGCCTCCCCGAGTACCAGCTCGGCTCTCCGGTGTTCTCGAAGGTGACGATCCGCCAGGAGAACGGCAAGTCGTTCGTCGTCGACGCGCCCAAGGCGAGCCGCGACGCGAAGTACGTCGCCTCCGCGACGATCGGAGGCAGGCCGCTCGCGGGCACGGCGATTCCGCATGCGGCGCTTTTCGCGGGCGAGACGCTCCGTCTCGAGATGACGGCTGAGTGATTATTCAAATTAACGGAGAACTACAATGCGTGGCAGACATTCGTTGCCGGGGTGCGTGTTTCTTTTTGGCGCGCTGTGCTTTGTCTCTGCCGCAACAGCGGCGGATGTTGAAGTGACTTTCTACACGCCGTCGATCGCGCGAATCGTACGCGCGCCGGGCGGCGATGTCGTCAAGAAGGCCGACATCGTCACGGCAAAGCCGCAGAAGGTGAAGATGTCCGTGCTGGAGAACGACGACGCCAAGACCTGGAAGAGCGCTACGCTTTCCGTGCGGCTCGACAAGAAGACGGGAGCGCTCTCTTTCCTTGGCGCGGACGGCTCGGTCATGCTCGAAGAAGCTGGTCCCGCGAAATTCGCGCAGACGACATACAAGGGCGGCTACACGGCGACGAAGGTCACTCAGAAGTGGAAGATCGCGAAGGACGCGCCTGTGTACGGACTCGGCAGCGTGCAGAACGGACGCCTCGACCAGCGCAATGTAGGACAGCTGAGGCTTCAGCCGGAAAACTGCAATGACGGCATTCCTTTCCTCTGCGGCGTAGGCGGATGGGGGCTCTACTGGGACAACGTGTCTGTAACGTGGTACAAGACCGATGACAAAACAGTCGGATTTGAGAGCGACGTCGGCGAAGCGGAGGACTACTACTTCATCGCGGGCGGGTCGCTTGACGGAGTCGTCGGTGCGATGCGCCACCTCACGGGGAAGGTTCCGATGAACGCGCTCTGGAGCTACGGCTTCTGGCAGAGCCGCGAGCGCTACACCGACTGCGGAAAGCTCCTAGAGGTCCTGCGCCGCTATCGGAAGGACGGAGTGCCGATAGACGGAATCATCCAGGACTGGCAGTACTGGGGCGACAACGACCACTGGAACGCGATGGAGTTCCTCAATCCCGGCTTTGCGGGTGCGAAGGAGATGATTGACGAGATACATGCGTCGAACTGCCACTTCATAATCTCCATATGGTGCAGCTTCGGTCCTAAGACGAAACCATACGCAGACTTCGAGGAGCACGGCGAACTCCTTGCGCTTCCGACCTATCCGACTGTTTCCAAGCCCTACGACTGCTACAGCGCCGAAGCTCGCGAAAGATACTGGAAGCATGTCTCCAGTCTTTTCGGCTACGGACTCGACGGCTGGTGGATGGACTCGACGGAACCGGAGCCGTGGGGGCAGAAGGAGGAGAACAACGACGAGGTTGTAACCGCTCTCGGACGATTCCGCGACGTGAGACTCGCATATCCGTTCTACGCGATCAGGAACGTCCATGACCACACAAAGGCGACGCGCCCCGACCGCCGCGTGTTCATCCTTACGCGTTCCGCTTCGGCCGGACTCCAGCGCACGGGCGCGCACACGTGGAGCGGCGACACTGACTGCACGTGGGAGTTTCTCAGGAAGCAGATTCCGTGCGGACTCAACTTCTCGCTTTCGGGGAATCCCAACTGGAGCAACGACCTCGGCGGATTCAAGAGCGCGAAGCGCGAGACGTTCAGCGAGCTCTACGCGCGGTGGATGCAGTACGGAGTGTTCCAGCCGATGATGCGTAGCCACGGCACCGGAATATGGCGCGAACTCTATCTCTTCGGCAAGCCGGGCGAGCCGCTTTACGATTCGCTTCTTGCGTCCGTCAAGCTCCGCTACCGCTTCCTCCCGCGCATCTACTCGATCGCGCACGAGGCGTATGCGTCGAACATGTCGTTCATGCGTCCGCTAGTCGCAGAGTTCCCTGATGACCGCCGCATATGGGACGAGAAGGGCTCGTTCCTCTTCGGGCGCGACATTCTCGTCTCGCCGGTTACGTCCTCGAACGTCACTACGGTCGCTACGTATCTCCCGCAGGGCGCGGACTGGTACAACTACTTCACCAGCGAGCGCGTGAAGGGCGGTGCGGAGCACGAGATGAAGACCGACCTCTCGAACTTCCCGTTGTATGTCCGCGCCGGCGCGATTCTCGTCGACGGACCCGACGTGCAGCATGTCGGCGAAAAGCCGTGGAATGATCTCGCGGTGACTGTCTATCCGGGCGCGGGCGGCGCTTTCGAGCTCTATGAGGATTCGGGTGACGGATACGACTACGAGAAGGGCGAGTTCACGACGATCCGCTTCGCCTGGGACGACAAGTCAAGGATGCTCACTGTCGGCGCGCGCAAGGGCGCCTATCCAGGCATGCTCAAGGACAGGACTTTCCGCGTGAAGACGCTCGGCGGTGCCGAGAAGACAGTGAAGTACAGCGGGAGGGCCGTCAGGGTTTCACTTGATGAGTAAGGATGGATTAATTTTGTGCATACTGGCGGTCTCTGCAGCAACCGCCTTCGCCGAGCCTCAGATACAGGCCCGCGTGGCCGCGCCGTCGGCGGGAATGGTGTCCGACGACCTGATCGTCTACACGGCCGACGCATGTGAATTCGGCGCGGACAGAACGGGCGAGAAGGATTCGACCGAGGCGATAAGTTCCGCAATAAAGGCATGCCACGAGGCGCAGGGCGGCACTGTGTTTCTTCCCGCGGGACGCTACCGCGTTGAAGGGACGCTGGAGCTTCCCGACGGCGTGACGCTCCGCGGCGAGTGGATGCGCCCCGACAAGGGCGGCGCGGGGAAGGGCACGATCCTCATGGCGTACGCCGGGCGTGGCACGGAGAAGCCGGACGAAGGCGCTTTCATAACGGTGCGCGGAGCGACGACGCTGCGCGACCTGTCGATATGGTATCCCGAGCAGAAGGCCGACGCGCCGGTTCCGTATCCCGCGACGATCCGCGGACGCGGACACTCCACGGTCTACAATGTCACGCTCTACAACTCCTGGACGGGCTTCTGGAACAACAACTGCTCTTCCATGCTCGTCAGGCGGCTCTACGGAACGGCGCTCAAGCTCGGCGTGCACGGCGCGTACGCATACGACGTCCCGCGCATCGAACACGTCTCGCTCTCGCCGAAGTACTGGGCCGAAAGCGGACTCCCGGGCGCTCCAAAGGGCAAGTCCCTCGTAAATCTAAAGACGTACCTGCAGAAGAACCTTGTCGGAATCATGTGCGGTGAGCAGGACTGGGGTTACTGGTGGGATATCGACATAGACTGGTGCCAGAAGGGCCTGCTCATAACCGCAGTCCCGTCCGACGACGGAAAGCTCCTCAACACCGGCAACGTCGCGGCGGGAAACGTGAGAATGCGCAACGCCGCTGTCGGAGTGTTTCTCGAGAATCCCGGATATCCGTGCTTCATGCTAACTGGAAGCGATATTTCGGCGCGGGTGTGTCCGATATACTTCGGGGCGAAGCCCGACTATTCAGAGGCGATTGCGCGCGGCGTGAAGCCGTGGTATCAGTCCAACACATCGCTTGTCGTCTCGGATACGATTCTCCGGGGCGGGAAGTACTCCGTCGGCTCCGCGAAGATCGGACCATACGCAATCAGCCTGAAGGACTGCACTTTCACTGGTTACGCGAATGCGGCAGTGAGGTCCGCGGCCGGAAACATCGTCGTCGCGCGCTGCCGCTTCGACGAACCGAAGGCTGCGGCATACGAGATGGGCGAAAAGGTTGATCAGCTCGTCCTTTCGGGGAACGAGTACAAGGGACCGTCGGCCGTGAGTGGATGGGAGTCGAATGATCCGCGCATCATCCGCGACGAGAAGACGAAGGCAGTCCCCGCCGCGGTCAAGTACGCTTTTGATCATGTGCCGCACGGGAAGCCCGCTTCGTCGAAGATATGGGACGTCACCGATTTCGGCGCGGCGCGCGGAACTTTCAGGGAGCTTCCGAAGGAGGACTCCACCGCGGCGTTCCAGAAGGCGCTCGACGCGGCGGGCGCGGCGAAGGGCGGCACGGTGTATGTTCCGGCCGGATCGTACAAGCTCTTCGGCGGCGTGAAGGTTCCGCCCGGCGTGGAGCTGCGCGGATCCTTCGAAGGCGCGCACTACGGAAACGCGACGATGCGCGGAACGATGCTCTGGGCGATAGGCGGGAAGGACAAGCCGGACGACGCTCCGCTCGTGACGCTATCGCGCGGCTCGGGCGTGAGGGGAATCACCGTGTACTATCCGCACCAGGGATGGAGCGACCTCCCCGAAGTCGAGGACCGCATCCGCGTCAAGAAGTATCCGCCGACCGTCCGCGCCGCCGCGCAGTCGTGGATCCGCGACTGCACGTTCATCGGCTCATGGACTGCAATCGACGCGATGACGGTGAAATGCGATGGAATCGAAATCGCGGACGTGACGGGCGCGGCGCTCGGAACGACGCTCGAGATCGGACACGGCACGACGGGCGGAACGGTCCGCGACCTGCACTTCAACTTCTCCGGCTGGGGGCACCAGGGCGGATTCCCCAACCACCCCGGCAACAAGACCGAGGGTGAGCGGCTCTGCGACTTCTCGTCGCGCGTCACGCGCGGAATAGTCCTTGGCGACGTGAAGAAGTGCGACTTCTTCTCCTGCTTCAACATCAACGTCGCCGAGCAGCTCGTCCTGGAACGCGACCGGTATACGGGCGGATCGTTCCGCGGCAAGATGTGGGGCGTCGCGTTCGACGCGGCGCGCGACGGCGTGATCGGGCGCGCGGGAAGCGACGCGGTAATAGGGCTCGTCGCGTCGATGGGCGTATTCTTCCGCCAGGGCGGAGGACATTATGCGGTGACGGAGCCGGGCTTTCGCGGGCGCATAGTGTTCGATGTGGCGGACGTGTGGTCTCCGGCGTCGAAGATCGCCGAAGTCCGCGGCGGATCGGTAGCGTTCAACCAGCTCATATCGTGGTGCTGCTACGAGGCGTCCGCGGAGAAGGGCGGCGATCTTTCCGTTTTTGCGAGTGCGTTCGTCGGCGACCACATCCGTCTCGACAACAAGCTCCCGTGCATGCGCTTCGGACCGGGCTCGAAAGGCGCCGCCGCCGCAAACGTCGAGTGCCGCAAGATGCTCACGATAGAATCCGATCCGTCGGCCGACGTCAAAATCGGCATCAACGGAATCATGAAACAGGCAACCGCAGAAAAATAAACCAAGGAGATAAAGGCATGTGCATCTGCACCGGAAAACCGGCATTTGTTCTCGCGCTTGCCACCGCGCTGACGCTCGCCGGAACGGCTGAAGCGACGCGTCTCGGCGAAACGCGCACGCGTCAGTACCGCGATCTCCAGACGCGCATCTGCCGCGGATGGAACACGTGGTACAACAACAGCATGACGGCGCACACTTTTCTCCCGGACGGCTTCACGGTGAACTTCGGCGTCTCGCTGCACAACGGAAAGGAATACCGCCGCGAGTTTCTCAAGAACGGCAGGTCAAGGACAGGCGTCATTCCGGGGCTGAGGTCCGATGACGGGCGCTACACGAGCGTCGAGATAGTGCAGAACCAGTTCGCCCTAACCCTCGAGACTGCGGCTGACGGAGAAGACCTCGTTGCACTTGTGACGCCGTCGAACAAATGCGGACATCTTGTCATAGCGGACGTATTCTATCCGTGGGAGCGCGACGGAACCGTCGGGCGCGCGGGCGATCAGCTCTTCGGAATGCGCGGCGGACGCAGGTTCACCGTCTCGACGACGGCGGCTCCTGTTAAGATGCCATACATGCCGTCCGGCTGGAGCTTCTCGCACGGGCGAAGGAGTACGACGAGAGACTTAAGACGATGTGGGACGAGAAGACCGGCATCTATCGCAACTTCAGGGTCGGGTCAAGGCAGTTTCTCGACGTCCTCTCTCCGTGCAACTTCTACGCGCTCCTATCCGGAACGGCGACGAATGAGCAGGCCGACCGCATGATAAACGAGCACTATTTCAATCCGGAGGAGTTCTACGGCGAGTTCGTTATGCCTGCGAGCGCGCGCAATGCGAGGGGCTTCAAGGACAACAACTACTGGCGCGGACGCATCTGGGCACCGCTGAACTTCCTTGTCTACCTCGGCATGAAGGACTACAGGACGCCGATAGCGCGATTTTCACGAAAAATTTTGCGCTGACTTCACTTGTTGCAACGGTAAAATATGATATAATTGCAACAAACAAAGGAGGTTCTATGGTCATGAAGTCGTTGCATCGCATGGCTGCCAAGTCGCTGTGGTTTGTGTTGTCGTTCGCCGCTGTGTCGGCGTTTGCCGTTGACCTGCCGGCGAACTACACGCGTCTCGACTGGATCGAGTCGGACGCAGTGAACCAGCAATGGATCGACTCGGGGTACAGTCCAAATGCGGACACAATAATCAACGCTTCATTACTTGTGCGAAGTCGTCGGGTAGACTGGGCTGTGTTTTTTGGTGTGATCGGGGATTCGGCTTCTGACAAATCGGTGAGATTTCGCTATGAAAGAAATTCAAGTCTTCAGGGACTGTTTGGCAACAATACTGCATCTGAAGGACAGGTTGACTCCGTTCAAGTCGGCGATTATCAGGTCGAATTAAAGTCGGGTTCTTTTACTATTACCCGTGCCGGAGAGAATCCAGTAAAGAAGACACTATCTTCCGGCACGACCATAGTAAATGCGCCTATATATATATTCTGCCAAAACAAATATACGTCTGGAACGTCCTCGCCGGACCTCCATCAGCCAATGCGTCTTTATTCAATGGCGATAAGAGAAGGTGACACGCCGAAGCGCAACTTCATCCCTTGCATGGACGACAAAGGTATCTGCGGTCTGTGGGATAATGTAGAAGGGAAGTTTTATACGAACAAGGGTTCGGGTGCAGGATTCACGGGAGGTGCCAAGGATTCTGCGGTGGAACTGGAGGTCTCCAATGCGTCCAATGCAGGCGGCGTGAATGTAATTGTCCGCAAGATTGCCGAGTCAGACGTATCGGCGACGTTCGCGTTGCCTATAGTACATATGATCGATTCGCTTACGATTGAGGGTGGAGTAACTGTCTGTCTTGAGTCTGGTATTGTAGGTGTCATTGAAGGAGCGGGAACGATCGTTGTATCGGGTTCTGTGCAGTACGCCACGATTTCTTCCGGGATAGATGTTCGGGTCGAGAGCACAGGAAGGCTGACGAGCGTGTTCAACGGAGACCTCAAGTCGGTATTCGGCAATCTTCCGGCGCTCTGGCTCGATGCTTCGGACGAGACGACCTTTCAGGAGTACACGTACAACGGCCACACGGTTCCCGAGGGCACATTCCCCGGAATCGTGGTCCGCCGTTGGAATGACGTTCGCGGAGGTTCGGACCGTTACTATGCCGCTAATGCCCGTGCGTCGACTGGCAACGACGATGATGGTGGCTTTATCAGGGTAATGCCCTATACCATGACAAACCAGCTGAACGGATTGACAGTGATGTCGTTTGGCACGTGCGGGGGGAATGTGACTGGTGCACAGGACGCAATTAACAAGAACGGCCAGGCATCTGGAAATGGACATGACGAGCGGCGCCGTCTTGTTTTCAACAAACCGATCACCGCGAAATCTGTTGTCATGGTATATGGTTCGCAAGATGGCGGAGGCTCGGCGCTGATAGGCGGATTGGGAAACAACTACGACGACATGAAATATGATGGTATGATGGAGCGGAGTCAGCAATCAAGGTACTACTACCGAGGAACGACAATCGATGACAGTGTATTGAGAAATGCGGGAATACCTGTCTGGATGGACGGAGCGAGCGTGAACCCCACGGTTGCTAAACTGAGCGGCGGGTATCAGGTCATCTCGTTAGGGGTTAAACCTGGTGATGACGATCCTTCCCTTCGCTCGCTTGGAATGTCTATCTTATACAATCACAACGAAGGAGGTGCCGGCGGGCAGCGCTATGGCGAAATACTAATCTTCACGAACGAGCTTACGGCGGTGCAGCGCACAGTCGCTGAAGTGAATCTGGCGCGCAAGTGGGGGCTTGAATCTAATTACAGCAACTATGAAAGCGTGGTTTGTTCCCGACCGAAATCGCTTGTGGTTGCTGAAGGCGGCGTTTTCGAGACGCTTGATTCGTCTTCTCTCGCGCCGCACGGGGCAGGTAGGCTGTCAGTGGAAGGATCGGTGGAAGCTGACGGCGTTTTCGCAGGAGACGTCACTGTCGCGGCGGGGGCGACTCTTGCAATCCCCGCAAGCAAGAATATTCTTACAGAATCCGAGGTCGACGCCATGACGAGCAAAGTCGCACGCTTTGACCCTGACTGTGAGGAAGACATTGAATTCGGCAGTACAGACAACATGGTCCATGCGCTTTTCGATCACGGAAACAAGTCAGTCGCTGGCACGCCATATCTCCACGGGTATTATCGTGACGACAACAACGACCGACGCCCCACCTATGTTCGTTCCTCCAGAAGCTTTGGACAGCCTGTCCGTGGATGGATGGATCTTAATGCAGATCCGGCAGGCAAGACGCAGAAGGGAAACAATCTGCGCATCAAGACCGACCATACCAAGGCGATATCCGACAATGGCGACATTATAAAACAGAAGGTGAGGACGGTGTTTATAATGATGGACAGCTGCTACGGCGGCGGACTTCCCGTCATAGACGCCGGCAAACCGGACAACACGACAGCGGTCAGGGCGCGTGCCTCGTATACGAATTATGCCTCGCCGATTTGGGGCAGCGGAACGTCGGAAGTTCTGACGAACGGCGAAACGAGGATCAACGGCATCGCGGTCGATGGAACGAAAACCGGTTTCACCGGCGCGCCGGAGCTCTTCTCGTTCACTACTGATGGAAACGACTTCAACGCAGGAGTATTCGGATTCTGGGACGCAGGTTCCGACAAGGCGTTTGAGGTTCTTGGTGAAATAGTGCTTTTCAACGAAGTGCTAGATGCTGACACGCGCGGCGGAGTTGAGGCGTATCTTATGAAAAAGTGGCTTGACACGCTTCCGTCAGGATATGTTGACTGGACGGGCGCGACTGTAAGCGGCGCAGGAACAGTGACTGCCGCAGAACCGAAGGGGGTGCCGCAGTTTGACAACTTCACTGGAACGCTCGAGTTTTCGCAGGAGTCCCTTGATTTCACGATCGACTGCGTCAACGGAACTGTCGCCGAGGCGTTCGACATCGGCAGTGCGACGCTGAAACTTGCGGATGAAGGTGTTTTCAATCTTTCCTTCAAGGACGGCATTGTTCAGCCGGGGACATACATACTTGGCTCGTTCGGAACGGTTGACGGAGCCGGGGTGTCTGGCTGGGCAGTGACGCCGGAGTATACGGCAGATGACAGGTACAGGATAAAGGTCGTTGCCACTACGGATGCCGAACTCGTCGCGAAAGTCATGCCCTTCGGCATGCTGTTCATTGTGCGGTGAGGCATGGGATAAACCTGTCGCTGATTCCCGGGTGAGTTGGCGTGCAGCGCGGCATTGCGCGATTTTCACGAAAATTTTTGCGCTGACTTCACTTGTTACAACGGTAAAATATGATATAATAGCGGCAAACAAAGGAGGTACTATGGTCATGAAGTCGTTGCATCGCATGGCTGCTAAGTCGCTGTGGTTTGTGTTGTCGTTCGCCGCTGTGTCGGCGTTTGCCGTTGACATGCCGGCGAACTACACGCGGCTCGACTGGATCGAGTCGGACGCGGCTGGTCTTCAGTGGATTGATTCGGGGTACCAGCCGCAGGCGACGACTGTCGTTCGCGCCTCGATCCTCGCAAGGGCGAGAAGAGTCGACTGGGCGGCGTTCTTCGGCATCATGAACGACGACAAACCGAACTATTCGGTAGTCTTCCGCTATTTCAACAACTCTAATTTCAACGGCATCTTCTGCAACTCCAACTATGCGGAAGCCGGAATCCCCTCTACGGCGAACCTGGAGTATGATGTAGAGCTAAAAAGCGGCTCTCTGACGGTCACCGGCAGTGCGGCGACAACGAAGACGATAACCACTGTCAACAGTCCGGCTGCCGCGCCAATCTACATTTTCTGCCAAAACAACTATGCATCGTCATCTGGAACGTCGTCGGCGAACCGCCATCAGCCAATGCGCCTCTATTCTATGACGATCAGCGAAGGTAATGTGCCGAAGCGCAATTTCATCCCCTGCATCGACCCCGACGGGGCATACGGGCTCTGGGATACAGTCGAAGGCGTGTTCTACGGCAACAATGGTACCAAGGCTGACTTTACAGGCGGTGTCATCTACAGAGCCGCAGCGAACGAGAAACTGACGGTTCCTAATGCGTCGGGCACGATTGAGCTGCGCGGCGCGGATGCCGCGACGTCCGAAGTAGAGGTGCAGGCTCTTGCAGCAGGTTCGCTTGTCTACGTAGTAAACAACCTGAAGACCGCCGCGATTGGTTCCGTCGGCAGCGGCGTAAACATCGTCGTGCGCAAGAATCATATGTCCGACACTCCCGTAACCCTATCGCTGCCCGCTGGGCAGATGATTGATTCCCTGACGATTGAGGATGGACTTACCGTCTATCTCGAGTCCGGTTCGGTCGGTTCGTTCGAGGGTACAGGCAGACTTGTCGTGCGGGGCGATGTCGGGTACGGCACGATTTCTGAAGGCATTGACGTCAAGATTGAGGCGAACGCTTCTATGTCGAACATCCTTGACGATGCGCTCGCGTCGGCGCTTGGAGACGTTCCCGCGCTCTGGCTCGACGCTTCGGACGAGACGACATTGCAGGAGTATTCGTACAATGGGCACACTGTTCCCGACGGGACTTTTCCTGGAATTGTCGTCCGTCGCTGGAATGACTGTCGCGAAGGGGAAGGCCGTGCTTTCGCCGTCAGCGCTCGTTCCGCGACTTATTATCCGTCGAGCGAACCCGATACTACAAAAGGCGGCTATATACGTACAATGCCGTTCTCGATCCCGAATGCGCTTAATGGGCTTTCAGTCCTTTCCTTCGGCGCCTACTGCGAGACAGACGAAGCATTGGTCACTGGATACAGGAATGCAATTGATTCAAACGGGAATGGAATAGCCGAAGACAACCGACACGAGCAGCGGCGCATGATGTTCAGCAGGCCGATCCAGTCTAAGTCGATAATAATGGTCTACGGCTCGCAGGAGGGCGGTGGCAAGGGACTTGTTGGCGGATGGCAGACTTCTTCCGCGGACAACAAGTATCCTATTGACGGTGAAGTGTTTGAAAACGTCAGTTCAAACACAGACACGTACTATAACCGAAGCGACGTTACAACTGCCTCGACAGTGCTTGCGGCAGGTCGCCCGAACGTGCCGTGCTGGGTTGACGGCAATGCGATCGTGCCCAACGTGACGGCGGCGCTCAACGGCGGATATCAGATTATATCCCTCGGCGTCGCGCCTGGCGATTCACCGAGCGTGCGCTCTATCGGCATGGCAGACCAGGCAAATAACGCGGGTGGACAGCGCTATGGTGAAATACTCATTTTCACCAACGAACTGACTACCGTGCAGCGCAAGGCTGTCGAGTTCTATCTTGCAAAGAAGTGGGGACTGACAGAGGGCTTTTGCGCAGGCGGACGTCCGCGGTCCCTTGAAGTCGCAGACGGAGGTTCGTTCGAGACTGTGGATTCCGTAATCGACATCCCGCACAGCGGCGGATCGCTCTCGGTCGGCGGTGCGCTTGAGGCGAGCGGCGTTGTTGTCGGAAGCGTCTCCATTGCTGATGGTGCGTCGCTGACGTTTCCCGGGAAGGATCCCTACACGGAAGAACAGGTTGATGCCGTCGAGGGCAGGATTGCGCGCTTCGACCCGGACTGCACGGATGACGTCGGCTTCAACACCAACAGCAACATGGTTCACGCACTGTTCGGGCACGGAAACAAGGATGTTGCTGGTACGCCATATCTCCAAGCTTACTACAACGGCGTAGACAACGACCGCCGTCCGACCTACTCGCGTGGAGCAAGGGGATTCGGTCCTGAACGCGGGTGGATGGATCTCTATGCCGATCCCCCTGACAAAACGAGAAAGGGCAACAACCTGCGACTCAAGACGAACCATGACCAGTGGAATGGTAACAATTCCGAGACGGTCAAGCAGAATGTGAAAACGGCATTCATCGTTATGGACAGCTGCCATGGCGGCGGTCTCCCAATCATTGACAAGGTCGCCCCAGATAACGGCACGGCAGTGAGAGCCCGTTCTTCGTACTCGGACTATACTGCTCCGATTTGGGGCAGCGGCACTTCGTCGATTCTTACCGGCGGAGAGACCAGGATCAACGGGCGTAAAGTCGACGGCACGACCACAGGTTTCACTGGGGCGCCGGAGCTGTTCTCGTTTACGACGGACGGCAATGCGTTCCAGGCGGGCTTTTTCGGTCTCTACAATGCCGGTTCAGACCCAGAGCAGGCATACGAGGTGTTCGGCGAGATCGTGCTGTTCAGCAATGTGCTCAGCGTAGTTACGCGCGGCGAGATCGAGGCGTACCTTATGAAGAAGTGGCTTAACATGCTGCCGCCAGGATATGCGGACTGGACCGGCGCGACTGTAAGCGGAGCTGGAACGGTGAGGGCGCAGCGTCCGAAGGACCTTCCTCAGTTTGAGAACTTCACCGGAACACTTGAGTTCACGGCGGCGACACTTCCGTTCACTCTTGACGGCGAGACGAAGACGGCCCTCGACGCGTTCGACATTGGCGACGCGACGCTGAAGCTCCCTGCGGAAGGCGAGATAGTCATTTCGTTCGCCGGGCGCGCACGGATAGGCACCTACACGCTCGGCACCTTCGGCTCGCTCGTCGCGCCAGGAATCGCGGACTGGACCTGTACGCCGTGCACTGCGGACGGCAGGTATAAGATCAGAGTTAAGGTGCAGCACGGCTCGCTCATCGCGGACGTCGTCTCCTCGGGCCTTAACGTGCGAATTCGCTAAGAAACCAGAAACATGAAAACACTACTCCGACAACTGCTGGCCCCGGCCGCTGTCCTTGCGACTGCTGTCGCGTACGCCGACGGCGGAGTGCAACCGCTCGACCTCTCCGACATCGCGGCAAAATGCTGCATCGCCGGAAACACCGCGGCGGGAACGCCGTCTGCCTACGCCAACCGCGGCGCGGTGACCGCTTTCAACGGAAGCGGGATCGCCGCGGACGGCACTTGCGGCGTGACTGCGGACAACGAGATGTTCATGCTGTCATCGAACGCTTCTGGATCATTCCCGTGGTACATCCAGGTTGATCTCGGCAAAGTCGTCCGCCTCGACGGCGTGAGGCTCTACAACTTCAACTTTGCAAAGAACGGGACAACCTTCACGGAGCGTGGTGTCAGGGAGTTCAAGCTGTATGTCTCCACTGGCGAGGGATGGAAGACGTCGGCAGCCGACATCCAGTCGAACTATTCGCTCGTTCTCTCCAATCGCCTTGCGCGTGCAACCGGCACTGCCGACTACAAAGGCGAGTATTTCTCGTTCGACAAGCCCGCCGCCGCACGTTATGTCGCGCTCGTCGCGCTTGACGACTGGGATGACGGAAAGGCTGTGCTGAACTACAACGGCATTTCCGAGATTCAGCTCTTCCCAGCGGCGGATCTGCCGCGCTTTTCCGTCTGCTGCGTCGGCGACTCGATAACGGAGGGTGCGAACTATGCCGGAGCGGCGCACAAGTGGACGTACCGCACGTACCTTTCCGCAATGATCGCCGAGAGCGGATTCGGCGACGTCGAATGGAAGGGCTCGCATGTTTCGCCTAATTCCGGCAACGATCTTCCGAACGAAGGCTGGAGCGGAAAGAACGCGGCGGAAATTGCCTCGCAATACATTGCAAACGCAGAAAACGATAGGGCGGATGTCCTTCTCCTCCATGCCGGACACAACTACAACGTCGATCCAGATACTGCCAATCCTGCGTACAGGCCAGAAGCGGAGATAATCGCCGCAGCGACGAACGCTCACGCGCGCATCATAGCCGCGGCTCGTGCGCAGAATCCGAATGTGACGGTCCTTTATGCGAAGGTGATTACGAGCGGAAAGCTCCCCAAGTACAGCTACATCCCCGCGCTCAACGATGCAATAGGCGCGCTTGCCGCCGAACTGAACACCGCGGCCTCGCCGGTCCGCGTCGTAGACATGGCGGACGGATGGGACTGGACAGTTCACTGCATCGACGACAAGGTTCATCCGACGGAGACCGGAGCGCGGCTCATGGCGTCGAAGTGGTTTGCCGCGCTTGCGGAGTCGCCGTTCATGAGCGGAACGGATGCGCTCGTCGAGGCGGAGTCGTTTGCGTCGAAGGGCGGATGGGTCGTCGATCCGCAGTTCGTCGACGTGATGGGCTCGCCATATCTTCTCGCGCACGGCATGGGCGAACCTGTCGCAGATGCGGAGACGAACGTCGATTTCGGATTCGGCGGACTCGTCCGCGCATGGGTTCGTACCCGCGACTGGACTCCAGACTGGGATGGCGAGAAGCCAGGACGATTCCGCCTCGCCGTCGGTGGAACTACGCTTCCCTCTACACTCGGCGTATCTCCTGCCGACTGGGGATGGATCGACGCGGGATTAGTCCGCGTCGAGGCAGGTCCGCAGACTGTCTCTCTTAAGGACCTCACGGGATTCGAGGGACGCTGTGATGCGGTGTACTTCACGTCCGTCGCCGCGACGAATCCGCCGCCGAACGATGCCGACTCGCTCGCCGCGTGGCGCGCGGAGAAGCGCGGCGAATCCGCCGCGCCCGAAGATGTCGTCAATGCCGATCTCGTTGTCGTGGGCGGAGGAATCGCCGGAGTGTGCGCTGCGATAGCGGCGGCTGATGCGGGACTCTCTGTCGCGATTGTGCACGACCGCCCGATGCTCGGCGGAAACGCTAGCGACGAAATTCGCGTACGGACGGAGAACGAAGGCGACGAATTCCACTGGATCGTCAAGGCTGTTCGCAACAACACGGTAAACGCTGCGGACAAGAAAGCCGACGACGCCAACAGACTTGCTGTCGTCGAGTCGTACGGCATCGCCTCGCACCTCGGCTGGCGTGCGTACGGAGTCGAGACGAACGCGCAGCGGAAGATTGTCGCGGTTGATGCACGGAACATCGAAACTGGCGCGAGGCGCAGGTTCGTCGCGCCGCTCTACGTGGACTCGACGGGCGACGGTTGGATCGGATACTGGGCGGGAGCTGAATTTATGCTCGGACGCGAGGCGAAGACTGAATACGACGAGCCGACGCACGGACAGGACGTCGCGGACACGAGTACGATGGGAAACAGCCTCCTCTGGAATACGAAGACAAACGACACCGCGTACGTGTTCCCGTCTGTTCCCTGGGCGACGAAGGTGAGCGGAAACCGTGCGGACACCGCAGGCGGCTGGACTTGGGAGGCGGGGCTTGATCCTGAGGAGGACACAATCTACGACGCTGAGATGCTGCGCGACCGGCTTTTCCGCGCGATCTACGGAAGCTTCTCCAACACGAAGGCGAAGGCCGGGAACGAGAAGCTCGTCTTCAACTGGGTGCCGTATATCGCAGGCAAGCGCGAGTCGCGCCGCATAGTCGGCGACTACGTCGTCCGCGAGAAGGACATCATTGACCACCGTCAGTTCGAGGACGCGATTGGAATCGCAACATGGTCCGTTGACCTTCACCGCAAGGACGGAAACTCGGGATTCATCGCCGCGACGACGCACTACAGGTACGGACGGTGGTGGATGCCCTATCGTTCGCTTTGCTGCCGCGACGTGCCGAACCTGTTTCTTGCCGGACGCTGCGCAAGCTACACTCACGTCGCCTTCGGGTCGAGCCGCGTGATGCACGCGGGCGGACAGCAGGGCGTCGCTGCGGGATATGCTGCTTCGCTCTGCAAGAAGTACGCGTGCCGTCCGAGCGAAATCTACCGCGACGCCGCGAAGACCGTCGAGCTCCAGGCGCTCATCAACAAGAAGAACGAATACACCTGGCCGAAGGTGGAGACTTCGAGGGAGATTGCGTCCGTCATCGTGGACAATGCGGATGCGTCGGGCGTTGAGATTTCCGGCGAGTGGCCGGTAAGCAACTACAACTCCGACCGCTATGGAGCGGACTATCTCCACAACAATAAGATCGCGTCGAACGATCTGTGGGTCAGGTTCACTCCGGAGATACCGTCGAACGCGACTTATGTCGTGTCGCTTTTCTGGAACGGAGGCGACTCGCGCGGATCGGCTGTTCCAGTCGAAATTGTCTATGACGGAGGCGTCGCGACCAATTTAGTCGACATGACGCGAAAGTCGTCCGTCTGGAACGCAATCGGCAGATGGCCGTTCAAGAATGGGAATTCGGGATCTGTGCGGATTCTAACCAACGGACAGAAGGACAAGACAGTCATCGCCGATGCGGTTAAGTTCGCAATCGTGGAGGAGCTCGATCCGCAGGACATCGACGGGAACGGTTTGCCCGATGCGTGGGAGCGCAGGCATTTTCTCCAGAACGGCGGAGTCGACCCTGAGGCTGATCCGGACGGCGACGGATTCTCGAACCGCGAGGAGTATCTTTCGGGGACGGATCCGAACGACGCGGGGTCGCCGCTTTATCTTTCGGATTTCGGAGCGTGCGGAACGGAAATATCGATCTCGTGGAAGGGCATCGCGGGGCGGACCTACCGCGTGTACAGTTCTGAAACGCTTGATCTCGCGTCATTCAAGCCTTATGGCGGATTTGTCGAAGGGACGAACGGGGAGATGAAGATTTCGCTGCAGTCAGCTTCGCCTTCGGCATTCTTCCGCGTCCGCGACGAGACGACGGTGGTGGAGTAAATATATTCAAATAATGAAACTGAGGACCCAAATGAAGAAACACTTGATTATCGGCACGGCCGCTCTGGCCGCAACGCAGCTCTATGCAGTTCCGACGGCCGCGCGCCGTGCGGAGGCTGTCGCTGAGGCGACGAAGATATACGAACAGCTCACGCCAGACGAGACCGTCCAGATGGCGATGATGGACAACCCGGAGATCAAGCGTCTGGGGCTTCCCCGTTTCCACTGGTGGAGCGAGGCGCTGCACGGATACGCGCGCGCCGGGCTCGCTACCGTGTTCCCGCAGGCGATAGGAGCGGGTGCGACGTTCGACGCCGATCTTGAATTCCGCATGGCAGACGCCATATCGACAGAGGCGCGCGCGAAGGCGAACCTATTCCGCGCGCGCAACCAGCGCGGCGGCAACAGGTGCCTCTCGCTGTGGAGCCCGAACGTCAATATGTTCCGCGATCCGCGCTGGGGGCGCGGACAGGAGACGTTCGGCGAGGATCCGTATCTTTCCGGCGTGATGGGCTCGGCGTTTGTTAGGGGCATCCAGGGGGACGACCCGAAGTACTTCAAGGCTGTCGCGTGCGCGAAGCACTACGCAGTCCACTCCGGCCCCGAGAAGAAGCGCCATGAGTTCAACGTAAATGTCGACAAGCGCGATCTATACGAATACTATCTGCCCGCATTCAAGGCGCTCGTCTGCGATGCGGAAGTTGAAAGCGTGATGGGCGCTTATTCCGCTGTCAACGGCGAGCCGTGCTGCGCGAATTCGACGCTTCTCAAGGACATCCTCCGCAAGGAGTGGGGCTTCAAGGGGACCGTTGTGAGCGATGTCGGAGCCGTGGAGGACATTTCCGCAAAGCACCATTTCAAGGCCGACAAGGTCGAGGCGAGCCTTGCGACTATCGCGGGCGGACTCGATCTCTGCAGCGAGGGAACGTACCACCAGCTGCGCGGTCCGATGAAGGAGGGGAAGATCAAGAAGGACCTTCTCAAGGACGCCGTCGTAAACATTCTCACGACGCGCGCGCTTCTCGGCGATCTCGACCAGAATGCAAAGACTCCTTGGGACAACCTCGGAGCGAAGGACATCGCCTCTCCGGCGCACAAGGCGCTCGCGCTTGAGGTCGCGGACAAGTCGCTCGTGCTCGTCAAGAACAACGGAATACTTCCGCTCGACATGTCGAAGATCAACACAATCGGCGTGTGGGGACGCGCGAGGGACACGAACGTCCTCATGGGCAACTACAACGGCGAGACGGACGATCCGGTGTCCGTGCTTTCTGGCTTCCTCCGCGAGGTTGGGCCTGAAATCGTCGTCGAGGAGGGTCATGGCGGAAACGTCACGATTGCGTGCCTCGGCATCTGCCCGAGCGACGAAGGCGAGGAGCACGACAAGAAGAGCCTCGCGATGTGGAGCAACCTTTCGAACCAGCTCAGGTCCGACCGCGAGAAGAATCCGAACAAGAAGATCGTCGGCGTCGTGTTTGGCGGAAGCGCGATTGACCTGCGCGAGGCGGCGGAGTTCTGCGACGCGCTCATCATCGCGTGGTATCCTGGCGAGCAGGGCGGACGCGCGATTGCGCGCGCGATTCTCGGCAAGACGAATCCGGGCGGACGCCTTCCGATCACTTACTGCAAGGACCCCGATCAGCTTCCCGACTTCGAGGACTACAAGCTCCCGGGACATAGCTACCGCTACATGGATTCGAACGTTCTCTTCCCGTTCGGATTCGGACTCTCCTACACGACGTTCGCATATTCCGACATCCGCATGAAGAAGGGCGCGGACGGATCCGTCAAGGTCGGCGCGAAGGTCACCAACACCGGCAAGGTGGCGGGCGACGAAGTAGTGCAGCTCTACGTCCGCTCGCCGAAGTCTTCCGGCGACCGCCGCATTCACCATCTCGAAGGCTTCAAGCGCATCACGCTCAAGCCCGGTGAGACGAAGAACGCCGTCTTCACGCTTACGAAGGAGCAGCTGATGCAGTTCGGGATGGACGGCAAGCAGTCGCTCGCGAAGGGCACGTACGAACTCTTCGTCGGCGGCGGACAGCCCGGATGCACCGAAAATGTCCTAAGCGCAAAGGTTGACATGTAAATGAAAAATAGCCTCTTTCTCATGATGTGCGTCCCTGCGTTCGCGGCTGTTGCCGCGGCGGGGGATGCGGCGCAGCCCGAACCGTGGGCCGACACGTCCGTAAATTCGATAAACCGTCTCCCGGCCGCGGCGTTTCTGCCGCCGCTTGCGGACGAGAAGGCGGCGCTTTCGGACGCGCTCGTTCCGGAGACGCCGTACGTCAAGTCGCTCAACGGAGACTGGCGCTTCAAGTGGGTCGGCGATCCGGCGCGGCGTCCGCTCGACTTCTGGAAGGAGGATTTCGACGACTCGACATGGGGAACGATCGACGTGCCGTCCTGCGTCGAGATGCGCGGGTACGGAGTTCCGATGTACACGAACGTCCGCTATCCGCACAAGATAACGCCGCCGAAGATACTCGACCGCGACACAGGGCGGGCGGACTACAATCCGGTTTCTAGCTACCGCACGACTTTCACCGTTCCGTCGGACTGGGAAGGCCGCGACGTCATCCTCCGCTTTGACGGCGTCTACTCGGCGTACACCGTCTGGGTCAACGGAAAGCGCGTCGGCTATGCCGAAGACTCCAAGCTCCCCTCCGAGTTCGACATCACGGAGTATCTGAGCGATGCCGCGAACCTCCTCTGTGTCCAGGTGTTTAGGTGGTGCGACGGCAGCTATCTCGAAGACCAAGACATGTTCCGATTCTCCGGTATCTTCCGCGACGTCACCGTCTATGCGCGCCCGAAGGACGGAATACGCGATGTGGCGGTAAAGACGCGGCCGCTTGACGGCGGATATGAAAGCTGGAGCCTTGAGCTGAAAATGGAGAACGGCGGGTCTGCTTCACTCTATGACGCAGATCAGAAGAAAGTCGGAGACTTGGCTACTGTCTCCAACTCCAACTATCAACTCCAACTCAAACCTCGCCTCTGGAGCGCCGAGGATCCGTACCTGTACACGCTCGTCGTGAAGAAGGACGATGACATCCGCTCGCTCAAGGTCGGCTTCAAGGAGCAGAAGGTCGTCGGGCACACGTTCATGGTAAACGGAATGCCGGTGAAGCTCAAGGGCGTTAACAGGCACGAGACGAATCCGGAGAACGGACGCACCGTGTCGCTCGAGGACATGATACGCGACATCACGCTGATGAAGCGCTACAACATCAACACCGTCAGGACGTCGCACTATCCGAACCACCATCTCTGGTACGATCTATGCGACCGCTACGGACTTTACGTCGTCGCGGAGGCGAACGTAGAGGGACACGAGCCAGCGTACGGCGACAACGGGCTAGGACGCAAGCCCGAGTGGGATCATACGATCGTTGAGCGCAACGTCAGGCAGGTTCTTTTCTACCGCAACCATCCGTCCATCACGATGTGGTCGATGGGCAACGAGACAGGTCACGGCGACTGCTTTGTCCATGCGATAGACGCAGTGCGCAAGCTCGATCCGGGGCGCCTCATCCACTGGGAGCGCGGCAACACGCTTGCTGACGTCGACTCGCGCATGTATCCCGACGTCGACTGGGTGGACAAGAAGGGCAAGCTAGGCGACGGACCGGCGAACGGCGAGACGATGGAGGACAAATACAGCCGCCCCGAGTCCGCGTATTCCGCAGGCAAGCCGTTCTTCATGTGCGAATACGCGCATGCGATGGGCAACGCGCTCGGAAACTTCCAGGAGTACTGGGATGTCATCTACAACCACGAGTCTCTTGTCGGCGGCTGCATCTGGGACTGGATCGACCAGGCGATCTGGAAGGAGACGGACCGCATCGGACCCGATGGCAAGCCTGTGCGCGTTCTTGCATACGGCGGGGATTTCGACGAACAGCCGAACGACGGTCCGTTCTGCGTGAACGGAGTCATCGATCCAGAGCGCAACGTCACGCCGAAGCTTCTCGAGGTCGGACAGGTCCACCGCAATCTCATCGTGACGAAGCGAGACGACGGATCGTTCGAACTCCTGAACCGCAACTGCTTTACGGACGCCAATGCGTTCGACGGAAGCTGGGAGCTGATCGCGGACGGGCTGCCCGTCGCGAAGGGCGCGGTTAAGGTTCCGTCCGTTGCGCCGCTTGCGCGCGGCACGATCGATGCCGTCGGACTTGCCGATGCCGTCGCTCGCCGTTCGAAGACGGAGGAACTCTTCGTCAACTTCGCCTTCGCGACTCGGACAGACGCGCCGTGGGCGAAGGCCGGTTGGATCGTCGCTCGCGACCAGATACAGCTGGCCGCCGGAGAGCGGAAGGCGAAATCTGTAGCAGCAGACGCTTCTGCCGTCCGTTTCGATTCAACCGACGACGCGCTTACCGTCAGCTGTGGAAAGACAGTCGCGACGTTCTCGCGAAGGACGGGCACGCTTTCGAAGCTCGTGATGGACGGGACGGCGATACTTTCCGATGCCGCTCCTGGGTTTGCGTCGGGTCCGCGGCTCACGTGCGCTCGCGGATTCACGGACAACGACAAGTGGATCGCGACGGGCGATTCGTGGCGCAACGAGAGATCGCGCAGCTTCTTCGGCTCGGGGCTCTCGCAGCTGCGCTACCATCCAGAGCCGCTCGTCGTCTCGAACGCCACGGTGACGGCAGTAGTAGACGTCGCCGGCGCGAAGGGGTGCGGATTCAGGCACACTACGAGCTGGACGTTCAATGCGGACGGATCGATCGACGTCGACAACAAGTCCGAGCCTTACGGAAAGCTTCCCGTCCTCGCGCGTCTCGGCGTGTCGCTAAGGCTTTCGCCGGAGCTGGAGCGGATGAAGTTCTACGGACGCGGACCGCAGGAGAACTACATCGACCGCAAGACGTCTGCTTTCCTCGGTGTATGGGAGTCGACAGTCACTGACAGGTTCGTGAGCTATGTGCGTCCGCAGGACAGCGGCATGGCGTGCGACGTGCGTTGGGCGGAGTTTACCGACGAATCGGGACGAGGCGTTCGCGTGACTGGTCCGGAGCCGCTCTTCGTGCAGGCGCTGCACTACACCTGGGAGGATCTCTGGTTCGCTGCGTTCAAGAACGGCGAGGACCGCTATCGCGCGGCGCTTGTGCCGCGTCCGGAGGTGTGCCTCAACATCGACGCGCGCCAGACTGGACTTGGCGGCGCCTCTTGCGGCCCCGGGCCGATGTGGAAGTACCGCTTCGATTCGTCTAAGCCCGTCAGCTGGGCGTATCGGCTCGAGAGCGTCGCCCGGTGAAGGCGCCTGATTTTTTTGCTCTGCGTAAATTTCACGATATTTTCTGCGTTGTGTTCACGCAGCAGAAATGTGCTATATGCTATAATGAAAACATGAAAACTGTAAAAATCATGTTGGCGGGCGCGGCGGCTGTCGCTGTTGCGCAGGTAATGGCGGCTCCAGGCGCGGCGCGCCGCGCCGAAGCGGAGGCCGAGGCCAAGGCATTGTTCGAGCGGCTTTCCCCTAACGACGCGATCTCGCTTCTCATGATGAACAACGTGCCGATCAAGGAGCCGCGCATCCAGCAGCACCACTGGTGGAACGAGGGACTGCACGGAGTGGCGCGCGCAGGTCTTGCGACGATGTTCCCACAGGCGATCGGACGCGCCGCCACGTTCGACGCTGACCTTGAGCGCAAGGTCGGCGAAGTGACCTCGACGGAGGCGCGCGCGAAGCACAACCTCTTCCGCGCGAGGGGCCTTCGTGGAATCTACACCGGCCTCACCTACTGGAGCCCCAACGTCAACATGTTTCGCTGTGCGAAGTGGGGCCGCGGGCAGGAGACATTCGGAGAGGACCCGTACCTCGCGGGCGTGATGGGCACGGAGTTCGTGAAGGGCATGCAGGGCGACGACCCGAAGTTCCTCAAGGTCGCCGCGTGCGCGAAGCACTACGCCGTTCACTCCGGTCCGGAAAAGCTGCGCCACGAGTTCAACGTAGACCTCGACATGCGCGACCTCTACGAGTACTATCTGCCGGCATTCAGGATGCTCGTCGTCGACGGACAGGTCGAGCAGGTGATGGGAGCCTATTCCGCGGTGAACGGAATCCCGTGCTGCGCGAACAAGTTCCTCCTGCGCGACATCCTCCGCGGCGAGTGGGGGTTCATGGGGTCGGTCGTGAGCGACGTGGGCGCGGTGAACGACGTATGGGCGAACCACAAGTACAGCAAGACAAAGGTCGAGGCGTGCCTTGCGACGATCGCGGGCGGACTTGACCTCTGCAGCGAAGGAACGTACGACTGCCTACGGGCCGAGATGCGCGAAGGCCGCATCACCAAGGAGCAGCTCCGCGAGCCCGTCATCCACGTTCTGACTACGCGCATTCTCCTTGGCAACGTTGGCGACGTCAAGACCCCATGGGATGGACTTGGCGAGAAGGACATCGCGACGAGCGAGAGCATCGCTCTTTCGCTCAAGGTCGCGGAGGAGTCGATGGTGCTTCTGAAGAACGACGGCGTCCTGCCGCTCGACAAGTCCACGTTCAACGGAGTCGACGTCTGGGGAATGGAGGACGACGTGAAGCCGCTCGTCGGCAACTACGAGGGGTCGGCGGGGAACTACGTGACCGCTCGCGCCGGACTTGCTGCGGAGCTTGGTCCGACCATCGCCATCGGAAGCGACCATGCGCGCGTCAAGATCGCGTTCATCGGCATTTCGCCGAGGAACGAGGGAGAGGGTGGAGACAAGCGCGACTGCCACATGCCGCAGAACCAGATCGACCAGCTGAAGAAATGGCAGGGCGACCGTCAGCGCCACCGCGTGATATCCGTGATCTACGGCGGAAGCCCACTTGACCTCAAGGAAGTCTGCGAGCTTTCAGACGCCGTTCTTGTCGCGTGGTATCCGGGCGAGCAGGGTGGGCGCGCCATCGCGCGCACGCTCCTCGGAACGAACAATCCGGGCGGACGCCTTCCGCTGACATACATGGAGAAGTTCGACGACGAAGCGGGAATCAAGGACTACAAGCTCCCCGGCCGCACCTATCTCTACGCCGCGAAGAAGCCGCTCTTCCCGTTCGGCTATGGTCTTTCCTACACTACGTTCGGCTATGACGGGCTCAAGGTATCGAAGGCGAAGGACGGCGTGACGGCGACGGTCAAAGTCTCAAATACCGGCAAACTCGCGGGCGACGAAGTGGTGCAGCTCTATGTTCGTTCTCCCAAGGATTCCGGCGATCGCAGGGTCCATCACCTCGAGGGATTCAAGCGCGTTAGCCTCAAGCCGGGCGAGACGAAGACGGTGACGTTCAACCTCTCAAAAGAGCAGCTCATGCAGTTCGGCATGGACGGAAAGCAGTCGCTTGCGAAGGGCGAGTACGAGTTCTTCGTCGGCGGCGGTCAGCCCGGCTTCGCAGACGGCATCCTCTCCGCGAAGACAAGCTTCTGATCACTATGTGTGTTGTCGTAGACAAGGAAAGTAAATCATGAAAAAAATCGCACTGCTGGCCTGCATGGCCGCGGCCATATCCGCTTCGGCGGAAATCCTCATAGGCAACGGCGACAGGATCGCCTTCCTTGGCGACTCGATCACCGCCAACGGAAACCGCCCGGCCGGATACGTGAACATGGTGATGAAGGGACTGGAGGTCGCAGGTGTCAAGGCCGAGAAGGTCCCCGCAGGCGTTTCCGGCCACAAGTCGAACGAGATGCTTGCGCGCCTCGACAAGGACGTCATCTCGAAGAACGTGAAGTGGATGACTTTCTCGTGCGGCGTGAACGACGTGTGGCACTTCGACTGGAACAAGGGCGTCTCGCTCGAGGACTACAAGCGCAACTGCTCCGAGATATTCGACAAGTGCGCGGCGGCGGGCATCAAGGTCATCGTCCTCACAGCGACGATGATACGCGAAGACGCGTCCAACAAGCAGAACACGATGCTCGTCCAGTACAATGACTGGCTGCGCGCCGAGGCGAAGCGCCGCGGGCTTCCCCTCGCCGACCTCAACGCCGACATGCAGGCGGAGCTCGCGCGCATCCGCGCTGCGGACAAGACGCCCGGCAACAAGCTCACGGTCGACGGAGTGCACATGGCGTTTCCAGGCGACTGCATGATGGCGTGGGGCGTTCTGCGCGTGATGGGCGTAGACGAGGCGAAGAAGGACGAGATATTCGCCGCGTGGCGCAAGATGCCCGAGGCATGGAAGTACGAGCTCAAGCTGACGGACGAGGAGAACGAGCGCCTGCTCAAGGCCGGGATCTGCCCCGGTGACCTTGCGCGTCGCGCGCTTGACGCGATGGACGGATGGAAGAGCGTCAAGTGGCGCCGTGCCGCGTTCGAGGGCGGCGTCTGGAAGATGGGCGTCGACGGCGTGATGACGGCGACGAAGGACGATGCGATTTGGTCAGACGCGAGCTACTCGAACTTCGAGCTAGACTTCGACTACAAACTTGACGCGGGCGCGAACTCTGGTGTCATTATCTATGCCGAGGACACGAAGAACTGGGTTCCGAACGCCATCGAGATCCAGCTCCTCGACGACAACCACGAGCGATGGAAGAAGGACGCACCGGAGCTCAAGAACGGCTCGCTCTACGGCCATGTCGCGCCGACGGCGTTTCCTGCAAAGGGCGCTGGTCAGTGGAACCACATGACGATCAAGGCGGTCGGCCAGCAGATTACGGTCACCATCAACGGACAGGTCGCGCTAGATTATTCACTTGCGAAGCTTACGGACGGCAAGGTCGCGCCAAGCGGCTTCAAAATCCCGGGCCATCTGCCGCGTCCGTGGTCGACCATCCGCACGGCGGGTCCGATCGGATTCCAGGGCATGCACGGCGGGGCTCTCCCGTACTTCTGCAACGTTCGCATCCGCTCGGTGCACTGACTTTTCGGCGAGAAGCGCTGCGCAAATTTCACGATATTTTCCTTCGCATTTTTGCGTTATGTTCGGATGATTTGTGGTACAATTTAGGCATATGCAACAGGGGATACCCTGACGGTTTCTAATTCATAAGGAAAACTGACATGAAACAGATGCTGGTGATGCTAGGTTCGATGGCCGCGCTCTTCGGGGCCGCATACGCTGACCGATATACGGGTGAGCATCCTCACGGAGCCGAGTGGGGCCTGGTGGATGCGCTGCATCCCCTCAACGACTACGGGATTTTCCGCAAGATGCCCGACGGCATGCGCAGCGGCGGGACCAGTTCCGGCGTCCGCACCGGGGTGCCGATCGTCTATCCGGACGAACCGATAGTGGTGGACAACACGGCGACCGGCCAGAACCGGGGTGACGAAATCGACAAGAAATTCTACTACAGTTCCCCCGCCTGGGCGCCGGCCGAAATCTACCAGACCGAGATTTACGGTGCGTCGACCGTGACCGTCGGCGGTCTCGTTCCGAACGCTTCCTACATCGCCGAAATTCACTTCGCCGAAACTTACAACGCCAACCAAAACCGCGTGTTCCGCAGCCGAGCCAACGGAACGACGCTCGTCTGCGGAGTCAAGCCCTCAGCGGCCGGCATGGGCGTGGCGCACGCCTTCGCCACGAACGTGACGGCAGACGCTTCGGGACAGATCGTATTCCAGATCACGAATTACGCCGACAACGGCATCTTCGGCGGTTATGCAATCTGGGGCGCGGCGGCGCCGAGCTGGACCAATCCCGCGATCGTCGCCGACGGGTCGGATGTGAAGATGACCTGGTCTGATCCGCATGACGTTCTGCGCTATTACGTCTATTCCGCCGATTCCGCGGAGGGCCCGTGGACGGAACTCGATGTTTTCAAGCCCGGCGTTTCGTCCTATACGATTCCCGGAGCGTACAATCCGACGGTCGAGAAGTACTGGCGCGTGGTGGCGTCGAACGGTGTCGGCACGGTTACCTGCCAGGCGAAGCTCGGCGACGCTTCCGCCGTCACCTGGACGGACCTCGCGACGCTCGGCGAGACGGTCGCGAGCGACGCGACGGCCAACTACCGTGTCGCTACGGCCGGAACGGGCGCGCAGAACGCGCTCGGCGCGACGACAACCGAAGCTGCTATGTACGTGAACGGATACACCGATGCGCATACGCTCGCGATTGGCTCCGGCGAGACGCTTAAGGTTGGCACACTCGGCACTCTTTCCGACGCGGGTGACATTACGGTCGGCGGCACGGTCGGGCAGGGCTCGGTCTCGCCGCTCAGCGGCACGCTGACGTTCGATGTGAAGGACGCCGCCTCGACTCTTACCGTCAACGCGGTCGCAACGAAGGTCGCCAACAGCGACTCGATCGTGAAGTTCGGCGCGGGCGCGGCAAAGCTCGCTGGTGGCACGGACTTCACGACGATTTCGATTGGTGCGGGCTCGGTAGAACTGCCGAACGCCGCTGACGCCACATTGGCGCAGACGCTCTCCGGCGCGGGGACGTTTGTAAAGAGCGGCGCGGGCACACTCACGGTCGCCAACGAGAACCCCAATTTCGCAGGTACGTTCGAGGTCAAGGAGGGAACGCTCCTCATCGGCCGCACGGACGCCAGCAAGAGCTTCGGCGACGGCGCGGCGACGATCAAGGTCGACGCGGGCGCGACGCTCGACGTCGGGACGCCGGGAGCAGTGGCCAACACAGTCGGATTGCGTGGAACAAAAATCATCTTCGAGGGCACTGGCGACAACGGAAAAGGCGCTCTCGCCAACACCTCCGGCACGAGCCAGTACAACGCGCTTGTCTGCGGCGAGATGACGGGTGATGCGACGGTGAACTCCGTTGCGCGCTTTGACTTCCGCAATACGGTCAGCGGCGCGTACTTCAACATGAACGGACACGTCCTCACGAAGAAGGGCGGCAGCGATTTCCTGTTCACGTCCGTGCCGGTCAATGCGGGCGGCGACACCGCGAAGATCCGCATCGAGCAGGGCACTTTCGGAGTGGAGTCGGGAACGACGTTCAACGGAAACGGCACCATCGAGTTCGCGGGCGGCAAGTTCGACGTCTACAACCTCGGTGCCGCATTGACGTGGCCCATCACGGTGACTTCGGCCGGCGGCCAGTTCGTCTGCCGCAGCGGCAGCGCCACCGAGAACAACATTGCCGGCACTGTGACACTCGAAGAGGGCGCGGAGCTCAAGCTTTCGCCGAACGACAATACTAACTTCCGGATCACAGGCAAGATCACTGGCACCGGCAAGCTCGTCCGCGACGGGGGAGGTGACGCCGGCTATGCGCGCATTGAGAACACGGAGAACGACTGGACGGGTGGAACCGAGGTCAAGAAAGGCGTCCTCTATTGTCCGTGCGCGGCGGTCCTGCCCGGCTACAACGTGCCCGGCAAGGTCGTCATCTCCGGCTCCGGCAAGATCGCCGTCAAGCTCGGAAGCGGCGGCGACGACGGATGGAGCGCCGAGCAGATCAACGCGCTCATCGCCAACGCCGACGCTCCCTCAGGCGCGCAGGGAGCCATCATGATCGACACGGCGGGATATGATGCGGCGTCTGGAACTGGCACGGTCAGCAAGCCGATCGGCATCGCGAAGACAGGCGACGGAACGTTCACCGCCGAGATGGCGTACACGGCGGGCGGCGGTATCTACGCCGACCAGGGCACGCTCGTCATCTCCAACAACGCGGAAAACACGATGAGCGGACTTCAGGTCATCAAGAAAGGACGCGTCGAGATCTATGACAGCGAGATCGACTTCGGCAACAACAACCTCAACATCGGCAATGTCCGCAGCGACGGCGACATTCCGACGGTCGTTGTCGGAAAGGGTGGGTACATCCATTCGTATTTGGCTCCTTACAACCATGGGTCGCCATCCCTCAGCCTCGGCAGTGCGGACGTCGGCGGCGGCATACTTGAGGTACAGGACGGCGGCATCGTCTCGAACAAGCTCTTTATGGGAAACAACCAGTACGGTCAGAACGCCATCCTTCAGAGCGGCGGCGAGATCGTTAACTGGGGTGGAGCGGCCAGCGACTCCGTGTTCGCGAATGCGCAGTGGACGTGGGGTTACTGGGAGGTCGCCGGCACGGGTTCTGCCATGTTCATGGGTTACTCGCAGCTCACAAGGAATTCGACGTCCTACGCGACACTCGCCATAAGGGACGACAGCTCCGTCGTCATTACCAATGCGCTTGCGGGGTCTCTGGTGATGAGCCGCGGCGGACACGGCGCGTTCGACCAGTCCGGCGGAACGCTCACGACCGCAGGTCAGCTCATCTTCGGCGACGACAGCAATAATTCCGGAGGCTACGGCGTCTACGAGATGCGCGGCGGCACGGCCAACATCGGCGGAGAAAAAGCCGAAAGCGTCCTTGTCTCCGACCGTCCTACTTTCAAGGGCCAGATAAACTTCAACGACGGTGTGTTTGCGGCAAAGAATCTCTGGAGAAACACTAGGGAAGATCCGAACACTGCCTATGCGACGTTCAACGGCGGAACGTTCAAGGCGAAGCAGGGCGGCACACAGCTGTTCGGCGAGGCGTCAGGAAACAAGCTCGACGGCGTGTATGTCTTCGAGAAGGGTGCGCAGTTTGACACGGACGGATACAACGTCACACCCGGACAGGCACTCCTTGCGCCGTCGGGACTCGGCGTGAAGTCCATCAGCTGGACCCACACTGACGCCGCGAAGCTCAAGTGGAAGGGCTCTGAGCTGATGGGTCCGCCGATGGTGATCATCGAAGGCGACGGCGAGGGCGCGACGGCTGTCGTGGACTTCGACACCGCGACGCGCACGGTGAAAGGCATCATCGTGACCAGCCCTGGCTGGGGCTACACCGAGAAGCCGACTGTCAAGCTCTTCGGCGGCGGACTCTACGTCGACAACAACACGCAGACGTACACGATCGACGCTTCGGCCGTCACGATGGGTGCGAGCTCGGCCGGCCAGATTGTCAAGAAGGGCGCTGGAACACTGACGCTCGAAGGCGAGAACGGCGTTGTCGGCGCTGAGGTGCAGGGCGGCGTTCTGTCGGTTCCGGCGGGCGCATCGATCCAGCCCGGCAGGCTCACGCTCGCTGGCGGTCAGTTCAGCGCGCCGTCCTACACGGCGACGGAACTCATCGTCAACGGCGGAGAAGACGACGTCTCGACGCTCGACACGGTGCTGTCGATAAGCGGCGAGCGCGGTTCGCTGCGTCAGCCGGGCCTCTACGCGGCGTTCAAGAACGGAGACCTCGAAACGAATTTCACCGCAACGGCGGAGAATAACCTGCTCGTCGTCACGAACCTCGAGTATGTTCAGACGAGTAAGGGTGACAACGTCAAGATATTCGAGGATCAGGAATATCTCAACCACAACATCAACTGCGCGTACGACGGGTACATCTGGAACCGCACGGGAGAGACTGTGACTTGGACGTTTGCCGAGCACTTCGACGACTTCGTCTATCTGACGATCGACGATACGGTCGTGCTGAACGACTGCGAACAGAATGCCTGGACAAGGCCGACATTCGGATCTGCCACGCTCACGCCGGGGCCGCATCGCTTCCACCTCGTCGTGTACCAGGGCGGCGGAACCTCCGGCCCGTGCGTGACCGCCGACTGGTTCCAGTGGTGGCAACATCCCGATGGCGGCTGGACGATCGGCATTGACTTCCAGGGACGCGACGAGGGCGTTTACGGCAACTTCGTCACCCTCGAGGATCCTGGTGACGGCTCGCTCTTCACGCTCACGACCGACGACCTCGACGTGCAGGACTTCGCGCCCGACGCCTACGTCCACGTCAACGGCGGCACGCTCAAGATTGCTCCGTCCAGTGCCGGTCTCTACGGCGGCTTCGTCGCGAACGGAACCTACGCGACCGCGGCCTGCCCGCGGACCGGGGTCTATCCCAATCTCGACTACGCCAACATCAAGCACGCCGAGACGGACGAGATCGACGGCTACACCAACAAGAACATCGGCTATGTGTTCGAGGGCTACATCTGGAACCATGGCAGCGAGGACGTTACGTGGACGTTCGCCGAGAACTTCGACGACAGCGTCAACCTTACGGTCGACGGCGCGAAAGTGCTGGACAACGGCAGTTACAATACACCAACAAAGGCGAACGTTACGCTCTCGCCCGGTGCCCATGCGATCCGCATCGGGCTCAACCAGGGCACCGGCGGGTCGGGCCCGTCGGCAGGCGGCTGGCTCACTGACAACACGATTGGCATCGGCATCGACTTCTCCGGACGCGATGCGGAAGTCCCCGGAAACTATGTCCCGCTGACGGCTACGGCTTACGGCGGCGAGCTGCCGCTGCTCACGACGTCGCCGTATCTGCCGAATGTTCAGCCGCTCCCGGCGAACACGTCCTTCGCGATCGCGAACGGCGCGAAGGTCGACCTCGGCGGGGCTGACCTCACGCTCTCCGGCGACTTCTACTCCGCGGCGGGCGCGTTCACAAACGGTACGCTCGTTGTTTCGGGCGACTGGACGGTTGACGTCGCCGACCTCGTTGCGGGCAATGCCCTGACAGGCGACTCGTTCGACTTCACGGGAGCTACGATCACGCTGACCGGCGATACGGAACTTCTCGACAGGTCGGTCTACTACGTCCTCGCAACAGCCACTGAATCCATCACCGGCATCCCGTCCGTAGAGGGCGCGCCGAAGGGATGGTTCGCCCAGATGCGTGGACATCGCCTTGTTTTGAGGTCCCGCACCGGGCTGAGGGTGATGTTGCGGTAAGTTACCTCCAGGTTGAGTAATACAAACACGAGAGGAAAACATGAAGAAACAGGTCATCATCGCGGCCGCGGTGCTCGGCGCGACAGTCACGCAGGCAGTTCCTACGGCAGAAAGCCGCGCCGAGGCGCGCGCAAAGGCCGAGGCGCTAGTCAAACAGCTTACGGGCGACGAGTGTGTCTCCGAGTTGATGATGGAGTCGAAGCCCGTAGACAGGCTCGGCATCCCTGCCTACCACTGGTGGAACGAGGCGCTTCACGGCGTCGCACGCGCGGGTCTCGCGACGATGTTCCCTCAGGCGATCGGCGCGGCTGCGACATTCGATCCGGAACTTGAGCAGAAGATGGCGGACGTCATCTCGACGGAGGCGCGAGCGAAGTACAACCTCTTCCGCGCGAAGGGCGCGAGGGAGATTTACGAGGGCCTTACGCTCTGGAGCCCGAACGTCAACATGTTCCGCGATCCGCTTTGGGGCCGCGGACAGGAGACGTTCGGCGAAGATCCGTATCTTTCCGGCGTGATGGGCACGGCGTTCGTGAAGGGACTCCAGGGCGACGATCCAAAGTACCTTAAGACCGCGGCCTGCGCGAAGCACTATGCGGTGCATTCTGGTCCGGAAAAGCTCCGCCACGAGTTCAACGTCGACGTTGACGACCGCGATCTCTACGAATACTACCTGCCCGCGTTCAGGGCGCTTGTCGTCGACGGCAAGGTCGAGAGCGTGATGGGAGCGTATTCGGCGGTGAACGGAATCCCGTGCTGCGCGAACAAGCGCCTCCTCACGGACATCCTGCGCACGGAATGGGGCTTCGACGGACATGTCGTGAGCGACGTCGGCGCAGTCGGCGACATCTCCAGCCACCACAAGTACAAGCCGAACTCCGTAGAGGGCAGCCTCGCGGCGATCGAAGCGGGGCTTGACCTCTGCAGCGAGGGAACCTACCAGTGCCTTCGCAAGGAAGTCGCTGAGGGGCGCGTCAAGAAGGAGCAGCTCTACCGTCCGCTCGTGAACCTCTTCACGTCGCGCTATCTCCTCGGCAACATCGGCGACGAGAAGACGCCGTGGGACAATCTCGGCGAGAAGGACATCGCGACTCCCGAGCACATCGCCCTCTCGCTCAAGGTCGCCGAGAAGTCGATGGTGCTCGTCAAGAACAATGGCGTCCTGCCGCTCGATCCGGCCAAAATCTCCAAGTACCACATCTTTGGACGCGACAACAACATCCGTGAGCTGCACGGCAACTACGAGGGCACGCCTACGGCCTACATCACCGGACGTCTCGGCATAAACATGGTCATCGGCAAGAGCGCGAAGCAGGAGAGGAACTCCGACGTCGCGTTCGCGTTCGTCGGCATTGAGCCTGGCGACGAGGGTGAAGACCACGACCGCAAGAACACCGAGATCTACAGCCGCAACCTCGAGGACCTGCGCAAGAACCGCCAGGAGCGTCCGAACCAGAAGATCATCTCAATCGTCTACGGCGGAAGCGTCCTCGACCTCGCAGAGGTAGCGGAGCTTTCCGACGCTGTGATCATGGCGTGGTATCCTGGCGAGCAGGGCGGCCTTGCGATCGCGCGCACGATCTTCGGCCTCAACAACCCGGGCGGACGTCTCCCGCTTACCTACATGGAGAAGAACGGAGAGAAGGCGGACATCAAGGACTACAAGCTCCCCGGACGCACCTATCTCTATGCGGACAAGAAGCCGTTCTTCCCGTTCGGCTTCGGACTCAGCTACACGACGTTCGGCTATGACGGACTCAAGGTCGCGAAGGCGAAGGACGGCGTTGTGGTTTCCGTCAAGGTGAAGAACACCGGCAAGGTCGCGGGTGATGAAGTCGCTCAGCTCTACGTCCGTTCCCCGAAGGGCTCCGGCGATCGCCGCGTCCACCACCTCGAGGGCTTCAAGCGCGTGACGCTCAAGCCTGGCGAGTCGAAGACAGTGTCGTTCAAGCTCAAGAAGGAGCAGATCATGCAGTTCGGCATGGACGGAAAGCAGTCGCTCGCGAAGGGCGAGTACGAGTTCTTCGTCGGCGGCGGTCAGCCCGGCTACACCGACGGCGTACAGTCCGCGAAGCTCGCCTTCTGACAAGGTGTCGCCACTGCGGCGCGCGCCAGTTATAAGCAGGGAAAGGTAAATTCGATATGCAAGACAAGACGGGGAGAATCGAATTTCTCGACTGGCTGCGCGCCGTTGCGTGCTTTCTAGTGATGCTCATCCACTCGTGCGAGTGCATCTACAGCAACGACTACACATATTCGTTCCCGTCCGAGACGGCGCGCTGGAGCATCGTGTTCATAAGCGGCTTCGCCCGCGTCGCGGTGCCGCTGTTCCTGATGGCGTCGGCGTTCCTGCTTGTGCCGGTGAAGACGGACATGTTGTCGTTCTACAGGCGAAGGCTCTCGCGCGTGGCCGTTCCTTTCGTCGCATGGCTCGTGCTTTACGCGGTTCTCCCTGCGGCGTGGGGCGAATGGGGGTGGGGCGAGTCGTGGGCGAACCTGCGGCAAGTCTTCATCAATTTCGTGCCGCGCGAAAGCCACCTGTGGTTCGTGTACATGCTGCTCGGCGTATACTTCGTCATGCCCGTCGTCTCGCCGTGGCTTGAGCGCTGCTCGGCGCGCGAGGAACTAGTCCTTCTCGGTATATGGCTCTTCACGTCGCTGTTCTGGCGCTTCCACGAGGCGTTCGGTCCGGTCTTCGGCGAGTGTTGGTGGAATCCCTGGCCGACATTCCACTATGTCAGCGGACCGATCGGATACATACTGCTGGCCCACTGGATCCGCTTCCGGCTTGCGTGGACGCCGCGCCAGATCGTCGTCCGGTGCGTGCCTATCTTCATCGCGTGCTGGGCGTGGTGCATGTACAGCTTCTACACGCGCAGCTTCCGCGTCGAGGCCGTGAGCGCGCTCGAGATAGACTGGCAGCCGACGGCGTTCGCTCCGGTTCTGATGAGCTTTGCCGCGTTTGCCCTGATGACGCTCATACACGGCGTTCCCGCCGCGCTCCGAAATGCCGTGGCGGAGGTTTCACGCCAGAGCTACGGCATGTATCTCATGCACATGATGTTCCTGCCGGCCTGGTTCGGGGTGATGTCGCCGAGGCTTCCCGCCCCTGCTGCAATCCTTGCGACTGCGCTTGCAACGTACGCCACGTCGTTCGTGGTAACATGGGCGCTCTCGAAGGTGCCGTATGTGCGCAGGATCGTCGGGTGAAGATTCAGCTAAACTCTCAATATGGTGGAGTGATCTTCGCGAACTCCGGTGATTCTTTCGGTCCGTCGCGGAGCGACGGACCCCCTGAGCGCGGCGCATCTGCCGCGCTCGTGTCGTCTAGGGGGTTCCGTCGCTCCGCGACGGAACAATGTCGAGACAATCAACAGCCGCCAATGTCGTTGCGCAGTTTTCACGATTTATTTTGCGTCGGTTTCCCGCACCGGGATTGCCGGATTTGATATAATCCAGACATGAAGAAATCGTACTTTCTCTTTGCGGCTTTCTTTGCCGCGTTGCTTGCCTCTTCGGCATTCGGCGGATCCCGCCATGCGGGGAGCCCGGTGTACCCGACGTACGACGGACGGGTCATGGCGGGATACCAGGGATGGTTCCACAACCGTTCGGGCGGCGTGATGTATCCCAACGAGGAGTCGGTGTGCATCGACATGTTCCTTCGCGGCCGTCGCCGCGCTGACATTCGCATCGGATAGAATCGTCGCGTTTCAATGGGTTGCGCTATGATGAAAAGCATCGTTGTTATTTTTGCTGCGGCTGCGCTGTCGACATTCGCGGACGGGCTGCCCGTAAATCCTGAACTGCCGGTTTCGTTCGGCGTCAACTCTCGCGGAGGCGACAGGCTGAAGGGCGAGTTCCTTGACGCCGCCATATATTCGACCGTGCTCACGCCCAAGACGATCGAGGCGGCGGCAAGGGGCGTTAAGCCGTCCGTGAATCCGCTCTGGTCCGGCGTGCCGAAGGCGGGCGACAAATGCGAGGAGGTGCGAAAGGCGACGTTCCCGCGCGGGTTCACGTTCCTCGCGACGATTCGCACCGAGGGCGTCGAGACGGCGCGTCTCCTCGACAACGAGGTGCCGGGCAAGGGCGAGGGGTGGATCATCGACCTCATCCAGAACAGGCTGAGAGTCGTCATACAGGGCGGCAACACGCAGTTCTTCGACGTGACCATCCCGGCCGACAAGCCTGTGCACGTTGCGGTCACGTACCCCGGAAGCGGAGACGAGTACGGCATCTTCGTCGAGGGCAAGCGGCACCGTCCGCTGCCGCCGTCTGCCCTCAAGCCGGCGAGGAAGGGGATGGAGCTGTTCGCGGACCGTCCGGCGAAGGTGTGGACCGAGGCGTATCCGATCGGCAACGGACGCCTCGGCGGCATGATCTACGGCGGCGATTCGAAGGAGCTTATTCCCATTAACGAGGACACGATCTGGTCCGGCGGCCCCGGCCAGAACGTGACGGATGGCATCGGACCTGACTCGTTCGCCAAGGTCAGGAAGGCGATTTTCGACGGCGACTACCAGGCGGAGAAGGAAATCCTGCCAAAGAACTACCACGGCTCGAGCGCTTACGAGTACTTCGGCAAGCTCGAGATCGACTTCGGCGACGAGGCGGAGACGGAGGAGTACGAGCGCACTCTTTCGCTCGACTCGGCGGTTGCGCGCGTGGAGCTCACGCGCGGCGGGGTGAAGTACATCCGCGAGGCGTTCGCGAGCTTCACCGACGACGTAATAGTATGGCGAGTCGCGGCGTCCGAGAAGGGCGCGGTCTCCTTCAAGGCCCGCATCCTGCCGCCGTGGAAGGACCGAGCCGTCGTTTCCGAAGGGAGCGACTCGATCGTATACCGCGATAAGACCGAGGGCAAGGGTGTGTTGAAGTTCGAGGGCATAGTGAAGGGCGTAGCGAATGGCGGACGCATGTCCTCGGAGGGCGGCGTGCTCACTGTCGAGAACGCGGACGACGTAATCCTCTATATCTCGGTCGGCACGAACTTCAGGAATTTCCGCGACCTTTCCGGCGACGCGCGCGCGAAGGCGCTCGGCAAGCTCGCTTCCGCGATGAAGAAGCCATACGCCAAGGCGAAGGCGGACCATGTCGCGTTCTACAAGGGACAGGCCGACCGCTGCACGCTCTACCTCGGACGCGATCCGAGTCCGGGGAAGACGACGTTCGAGCGTCTGCAGGGCTTTGCCGAAACCGGCGATCCCTATCTAGCGGCGCTCTATTTCCGCTTCGGTCGCTACCTTCTCATCTCCGGCTCGCAGCCGGGAACGCAGCCGCTCAACCTTCAGGGAATCTGGAACGACAGCCGCTGGCCGCCGTGGGCGGGCAACTACACCGTGAACATCAACACGGAGATGAACTACTGGCCGGTGGAGCCAACGGGCCTCGGCGATCTCGCGGAGCCTATTTGGAAGATGTGCGACGAGCTCGCCATCACAGGCGCGGAGGCCGCGCGCGACGTCTACGGCGCGAAGGGCTGGGTGACGCACCACAACACCGACATCTGGCGCATCGCCTGGCCGGCTGGTCCGCGCGGATGCGGCACGTGGCCGTCGGGCGGCGCGTGGCTTTCGATGCACATCTGGTACCACTACCTCTACACGCTCGACAAGGCGTTTCTCGCCAAGCACTACGAGACGCTCAAGGGCGCGGCGGAGTTCTACCTCTCGTACATGGTGAAGGATCCTGTCAGCGGCAAGATGACAGTCGTGCCGTCGTGCAGCCCCGAGAACGGAATCCCCGGCCTCGGCACGGACCACGGTCCGGGCAACACGATGGACCACTCGATCGCGCGCGACATAATCAACGTCGTCGCCGATGCGACCGAGATACTCGGCAAGGACAAGGCATACGCGAAGAAGCTGCGCGCGTTCGCGGCGGAGATCGAGCCGTACCACGTCGGCAAGTGGGGCCAGCTTCAGGAGTGGAGCCGCGACTGGGACAATCCGCGCGACACACACCGCCACACCTCGCACCTCTACGGACTCTACCCCTCGTCCCAGATCACGAAGTCCGTGACTCCCGAGCTTTTCGAAGCGGCGAAGACGTCGGTCGAACACCGCGGCGACCGTTCGACGGGCTGGGCGATGGGCTGGCGCGTGTGCCTATGGGCGCGTCTTCTCGACGGCAACCACGCCTACACGCTCCTCCGCAACCAGCTGACGCTCGTAGGCGAGAAGGGGACGGACTACGGTACGCCCGGCTCGGGCGGAACGTATCCGAACCTCTTCGACGCGCATCCCCCGTTCCAGATCGACGGCAACTACGGCTGCACGGCAGGCATCGCGGAGATGCTCATGCAGAGCCATGAGCGCACGAAGGACGGGAAGGTGCTCATACGCCTTCTGCCCGCGCTCCCCGACGCGTGGCCCGATGGATGCGTGAAGGGTCTGCGCGCCCAGGGCGGGTACACCGTCGACATAACCTGGATGCAGGGGAGGATCATCGACTACAAGGTGACTGGCGGCGATTCAAAAGGCTATAGGACGGTCTTGCCCAGATAATGTTATTTTTCGGACTTTGCAACGCCGTTTGCGCCGAAAAAATGTGATATAATATCCAATAGGCGTTTCTGGAGACGGAGATGCGGCATGGTGTCGTGTTTTTTTCGTTGAAAGAGCGCAAAAAAGAACAAAAACGCCATGATTTTAGCAAATTCGTTAGTTGACGGATTCCTTGGGTCCAACTTCGTCGGACAGGGGATCGTCGTCGTGCAGCTTCTTTCGTCCGTCGTCATGTTCGCAGTCGCGATCGGCAAGTGGAGGGAGCTTGGGTACTTCCGCCGCGCGACGCGCAGGTTCGCGCGCGACTTCACGACGAGCCACGACTCGCTCGAGTACTACCTTGAGCGCCGCCCCGCCGTCGTTTCGGGGCTTGAGCGCATCTACAAGGAGACTTGCGAGAGGCTTCTCAAGCTCCTCACGCCCGACGTCCGCTCGCTTCTCGTAGGACGCCAGACGAACGGAGACGGAGCTGCCGCGCTCACGGCGCGCGAGATCGAGCTCGTGCGCGGAACGTGCGAACACGTTCTCGACGAGGAGGAGATAAGGATCGAGAACGGAATGGGCGTAGTCGCGACGGTCGTCGCGCTTTCGCCGATGCTTGGCCTCCTCGGCACCGTCTGGGGCGTTCTCGACGCGTTCGCCGAAATGGGCACCGAAGGTAGCGCCAACCTCGCGACGATCGCTCCGTCGATTTCCGCCGCGCTCGTGACGACGGTCGTCGGACTTCTCGTCGCGATTCCGGGCGTCGTCGCGTTCAACCGCATGAACGCCACGATCACGTCGCTGAAGTCCGAGATGGAGGGCTTCGCTGACGAGCTCATCGGACGCATTGCGTGCGAGTTCCAGGGAAGGGGCGCCTGAGATGTCGCTTAGACGGCGCAGAAGGCAGCGGGGGGAGAAGCCGAAGGCGGCGGTCGACATGACGTCGCTCATCGACCTCACGTTCCTCCTCCTCGTAACGTTCATCGTGACGCTCCCCAAGCTCGAGCAGGGAATCTCCATAATGCTTCCGCAGGCGAAGACAGACGCCCTGCCGACGAAGGACAAAAAGGCGAACACGATCACAGTCGACAAAGACAACGTGATCTTCCTGAACGACCAGCCGCTCACTCTCGAGGAGCTCGAGAAGCGGCTGATGGAAATGGCCGCGTCGGATCCGGAAGTCCCCGTTCTCGTTCGCGGAGACGAACGCAACTCCTACGGCGACGTCATGAAGGTCGTCAAGATAGTCTACAAGTGCAAGATCCACCGGATGGCTCTTGTTACCGTGGAGAAGTAAATGGAAGTCTGGCTGGAAGAGAAAAAGCCCGAGGTGATGAGCACGACGAACGTCGTGTTCGCGCTCATGCTGCACGCGCTCTTCTTCGCCGCGGTCTTCACTTTCGCGAAGTTCCACTTCAAGCCGAAGGAGACGGTGATTCCGATTGACCTCACGCTCGTCGTGAACGAGAACCTCGACGGAGTCGACAACGAGCCGCCTCCCGTGAACGATCCGCCGCCGCCAGAGCCGACTCCGCCTAAGCCGCCAGAGCCGACGCCTCCGACACCTCCTCCTCCGCCTCCACCAGTCGAGACGAAGGTGGATGCCGTCGTCAAGGAGCCCGAGAAGAAGAAGGTTGAGGAGAAGAAGCCCGAGCCTCCGAAGGAGACGCTCGAGGAGCGCATAAAGCGCATGAGGGAGTCCGTCAAGGCGCCAGAGAAAAAGAAAGAAGAGCCGAAGAAGGTTGAGGAGAAGAAGCCCGAGCCTCCGAAGAAGACGAAGGAGGAGCTCCTCAAGGAGCGTATGGACCAGATGGTGAAGAACGCCAAGCCCGTGAAGATAAAGGTCCCAGACGCGCCAAGCGGCAACGGAAAGACGGACAGGCGGACGCTTACAGAAGCTGAAATACGCAAGCGGCTTGACGAGGGATACAAGCCCGGTTCAACGACGCAGATCGCGAGCAGCCAGATGCAGTACTGCATATCCCGCATACAGCAGGCGATAGATGCTCGCTGGCGCGAGGTGATGCCGCGCATCGGCGCGGAGGGAACGGTTGTGATCCTCGCGCGCGTCAACGCGCAGGGAAGGCTCGTGAACTGCCGCCTCAGGGACAGCTGCGGAGACAGGACTTCCGACGCTGCGGCAATGACGGTCGTCAAGACCGTGCCTGCGATCGCAGGGCTTGACCGCGAGTTTCTCAAGAAGTACGCGAAGGAAGACCTCGCGATACGATACAAGGTGAAGGCAAGATGACGGCGTTTCTTCTTCTCGCGGCGATAAAGCTTGCGGGCGTCACTGGCGGAGAGCTCACGACGCGCGCCTACTTCGACGTCAACAACGCGAAGGTGGGCGATCCGCTTGTACTGACCATCGACTTCATCGGCGAGGCGGACTTTACTGCGCTGCATCCGCCGGCGCTCTCGCGGCACGTAGACCGCGCGGACTGGAAGGTGGACGACCTGAGCGCGAAGACGGAGACGGACACGAAGCGCGTCGGCGGATTCTTCTCCTCGCGAGAAGTCGCGATCGCGCGTTCGCTCACGTACCGCGTCCGCCCGATGCGCGAGGGAGTGCTGTGGTTCCCCGCGCTTTCGTTCGAGTACACGGACGCGGACGGTTCGCCGCGCACGGTGACGGCGAACGAAATTCCCGTCCACGCGAAGAAGGCGGAGCAGGTCGTCGTGAAGGACCTTGCGGCGGACTTCGACAAGATGCCCGAGCCGCCCGAAATCGCCGAGGACCCGGGAGTTCCGCTCAGCGACGACGAAATGTTCGCGTGGCGCAAGGCATGCGCAGATCCTTCGCCTGAGGCGTTCGCGCAGTTCGCCTTTCCCGCGGGACGCATGAACGAGGCGACGTGCGCGATACGCGAGGGGAAGTGGCAGCATGCGCTGAGGATATACAATAGGCTCGAGTGGTCCGTAGGACAGACCCCCGACATCGCGCGCGGCATACTTGCCGCGCGCGCACTCAAGTTCGACAACGCCGAGGCGGAGCTTCCGGTTTGGCGCGTCGTCGGAAGGCCCGTCCTGAAATACGCGTGGGCGGGACGCGTCGGGATAATCGTCGGTTTCCTCGCCGGAGTCACGCTTCTCTTCTGGCTTCTCGGACGCGCCATCCGCGCGCTCGCGTGCGTCGCCATCGCGCTGCTGCTCGTCCCGGCGGCGAACGGACAGGGCCTCTTCGAGGAGATGGAGCGGATGATGGAGGAGTCGCGCCGCGAGATGCAGCAGCACATGCAGCAGATGCAGTCCTCGATGAGCATGACCGTCAACGGCGAGAGGCAGAAGCCTGTCGAGATAAAGGCGTCCTTAAGGACCGAGCCTGCGGAGCTCCAGGTCGGCGAACCGTTCGCGTTCATCCTCGCACTCGAGTCACCCAAGTCATCGTCCATAGGGCAAATACAGATTCAGCCGAGCGAGATGTACGGGCTCACCCAGGTCGGAAGGGCGGAGAACCTTTCGGACGGCAAGTCGACGAATCCGTCGAACGTCGTGAAGCGCCTGTCGATTCCGGTGCGCTATGACGTTCCGTTCAAGGGTAAGATTTCGTTCACGGTGTCCGGCATGGTGTCGGGCCGTCAGGTGGGCGGCGGAATGTCGCTCATGTTCTCCAACAGCTTCCGCGTCGAGTCGGCGCCGATAGACCTCGACATTAAGCCTCTCCCCTCCGCCGGACAGCCCGCGGACTTCAGCGGGATAATCTCGGAAGGGCTCAGGTTCACGGAGAGCGTGGACAGCGCGAAGGTCGAGTCGAACGACGTCATCCGCATCACCTACCATCTCGAGACGCGCGGGTACCTTCCGAAGGGATGGAAACCCCAGGGCGTCGCTTTCGAGATAGGGCGCGGCACCTCGCGCGGAGGCGACGTCACCGTAGTCGAGTGGATGCGCTACTTCGTCGCGGACGGCGCGGCGCATACGCCGCGGATCTCGATTTCGTACTACGATCCCAAGGCGAAGTCCTACAGAAAGGCGCAGGCCGGAGGCACAAATGTCGAATACAAAGACGAGTAGGATATTCCTTTCTCCGCCGTCCGTCGGCGCGAAGGAGCGAGCCGCTGTGAAGCGCGCGTTCGATTCCGGATACGTCGCGCCGTGCGGTCCGCAGGTGGACGAGTTCGAGCGGCGTCTCGCGGCGCTCGCCGGGCGCCGCTACGCCGTCGCGGTCTCGAGCGGAACCGCAGCGATAGATCTTGTGATGTCCGAGCTCGGGGTGGACGAGTCTTGGACCGTCATCGCGCCGACGCTAACATTCATCGCGACTGTCGGGCCTGCGTTTCACCGCGGCGCGAAGCTTGTTTTCGTCGACTGCGACGCCACGGGAAACATTGACGTTGCGCTCCTTGAAGAGGCGCTCAAGCCTGCGGCGCTCTCGGTGATCGCGCCCTACCATGCGGCGGAACGCCGCTCGCCAAAGTCAAAGACTCTCGTCATCGGCGTGGACCTCTACGGCGCGTGCTGCGACTACGGCGCGATCTCGAAGCTCTGCCGCAGATACGGCGCCATCTTCGTTGACGACGCTGCGGAGGCTGTCGGCGCGACGTGGAAGGGGAAGAGCGCCGGTTCCGCCGGCCTTGCCGGAATCTACTCCTTCAACGGAAACAAGATCGTCACGACTTCCGGCGGCGGCGCGATAGTGACCGACGACCGCGGCCTCGCCGAGCGCGCTAAGAAGCGCGCGCAGCAGTCGCGCGAGAAATGCGCGTGGTACGAGCATAAGGAGGTCGGATACAACTACCGCCTCAGCAACATCCTCGGCGCGCTCGGCATCGCACAGCTCGATAGGCTGCCTGCGATACTTGCGAAGCGCAGGGCGAACTTCGAGTGGTACGCGAAGAACTTTCCGGGCGACGTGATGGTTCCGCCGGATGGCTCGAACCACTGGCTCACGATCGGACTCCTCCCCTCGCGGCGCGAGCGCGACGCGATGTCGCGCAGACTTGCGGCGGCGGACATCGAGTCGCGTCCGGTGTGGAAGCCCATGCACCTCCAACCCGTCTTCGCTGGATGCAAGGTCTTCGGAGGCGAAGTCGCCGAGACGCTGTTCGAGAGGGGGATTTGCCTTCCGAGCGGGACGGACCTCTCGTCCGCCGACTTCAGGCGCATCGCCGGGGCGCTGCGATGAAGTGGCGGATAATCCACGAGTCCGTCACCGCGTCCACGAACGCTGACGCGCATCATGGAATGCCCGGCGACGTCTTCACTGCTGATTTCCAGACCGCGGGGCGCGGACGCCTCGACCATGTCTGGAAGTCTTGTGCGGGCAAGAACCTCATGATGTCCGCCGTAGTCGATGTGTCGGGACTCGAGCCTGATCGCGTCGCGACGTTTCCGCTTGTCGTGGGACTCTCCGTCTGCGAGGCGCTCGAGAGCGTTGGTCGATCATTGCATCCGCAGCTCAAGTGGCCCAACGACGTTCTTGTCGGCGGACGCAAGCTAGCGGGGATTTTGTGCGAACGTTTCGGCGACTCGGTAATCGCGGGAGTCGGCGTGAACGTGGGTGAACGCGAGTTCCCGTCCGACATCGCGGACCGCGCGACATCCCTCTCTTTGCTGCTTCCGGTGGGGACTGTCCCCGCGGTTGACGAGGTGCGCGACGCTGTTCTGGAGCGGCTTGCGGCGAATCTTCCGGCGTGGCGCGAGCGCGGGCTCGCGGCACATCTGCCGCGCCTTGCCGCGCGCGACTGCCTAGCCGGACGCGAGATCGCGGTGCTGCGCACGGATGTAGACGACGCGCCCGCGCGTGGCATTTGCGGAGGCATAGCCGAGGACGGCTCGCTTCTTGTCGCCGGCGAGCGCATCTACGCCGGCGAAGCGCACGTCTGCCAGCCGTAGTTGTGCATTCAACCGCGGGACGTGACTTTATGGTATAATATTGAAAAAGGGAGTTAATATTATGGCCAAGCTGCTTGATGACGATTACCTTAAGCCTTTCGAGACTGCGATACGCGGAAGGGCGATGAACGCCTTCGCCCGCGCGAACCAGCTTACGGGAGGGAAGACCTCGCTTGCCGACTGGGCGTCGGCGCACGAATACTACGGTCTGCACAGGACTCGCCGCGGGTGGGTCTTCCGCGAATGGGCGCCGAACGCGACGTCGATGTGGCTCGTTGGCGATTTCTCGAAGTGGCGCACCGACCGTGCGTACGAGTGCATGCGGATTCCGGGTACGGACGTCTGGGAGCTGAAGCTTCCCGCGAAGGCGATCAAGGCCGGCGACAACTACAGGCTCGAGATGCGCTGGGAGGGCGGACGCGGCGAACGCATTCCCGCCTATGCGCGGTACGTCGTGCAGGATCCTGACACCAAGCTCTTCTGCGCGCAGGTCTACGAGTCGAAGTACAAGTGGAGGCACAAGACGCCGAATTGCGCGAAGCATCCGTGCATCTACGAGGCGCACGTCGGCATGGGTGGCGAGGAGGAGCGCGTCCACACTTACGCCGAGTTCCGGGACGAGGTGCTGCCGCGCGTGAAGAAGGCGGGGTACGACACCGTGCAGCTCATGGCGATCATGGAGCATCCGTACTATGGCTCCTTCGGCTACCACGTCTCCAGCTTCTACGCCGCGTCCTCGCGCTTCGGCACTCCGGACGACCTCAAGTCGCTCGTCGACACGGCGCACGGAATGGGGCTCAGGGTCATCATGGATCTCGTCCACTCGCACGCGGTGCAGAACGAGCGCGACGGACTGTCGATGTTCGACGGCACGGACTACCAGTACTTCCACCACGGCGACAAGGGCTGGCACGTCGCGTGGGGAAGCCGCTGCTTCGACTACGGCAAGACGGACGTCATACACTTCCTTCTTTCGAACTGCCGCTTCTGGCTTGACGAGTACCATTTCGACGGTTATCGCTTCGACGGCGTGACGTCGATGCTTTTCTGGAACCACGGGCTTGGCGACGCGTTCACGAACTACGGAATGTACTTCAACGGTTCTGTCGACGACGACGCGTGGGCGTACCTTCAGATGGCGAACCGCGTCATCCACGAGTCGCATCCGGGCGCGATCACGATCGCGGAGGACGTCTCGGGGATGCCGGGCGTCGCAGCGCCGGCGGAGGACTTCGGCATAGGCTTTGACTTCCGCATGGCGATGGGCGAGCCAGACTTCTGGTTCCGCCTCGCGGAGAAGGTGCGCGACGACGACTGGCCGATGGGCGGCATCTTCTTCGAGCTGACCAACAAGCGTCCGGAAGAGAAGGTCGTGTCCTACGTCGAGTCGCACGACCAGGCGCTCGTAGGGGGGAAGACGTTCTTCTTCCAGCTCGCGGACGCGGCGATCTACTGGGGGATGGGCAAGGACCAGCATGGACTTGAGGTAGAGCGCGCGATAGCGCTCCACAAGATGGCGCGCCTCGCGACGGCGGCGCTCAACGGTGGCGCGTACCTCAACTTCATGGGCAACGAGTTCGGTCATCCGGAATGGATTGACTTCCCGCGCGAGGACAATGGCTGGAGCTACCACCATGCCCGCCGCCAGTGGTCGCTGAGGGACGACCCGGAGCTCCGCTTCAAGCCGCTCGCAGACTTCGACGAGGAGATGCTCAAGTGCATTCGCGACGTCGACGGGGCGGCCGTTGAGCTTGTCGCGAACGATCCGGACAAGGTGCTCGCCTTCAAGCGCGGGAAGTACCTCTTTGCGTTCAACTTCAATCCCACGAAGTCCTTCGAGGGATACGGCATACTCGTTCCGCCGGCCACGGAGTGGAAACATCTCTTCGACACGGACGAGGTGCGCTTCGGCGGGCAGGGGCGGATCGCGCGCGGCGCGAAGTACGGCCCGGGGCTTGTCCCGTGGCGCGACGAGCTCGTCCAGCAGATACGCCTTTATCTGCCAGCCCGCACCGCGACCGTATTGATTATGGTATAAATAAGAAATACCGAAAATTCCAACTGCTCAAAAGTTGAAATTAATCAATAAAATCAAGGGTGGCGTGATTGCCGCCCTAATTTTTCCCCGAAAAAGACGGTTGCAAAATGGTTGCAATTATTGGTATAATCTCTCGCGAACGGGCGAGAAGCGGCGAGAAGCGGCGAGAAGCCCAAAACGTGAACGGAGGTTAAGATGAAAAGACGAGGGCATCACAACGGTACGTTGACCTTGCGCGGGAATATATGGCTTGCGCAATGGATGGTAAACGGAAAGCGGTTCAGCAAATCGACGGGCGAAACCGACAGGGTGAAAGCTGAACAATGGCTCGAAAGTATGCTTAAGGCGGAGCGGCTGAAAGCCAAGTTGGACAAAGCGCAAGCGTTAAGCGACAAACTTTTTGAGTCAGAAAAAAGGATGCTGGATTCGGCTATGCAGATTAAGGTTACTGCTGCCGACGTCACAGTCGGGACATCCAAAAAACAGATGCAACAGGTTGTCGATTTGGTGAAAAGTTGCAACGAGCACGTCTCAAGTCTGGAGGGCGTCAAAAAGCGCATTGACGACGAGATAAAAGCTCAACAGGAATCGCAGGAAAAGTGCCTCACGATTGATGAGGGATGGGAGGCGTATGTCAAGACGCCGAAGCGCAAGCGCGTGACGGCGACCACACTCTACCACCTCGAAAAGCGCTGGATTCGTTTGGTGGATTGGCTCAGGTCCAATCATCCCGAAGTCGTTGAAATACGTAACATTACGCCCAAGATTGCGTTGGAGTTCGCGGCTGTAATTCGTGAAGAGTTTTGCCCGGCGACGTACAATATTCAGATTGCCTCCTATCAGCAGATTTGGACTCGTCTCGCTGACGAGATTCGCGCTACAGTTAACCCGTGGACGCGCGACAATCTGCCCCGGCTCGACACGCCCGATTCGGAGCGGCGCGACCTATCCGACGAGGAACTGAAGATTATTTTCGAGGCGGCGCGGCGCGAAATACCCCCACTCGAAGGACTGTTCACGATTATGCTCTACACGGGTGCGCGTCTCGGAGACGCGGCTACCCTTGAATGGCGGTCGATAGACCTTGCGCGCGGGTTCATAGACATAATGCCAATAAAGACCAAGCGTTTCAAGACGCGCGTGCGCATTCCAATTCTCCCCCCGCTTCGTGCTATGCTCGAAGCATATCCCCCCGCCGCGCGGACTGGATATGTAATGCCGGATATTGCGAAGAAATACATTGAAAAGCAGCCCTCGCTGTCCAAAAAAGTGGTTGATTTTTTCAAGAAGTGCGGACTTGAAACATGCAAGAAAACCGACGTAGGGAACCGCCGCCACTCTGTTCTCGGAGCGCACTCGTTCCGCCACACGTTTGTAAGCAAGGCGGCGAACGCAGGTATTCCGTTTGCAATTGTGCAGGGCATTGTCGGACACTCGACGGCGAAGCAGAGCGCACACTACTTCCATGAAAACGACGATGCTACCCTACGCGCATTCCGGGCGTTCCCGACTGCGGCGGTTCCCGCAATCGGGCAGGGCGAGACGATAGACGCCGAAGCCGTGGTGGTGGAGGACAGCGCCGACCGCCTCGCCGCGCTCGACGCAGCTCTCGCCGCAATCAAGGCGAACGGCGACAAGGCGGAGATAGCGAAAGCGCTTGAGCGCGTCCGGGCGCTGGCCGACTGACGGAAGAAATCAGGATCGCGTCAGATGATGCGGTTCTGATTTTTTCCCCGTCGGAAAGTTTGCCGCGGCTTTCCGATTGTTTGGGCTAACACTGTTAGCCGTCTCGTTCCGATAGTAGCATCTAACTACGATAGCCGCCGCCATCCTTGTTTGCCGAAGGTATCAATGTGAGATTTGTCTATCGTTGTTTGCCGAAGGTATCCTTGCTGCTTCTGGCTAACTATGTTAGCCGTGGTGTTCCGATAGGCTATGGTAACAATGTTAGCCGCAGTGTTCCGATAGTGACAACTAACAATGTTAGTCTAAGACTATCTATGTTAGCCGTCTCGTTCCGATAGCCGCGGCTTTCCGATAGGCGAAGGTAAACTTACACGACGTGTAATTATACATGTCTAAAAACCCGAATTTCGCGCTGACGGGGTTTTCTTGGGTCTTCCCAATACTTTATATGGACTTGAAATCGAGCGCAGGAAGGCCCCTTGTCGTGCGAATCGTGGCATTTTACGAATTTGCCCGTGACGGGGAGTTTAGGGGTCTTCGCAATACTTAATATTATCCCGAAATCGAGCGCAGGAATAGCCCTTGTCGTTGCTGTCGTTGCATTTCCGTTCGGAGCGCGTTTTTTGACATCCCCGAAGTGGACTTCGCCCTTATTCTACAGTATCGGGACGCATTTCTGGCCGCGTGAAAAAAATTCAACATATTTCATTTTGCCACTTGCGCGAAAGGCAAAGTATTTGCTATAATCCGCGGTGACGTGAGGGCATGGGGCCCGCACGAAAAACACCAAAGGACAGACGAACATGAACACGCACACGATACAGACACCCCGCCCGACCCTGGCGTTCTACCACGCGAACGGAAAACGCACGGGCTCGGCACTGACCGTAGCCCTTAAACCCGCGACGCCATCCCGCGACGGACGGCTCGTCGTGGGCCTCACGCCGCAGGATGACAGCGACTGCCCGCGCTTTGACTGGGCGCGCAAGATAGAATTCAACCTTTATTTCACTGACGTGTGTGAGTTCTTGCGCGTGTTCCGTGGCGAGGCGGAGAGCATCGCGGACGGGCGCGGACTGTTCCACAGGACGACCGATGCGAACATACGAATCAACCTCCGGCATATTATAGAGCCAGTAAGCAGCTATGCGATTGAAGTATGCGAGCGGCGAATTGCTGACATGGAGGAGCGGTGTGTATGCTTTACTCTTTCCTCCGCCGAGGCCGTCGGGCTGACACTTGCGATAGAGGGAAGCATGAGCGCGCTATGCTTTGGAATTCACGGGGTTTTCACGGAGGAGGCCTAAAATGATAACCGATTGCCAACAGATTATAGACGCGCTCGGACGCGATATGACCACTGACGAATACTTCGAAGCCGCCATCTGGCGGCTCGAAGGCTGGACGGTTGACGCGATAGTTGCGGAGTTCAAGAAGAGGGGCAAGGGGGTTGCCAGTTGCGCGAATGACTGATATATGATAGACTGTTCGCGGAGGTAAAGATATGCCGAGAAAAAGCAGATTGTCGAGAATTAGGTCGGAAGCCGGGAAAAGCGGAGCCGCTTCACGTTGGGGGGACAGGACGGAGCGCGCGACCGCGTGCATTCGCGTTTTTCCCGCCGATGCCGACAAGTTGCGGCGACTGGCGAAGGAGAGCGGACAGATGCCCGCCGACATAATCGCCGCGCTGCTGGACGAACGGCGAAAATGAAAGCGGATTCAAAACGGATTGAAAGCGGATTGGGTTATGCCCAATCCGTTTTTTGTCCCCGTGGCAATAGTAATGAAACACGAACATTCACATTCGCCGGAAGCCGCTCGACGGCGAAGATCCGAAGCGCGTATCGCCGCGCTCGCTCACGCCATCGCGGGGGTGATTTTTGCCTCGGCAGGATTTACGCCGCCGGGCGGAACACCCGATTTTTCGTCTGTGGGTACGCACAGAAAAGAAAATCCAAAAAAATTAAAAAAAGTTAGTTTGACCCCTTGTGCGCGGCGAAAATCTTTGGTAACATTCCAACCGTAACACCCCGGTGGGTGGATGGACTTGAGGGCGATGCGGCGCGGGTGCGACGCGACCCCGATGGGACCGACTACAATGCTGATTCAGCTTATGGGCGAAAGCCCAGAAAGGTAGTCGGTCCTATGTCTTTTTACGGACATGATGGCAAGTTGAACGGGACGCAATGCGCCCCGTGCGATTGCGTTGTCCGTGAACGGCATTTTTACCCGACGGCAATAGAACACAGAAAGGATACTGTTGCTATGGGAATACCCAAAAACGAAAAGTCGGTGATGCTGAAACTCATTCAGCCGACATACAACTGGCTCGCCGGACGCGCGGAACAAAACCGCCGCTCGCTTCTGCGCGAAGCCGTTGACATTGTCGAAGCAGAACGTCACAGGTGCGAACGCCGCGCTTCTCGCGGTGCGTTTCACGCGAAGGGAGGTGCGGCATGATTTCGAATGTCACGAAGGGCGCGATAACGGCGCTTCTCGCCGCCGACAACTCCGCCACTACTGCGGAGCGCGAGGCGGTCGCGAATGCGCTGAACGGGCGGATTCCCGCCGAATCGCACGAAGCGAAGCCCGCTCCGTTCCCCGCCGTAATGAGCGCGGCGGAGGTCGCGAAGGTCACGGGGTTGTCGGTGCGCAGCTTGCGCACATACGCCGCGCGCGGACACATCACCCCGGCGTACTTCGCTGGCTCGTCACGGGCGCACGGATACGACGCCGAAAGCGTCAAGCGGTTCATCGAGAACGCGACTGCGAAGAAGGAGGTGGCGGCATGAGCGGAATAGTGAAGCCTTCCACAGGCGCACGCCGTGGCCGTCCGTGCAAGCGCGGCGCAACGGCCACCCCCACGACCGCCGAAAACGCCGCGAAAATGCCCGTCGGGACCGACTGGCGGGGGGTCGCGGAAATGATAGCCGAGGCTGTGGAAGCGCGGCTAATGCGGCTGATGCCCGTTTTCGCGCGACTCACGGCGGCGGACACGATCCACACGACAGAACGACCCGAAACCGTCATGCGCCGCGCGATTTCGGAGGGACTCGCGGCGGCGGGACTAATCCAAGAACAGGGGGTTGACAATGACTGACGAAATAGCAGAGCTGAAACATAGAGTTGACACTATCTTTGAATTTTTAGGGGGGGGGGAGATAATCGTGGAAATGTCACGAATCACCGACACCAAATCCGCCATGAAAATCGTAGGATGGAGCAGAATTAATGAACCAAATTCGGAGGTACAGAACAATGATTAGCATTGCTATTCTCGCCGCCGTGACGGTCGCGGCAAGCTACGTCGCCGGATATTGCGAAGGCCGCATAGACGAAGGGAGGAAACATGGAACACTCGACTGAATTCGAGCTCGTCGGCACGGTGTCCGCGATTGCGGAGACACAGACCCGAGCGAATGCGACCTTCCGCGAGGTTGTTCTTGATTGCGGATATGAGTTCAAGAACCAGCACCGCGACAACCCCGTCGCAATCACGCTGACGGGCGACAAGTGCGCGCTTGCCGACCCGCTCGACCCCGGCGATGTCGTGCAGGTAGAGGGACGCATCGGCGGAAGGCGCTGGGAGGTTGACGGGCGCTCGGGATTTTCGACGCGGCTTTATGCCGCCAAAATCAAGGTGCTCGAAGCCGCTCCCGCTGCTACCGACGCCCCCGCGCCCGACGAGACGCCCGAAGATGAACCGATGCCATTCTGACGGAGGACGCAATGGTCGTAATTCGCGATATCGAACAGTGCCCGAGGTGCGGACAATTCAATCCGTGGAGGAAGACTTCCTCGCGGGTAGTCCGTGGCGAGCGCCGAATTTACGCGAAATGCTGGAGGTGCGGAGCGCGGTCGCTGATACTCTACCGCCCCCGCGCCGCAGTTGACAATATACCGAGCGGCGGGGTATAATCCGCCGCAAAACTAACACACATAACCAAAAAAGTAAGGAAGCCAAGATGAAAACCAAAGCCAAGACAATGAACAAGCCCAAGAACCTCAAGGCGCTGAACGCAAAGTTCCGCGACTTTTCCCGCGCCGTCGAGCGGTGCGGACTCGCGACCGCTAAAAAGACGGACTTCGACAAAGCCGAAATAACTGCGAAAGAGTTCGCGCAGATTCGCGACTCAATCAGCGAACCACTCAAGTGGGACATGGGCGCGGGAGAATACTTCCCCGCCCGCAATGCACGCGGGTGCGAGATGTTCGCCGTGAAGGTGACTATCACGAAGTCAGTGTATGTGCGTCTTGCCGCCCCCGACATTGCGAGCGCATGCGAATACGCGAAGGCTATTGCGCTTGAACATGCGCACGAAATCGAAGCCGTGGTCGAGGCGGAGGACTACACTCGCTAATCAATTTGGGGTGGGGTGTTCCCCGCCCCGTAAAAAAGCCAAGAAAGGAAAAACAAAATGAAAAAAATAGATATGACTACAATGATGCGCGATGTTGAGAAAGACCTTCGCGACGTGGCGAAAGAGATTCACGGTCTGGAGCATATGCTCATTGAATTGAAGTCGCTTACAGAGCGGGCGCAGGTGGAGTCGCGAATTATTCGCACCGAGCTTATGCGCGCAGACGGACCGATTCCTACTGATGTAGCACAAACCGCGCTCAATGTCGCAGGCGTGGCACGCGACCTTGAGACGATTCAAGAAAACCTCGCGCACAATAAGTATATCGCAGAGGGCACGCGCGTGTGCGAGCGCATTGCCGCCGCGCTCAAGGACGCGAAATAAACACACGGGGGAAAGCCGCTAGGTGAGTACCCCTTAATCTACACGGAGCCAAGATGAACCCCGGAATAATACTGTATGCAGAGCATCTGCAGGGACTAGCAGAAGCGAGTCAAGTCGACCGCGACGCCGTAGTCATTGCGCTGTTGCGTTGGCGATTGGGACGGGATTTCGCGCGTCCGACAGGCGCGGCGGGATTCATGTTCGACGTGATCAAGACCGCAAATGAAAGATTCGCCGAAAAGCGAAATGGCGGATGTGCCAAGACCGAGCGCAAGGCGGTCACAGCCGCCGAAAACGGCAGAAAAGGCGGAAGACCGCGCAGTTCTACTGATACGCAAAAACCCAACGAAAACCCAACGAAAACCCAACAGGAAACCCAACAAAACCCAACCGACACGACACGACACGATACGATACTAAACGACACTAATCAAACAAACAATAATACCCCCTTACATCCCCCACAGGGGGAGAGTGAGAAAGGCGTGGACATTGAAGAATTGTTCAATAAATTCTACGGGGCGTATCCCCGCAAGGTCGGTAAGCCAGCAGCCCTTAAGGCCTTCAAGGCGAAAGCCAAAAAGTCCAAAGACCCGAAAGCCCTGCTGGCTGACATACTCAAGGGCATAGAGGCGCACGGTGCTGAATGGGCGGGGAAGGATCAGCAGTACATTCCTCACCCGTCCACCTTCCTAAACCAAGAGAGGTGGAAAGACGAGGTACCACAGCAAGGCACAGGCACGCCGACAGCCCCCGCGACTACAGGAGCCGCCCCGAAGTCGCTGAAAGAGCGTTGCGCCGAGGCTATCTGGGACAGGTTGACTGAAAATGCTCCCGGACTCAACAGGGCGGAGTGGCAGGTATACGTCGAAGATCAGGCAGACAGGTTCGTGAATAGGATAGGCGTGGCGATTAACTCGTATGACCACATTGCCAATCGCGAAGCCTTCATTGCTTCCTATATCACCAAAGAGGCTAAGTATCACGCCGACAAGGCAGGGGAAGACAAGGCCAGTGACGCATTAAACAGACAGAGCATTTGGTTTGGGGACTACGACTAAATAACATCTACCATCAAGATTCACACAGGGCGGCTCATTCGGGCCGCCTTTTGTTTTATCCGCGAAACGCCAACAGAGCAACGACAACGGGCCTTCCTTGCGTTTGCGCGGGCGGGGGCATACATTTACCCTTGACGAGCGCAAAGGGCAGGAAGGGGCCTTCTCGTGCGAGTTTGCGACCGAACGGGGCACAATGTTCCGTGAAATGGCTTTATGTGCGGTCGGGATGTGCTATAATGCGCACATGAACAGGCGCGAAACACCTACTTACATAATCCATGAAATGCGGATGGGGCGAACGGACACCCCCCCCGCTAAGGTACTGTCAAGGTCAAGCCCGAAGGGGCAGTTTCACGCGCAAGGTTAAATAAATTTACTGACTAACGAAAATCAAAAATAAATTTATGAAAACTGAAAAGACAGTCAAACTATCCGACTACATAGAAAACCCCGACAATCCGTATGTGGCAACCCCGGACGCGCTGGAGCGGCTACGCGGCAAGCTCGAACGCGTCCCCAAAGGCTTGAAGGCTATGCGGCTGGCCTATGTCCGCGACTTCCGCGCCATAAACGGCACGGACTACAGGGGGCAGCGGGTAATTATTAGCGGAAACAAGCGGCTCCGCGAACTGAAAGCCATCTACGGCGAGGAGGGCGAGGTTCCCGCCGAGTGGTTCTGCGACGTAACGGACATGACTCCCGAAGAGCGGCGCGAGTTTATCGTTTCAGCCAATACCGTGGACGGCACGCCCGACGCGGAGAAGTTGCTCGAACAGTATGACAGGGAGGAGCTGGATCGGCTCATGGGGAGCGAGGCGGTAGAGGCTCTACTCGCCGCGACGGAGGAGGACACGGCGGAGATTGACGAGGGCGACAAGGGGGACTTGTCGGACGGAGTGACACTCGTAAACTTCGGCGGGCTTCGGATACCCGTCTCGGAGGAGGAGATTTCGCTGATAAGGTCTGCTTACGAGAAGTATGTCCAGAATGGCAGTTGCGGTTATGGATTCTTCTCGCATCTTATCGTCCAAGAGGCAACGACTCATGATTGAGTATGTAAACGTAAACAGTCTCACGCCCGCGCCCTACAACCCGCGCAGGATAACAGCCGAACAGTCGGCGGCTCTTGCTGACAGTCTGCGCGAGCTCGGCTGCATATTGCCCCCGATAGTCAACCGTGGCAACCGTGTAATCATAGCCGGGCACCAGAGGACGAAGGCGGCGAAGGCGGCGGGCATCGAGCGCGTCCCGTGCTTCTTCTTGGAAGGCATATCCACCGCCGACGAAATGACTTTCAACCAGCTGCACAACGGCACAGACCAGTCCCGAAACGCCGCAATATGTCTCATGGACGCCCCCGCCGGATTTTCTGAAATGTCGGCTTCCGACTTTCGAGTGGACTACGCGCCCGGCACATCAGTGAAGGAGGTCTGCAAGCTGATACTTCGCTACGGCAATGTGTTCTGCGCCGTGGTCTGCGGTCGGCGTGTGTTCATCGGCGCGCCATATATCAAGGCGTGCCAGAACCTGCGATTGAAGGTAAATGTGTCGGCAATCCCGGCGGCGAAAATGTCGGTAGCTGAAAAGTATCTCACGCAGGGCTATGGCGAATATTCGTATGATAGCCTTCCGAAGGAGACTTATGTACAGGGGCTGGCGCAACTGTTCCGACATACGGAGAAAACCGAAGGGCAGAAGCAATGGGCTTCGATGACATACGAACGGCTGGCGCTTCCGTACATAAACGCACGCCCGACCCCGCCGTCCGTCCTTGACTTCGGCTGCGGACGGGGTGCATATATCACGGCGTTGGCTCGGCGCATTCCGCACGCGCTCGGGGTAGAGTTCTACAACAATAACCGAAAGGCTATCGACATTGCGAAGGGCAACAGGCAGATAGACGCGCTATGTCGGCACATCGAGAAGCACGGGCGGTTCGATGTGGTAATCTGCGATTCCGTACTCAATTCGGTAGACAGTATGGACGCCGAATTATCGGTACTGGGTTGTCTCAATGCGTTCTGCAGTCCTGACGGGCGCATCTTCTGTTCCGGGCGCTCGCTTGTGGACGTGAAGCGGCGGATGCAAGCGAAGGTGTCCGCCGACAATTCTGACAAGCGCATGATTTCGTTCCTTGACTCCGACAACTTCACGGCGATACTTCGCGCAGGACATTGGTACTATCAGCATTACCACGACCGCGCATCTCTCGCGAGGTCGCTATCTACGGTAGGGCTCGAAATCGAAAAGTGGTTCGATGACGGCATGGTGTTCCGCGCGGCGGTCAAGAAAAGCCGAGAACTCACGAAAGACGAGTTGACGAAGTATGTCGGATTCGAGTTTTCCCTACCATTGCCCGGCGGGCGAAGGTATCGTCGCGCGAAAGACGTTCTATTTTCGCTCGCGAAAGGCGGTTTCTTGGCTGAATGACTGTAATCGAACAGATCAAAGCCCTTGCGTTGCAGGGCGTTACGCGCGTCAACGCAGAGGCGACAGTCGGTAGAAAGTTCACCGATGAGGAGCTGCGGGCATTCCGCGCGGCTGCTACTGTTCGGCAACTCAAAAAAGCGACCGCAAAAAACGCGCCAAAGTCCACGGCTGACCGCGTTGCGGCATACGTCAACAGGCGTAACGACGTAGGGGAGATACCCGCGCCGCGACATCCGCGACTGAAAGCAAGGTGCAAGTTTGATTTGGAGCTTTTCGGGTGGATGTATTGCCGCGAATTGTTGCGGCACAGGGCGAGCGCGGACATAAAGGCGGGTCTAATCCACGATGCACAAGAGTGTATTCTCAACGGCGGACAGACGGCGGAGCTGTATGCACGCGGCGGCGGAAAAACGACGTGGATTGACATTATCGCTGCCATCTGGGCATTGCTCTACGGACACAGGCGGTTCGTGATTACGATAGGCGCTTCGCTCAATGTCGCCAAGCGCAACCTCAAGACAATACGCCGACTGCTGGCGAGGTCTAAGGCAATCCGGCAGGACTTCCCCGCGATTGCGCTACCGATACGCCATTTGGGCGGAGTCTCGCAACGCGCGGCTTCGCAGACCTACCACGGCGAGGCGACGGAGATTGAATGGGGTGCCGAGCATATCACTTTCCCGACCTTGCGAGGGTTTGACGGGCGGCTTCTCGACGAGGGCTGCGGCGGAATACTGGCGGTCACGGGCGTTGGTTCCTCGATTCGCGGCGCGAACGAAAGCGGACAACGCCCGGATATGCTTCTACTTGACGACCCTCAGACGCGCAAGTCGGCGGCTTCCCCGAAACTGGTTGCGCAGATTCTGGAATACATACACTCGGACGCGCTCGGACTCGCGGGTCACGACTCTACAATCTCGGCGTTCCTGACAATCACGCCGCAGAGGTTCGGGGACGTCGCGACCGAAATCTCATCACAGGCGAAGTATCCCGAATGGTCCGTAAAGGTTCAGCCCTTTATCAAGGTGTTGCCGAAAAACTGGGATAGTCTGTGCGAGTTGTTCTGCGAGCAATACGCGGCGGACGCGGCGGCGAAAGACTACAAGCGCACGCGCTCGACAAAGTGGTATCGCGACAACGCCGCGCTCTTCGAGGGCATGGAGACGGTAGACGCCGAACAGTTCGACCACAAGCGCGAGGTTGACGTTGTGCATCACCTTCTCAATCTCCGCGCCAAGATGGGCCGCGACGCCTTCAACGCCGAAATCATGATGAAGGTCGTTGACGCACTGGCGGAGATTCAGATCGACGCCGACCGCGTGGCTTCCGCGATGAACGGGTCGGAGCGCGGCGTGTTGCCGCCGGGGACAGACACAGTAGTCGGCTTTTGCGACATCAACATCCAGGCGGGCGCGGGGTTGTCGTGGGCTCTCGTCGCTTTCGGGCCGCAGAGGGTCGGGGCGGTAATCGACTACGGGCGGTATCCGTCGGACGGCACGCCGCTCGTTCCGCCGAACGCAAGCGAGACAACGAGGAACAGGCGGGTGGCGGCTGGAATACGGGATGTAGTAAACCTAATCGCTACGCGGCGCATTCGTGACACGCACGGACGAACAATAAATGTGCGTGCCCTTGCTTTCGACCGTGGATGGCTCCCCGACGTGGTACACAGGACATTATTCGTAATCCGCAAGCGAATGCCCGTCGGGTTTCCGCTTCTCTCAATGCGCGGCTTTCCGTGGAACAAGTTCGGAACGCGGAAGGCGGATATGCTACGGCGCGGCGACCACATCTTCGCGACCCGTTCGCGGTTTGGTGAATATTTGGCTTACATGGCCCCGTACTGGCGAGAGGTCATGCAGACGGGATTTCTTGAGCATCCGCTAATGCCTGGCTCTCTCTCGGTATTCGGCAGGGACGCAAGCGAACATTACAGGTTCGCACAGGAGATAGTAGCGGAAAGGCTTGTGCGCAAATATCAAGCGTACAGCGGACGCGAGACAACGACGGCGTGGGACTGGGTGACTACAGGCCCCGAACACTGGTGCGACGCGGTAACTGGCTGCTTCGCCCTTGCATCGTGGTTCCGTGCTTATGACGCGCTATCTTCTACAATCGACACGGCGGCTCTCGGCGTAAAGGATTCGGCGGCAGGATATGACGGAGCGAGCGACACGACGGAGGGGACGGGGGACACGGGGACGTTGCCGCATCCGTCTGAAATCGACCTTGAGGCGGCTATGGAGGACGGCACGGCGAAGGATCCGCTTGCACCGCCGAAGTTCCGCACGGTGAAACCGACTGCGTCCGTCAAGCCGCGACAGGTGGCGAAGGCGAAACCGCGAGCGACATTCAAGAAGGGAAGGTATCGAAAATGAAAATCATTGAACGAAAGACCATCTGCGACATCTGCCAAAAGGAAATCAAGCCAACCCGCTTCAAGTGGTTATCGAGCGGCGCGCGGCTTCGCTTCTGGAAAAAATCATATTCTACCGAATCGGGCGAGTGGCATGAATATGACGTGTGCGCTGACTGTTTTCAGAAGATGATGGATGTGTGCAAAGGAGGTGCGGCGTGATTATCCGAAAAATTGAGAAGTGCCCGGAGTGCGGGAAGTGGCAACCGTGGCGGAAGTATTCGACACGGACCTATAAGGGTGTCCGCCGTGTCTATGTCAAGTGCGCTCAATGCGGTAAGCATGAGGTCATCGTCTACCGTGAAGGGTAGTGCGATTTATGCATGTATACCATTACAGGAAATGTAATTTTGCGCTGACGAGGTTTTTAGGGGCCTTCCCATATCAAGTATAGGACTTGAAATCGAGCGCAGGAAGGGGCGTTTCCGTGCGTGTCGTGGCATTTTAGGTCATTTCGCCGTCACGGGGTTTTTAGGGGTCAAGCCATATATTTATATGGCTCGGAAATCTCGCGCTTCCAGCCCCCTTGTCGTTGCTGTCGCGCGGCGTTTAGCTCTCGCTTGCCGCGACTGCGGAAAAAACAGGCTTTCAGCCCTTAAAATGCGATAGTTGCCCCATAGGGGCAATGAATTACAAAAAATGTAATTACTATACATGTATAAATGATAGAATGCGGGCATGACGAAGGCCCGTGCAAATCGTATCAAGGTCAAGAACCGCTATCTTTTCTGGATAACGGAGATAGACAGATGTTGCCAAGAAATCGCGACGAGCGGGACGGCTTCCGCCAGTCTGTCGGCGGGCGGCGGCTCGCAATCGTACACCCATCAAGACGTCGAGAAGCTTCTCAAGCTCCGCGCCCACTACGCGATGCGGGTACAGGAAATCAACATGGCGCTTGCTTCATGGCCGAATGCGACGGGTATTCGCCACGTCTTGACTGTCCGTAGCGGAGGGATGTGGTAATGGCGAAGGCGAAAACAAAGACTGTTGCATCAAGCCGCGCAGGGCGCGCGACAAGAGCCGTAGAGGCGCGCCGCACGGACAAGGCGGCCAATGTTAGGGTAAACGCCGCGACGCCGTACAACGCGCTTCCCGTGGCTCTACGCATGAGGGCGGCTCGGCACATTCTGAAAGGGCTGCGGCTCGGCGGATTCTTTGGACGCGGCGGCTATAAGACTGTATGGGGTCCCGACCAGTTGAACCGCCGCTGGACTACGGCGGAAACAGGCGGCGAGCTTACGCAGTTGACGGCATCGGAACGAAATAGGCTCATAGCCCTCGCTCGGAACACGGAGCGCAATTCCGAACACATGGAGGGCATTCTCAATCAGCTGTGCAATAATGTGATTGGGGATGTCGGCGGAAAGGCCATATTCGCATTTCCGACAGGCTATGAGCGCGAACAGGAAATCATACACCGCGCTTTCGCTGAATGGTGTCAAGAGGCGGAGTATTTCGACGATTTAGACCTCCAGTCCCTTCTGCGGCTTGTTCTCCGAACCCTCTACGTCGGCGGCGACCTTGTCGTGGTCTACGACTGGCGCGTCACGCGCAGGGATTCGGGGCAGATTATCACATTTGAGCCGGATTGCGTCGGCAATATCAGCGAGAGCGAGTTCAAGGCGGCTTTTCCCGGCTGCACGCAACATCAGGGCATTATCAAGGACGAGAACGGGAAAACCGTCGGCGTAATCGTTAGCTGGGCGCAACGCGGCGAGAGCGAATACAGGCTATTCGGAGCGGACGGACGGCGCGCCGCGTGGACCTTGATTAAACCCGCAGGACTGCGGTGGACTGATTGCCAGTTTAACATGATTCGGAATTTCCGCCGCGTCAATCAGATGCGCGGCTCGTCTCCGCTATGGAGCGGACTCGCGACAATTTCCGACGGCGCGGACCTGCAGGGGTTCGAGGTACAGGCGTCCAAGCGGAACGCGCAGATAATCGGACAGGTCACGCAACAGGACGGCGAGACGGGGGAGGGCGAGCTTGCGGCGGAGCTTGACCCCGACGCAGTCGCCCCCGTTGCGGTGGACGCTGACGGCGCGGAGTCGGATCCGATTGCGGAGGAGATAGAACAGCAGCGGCTCGACATAGATTCCATAGCCAGTCTCGGCACGATTTACGACGTGCTTCCCCCCGGCTGCAAGTTCGAGGCAATCAGCGCGGAACACCCGAACGACAAGCTTGTCGAGTTCTCGCGGTGGCTTCACAGCGGCGCGGCGTATGCGGCGGGGCTGACCTCGCTTTTCGCGACAGGCAAGGCTGACAACTCGTATTCGGCGGCTATGGCGGAGATGATACTTGCGCAGACGCAGTTCCGCGTGGAGTTCCACCGCCTTGAAGTCGCTTTCCTCGACTGGGCGCTCGCCAACTGGGCGCGGCGTGCGCAGTCTCGCGGCGAGATACCGCAGGATGCGGCACTTCCCGCCGACTGGAAGCGGACGTGCGTCAAGTGGCAGCATCCGATAGAGCGCGCCCTAAATCCCGTGGACGAGCAGAACGCAATCGGGCTGGGTCTTAAAAACCTCACGCGCAACTACCATGAAACCCTCGGTCCCGACTGGAAGCGGAAACTTCTGGAAACGGCGGAGGAGATACAGTTCGCGACGGCCAACGGCATACCCGACCCGCGACTGCAGACAGTTTCGGGCGGCATCATTTCGAGCAACGGCGGCACGGTGTCGCCAAACGAACAGGAGAACAACAAATCATGAAGACATTCAACATCTTCGGCGACATAATCGGCGGCGAGACGGAGCGGTGGTACGAGTCCGAAGTCACGCCCAAGCAGATAGTGGACTTCCTCGCGGACGCGAAGGGCGAAGCGGTGGAGTTCAACATCAATTCTTACGGCGGCAGCGTGACGGGCGGGCTTGCGATATGCAACGCAATCAAGAAATATCCCGGCGAGACTACCTGCAATGTCCTCGGCATCGCCGCTTCTATGGCTTCCGCAATCGCCTGCGCGGCCAAGAGCATCAAGATGGGCGAAGGCTCGTTCCTCATGATTCACAACCCGTGGACCTACACTTCGGGCAATGCGGAGGAGTTGCGCAAGGACGCCGACACGCTCGACAAGATGCGCGACAGCATTCTCGGCTTCTATATGTCCAAGAACACGAAGACCGCCGACGAGGTGAAGGGCTACATGGACGAGGAGACGTGGATACCCCGCGAAGAGGCGGCTGACTACGGCTTCACCGTGGAGGACTACGGCGGCGAATTGAGGGCGGCGGCTTCCCTCACGCGCAGGGCATACGACAAGGCCCCAGAAGCGGCCCGCGCGCTTATGGAGTATCACGACAAGGCCCCCGAAAGAAACGCGCCACAGGGCGCGACAGGCGGCGATAACTGGGAGGCGCGGTTCAAGGGGCTTTCCAAGAAGTTCAACGACCTCAAGGCGGCTTCCGAAGCGGACAAGACCGCACAGGCGGACGAGTTCAAGGCGCAGATTGCCGCGATTACCGCCGAACGAGACGATTTCAAGAGTAAGCTCGAAGCAAGCGAGAAAGACCTCACGGACGCAAAGGCGAAGGTGAGCGAGCTTTCCGCAAAGCTCGAAGAGAGCGAGAACGCCCTCCAGAAGGCGACCGCAGACCTCGCGGAGACCCGCGACAGTCTCAAGGCCGCAGAGGACAAGGCGGCGCAGCTCGAAAATACCCGCGACCTGCTTACGGCCGGGGTGCTGACACCTCCCGAAGTCGGATCGACCTACGCCGAAAAAATGAAGGCGGCGACCACGGCGGCGGAGAGGGAGAAACTCCGCGCACAGAAGCGCGCGGGGAAAATCAAGTAACCACATTCCGAAAGGATAAAAATCATGGCAACATCAGTTAGTGCAAACGCCGGACTTGTCGCGGCTGCTGACAAGTGCATTCTGGCAATCAAGCCGTTTGTCGAGTTCACCAAGCTGTTCTCGACCAACTACGCGCCGCAGAACGGCGAAAAGTTCTCCGCAATCGCGGTGGAGGTGCTTTCGTCCGACTCGGAGGACTTCGACCCCGACAACGGGAAGAACTACTGCCACTCGACGAATCAGATCGCGCCCGCTACCGTGACGCTCTCGACCCACAGGAAGAGCACCTTCACGGTATCGGACAGGCAGGCCCTTGAAAACGAGTTCGCGCCGTGCTGGTCCAAGTTCGGCCCGAAGGCGGCGGAGGCGGTCGGCAAGTACGCCGTTCAGTCCATCATGGGGCTTCTCACCTATGCCAACCGCGACGCCGCAATCACACAGGCGACCTACGCCGCCCTTGCGGACTTCACGGCAATCTGGGGGAAGGTTGTCGCGGCAGGATACGACCCGCGCCAGTGCGTGCTTCTTCTCACGCCCACGGCTTACGCGGCGCTTCTCGCCGTCCTTCCCGCCTACGTGATTGGCGACGACCAGATTCTGCGGTCGGGGATGATAGGCGAGTTCCTCGGATTCAAGGCCGTCGTGCCCGCGCCGAATGCGTCTGCGGCTTCTGGCGCGTCCGCGAACAACGGAATCGGTTTCGTTGTCCCGGAGGGTGCAATCGCCACGGCGAACCGCATAGTCACGCCCGTTCGCGAGGGCGGCGGACTGATTGAGTTCTCTACGGCTACCGACGAGGCGACGGGCTTCTCGCTCGGCTTCCGCACGGTGGTGGACGCGTGCAACGGAAAGTGCTCGTGGACGGCTGACGCCCTCTGGGGCGCGGCTCTCTCGAAGCAGTCTTCTAACGGCGCGCCGGGCTACCTGCAGATTGTCACGGCCTAATCATCGGTCAAGGCGTGAAGCGGTGTATCTTGGCTCGCCGCTTCACGCCGTTTTATCAACCTTCAACAGGAGGGAAAAACAATGGCAAACAGATACGCAGTCAAAAGCGCGGTGCTGACTTTCGGCGGCGCGACGTATGACATGGCAAGCGGTCCCGCAATGGCGGCGGAGACGAAAGAGGCGGTGGAGACTACCGCGCTCTCGGATTCGGTCAAGCAGTTCATCACGGGCGCGTTGAAGGAGATCGACGAGTTCACGATTACCCTTTACCAGAAGGGAACGGGAGACATAACGGCGGACGCGGCCCCGGCGGCTCTCTCGATTGCGGTGACTTTGGAAAACGGCGGAACGGACGTCTCCGCAACGGTATCCTACGCGAAGGCGATTGTCACGAAGGTCGCCCCGCCGTCCATCGACGCGAGCAGCGACAGGAAAGCGACATACGACGTCACCTTCCGCCCGGACGGCTCGACAGCACAGGCATAAGGGGCGGCGGCTATGTTCTGCGATACCGTAGACGTTACCCTCGGAGACGAAACGGTCAAGGTGCGACGCCTTACCGTTTCGGAACTCCGCTCCAACCGCGCGATTTTCGCGGAGGGGAAGGAGTGCATCGAGGAGGCTTATACGCGGCTGATTGCCGACCATTGCACGGGTGCTGACGGAAAGCCTATCGACGCGACCGCGCTCTCGCTCCCGCAGTTGCAGAAACTCGCGAAGGAACTGGCGGGCGTTCCAGAGGGGAGTCCGCTCTCAAATTTTATTGGGCTGCTTTCGTAAGCCGGAGCGAAGGCGGCGAGACTACAACGGCGGCGTTCCTTGACGAGGGGGCGCGGACTATGGGTGTATGGCTTCCGCTTGCGCTGTCCGACATCCTCACTTTGCTATTCGCGCTTGTCAAGATACTGGCGGGCGAACCGAAGGAGATACCAGGACGCGCTGACAATCTCGCGTCGTGGTGCCTTCCGTTCCTCTCGTCTGCGGCTCGCGAAGCGGAAAAGGAACAGGAAGCACTTGCGCTTTTCAGAAGCGTGCAAAATCTCGCGGACAGACAGGCGGCGAAGGAGGGGAGGGCGAAATGACGGCGCATCGACAGATTATGAACAACGCGGCGACTGCGATAGCCGAAAGCGAAGCGGTGCGGGAGTTCTGCGTAGAACATTTCGGGCGCGGTCTCGCGGTCCATGTAGGGGCATACGCCGCCGCCGTGCCCGGCGAGAGGGACGCGCCTTTCTGCTGGCTTTCGCCGCGCGAGGAAAACGAGGCCACGAAGGAGGACGACCTTTTCACCGTGCGCATCGTCATCGGCGGACTCGTCAAGGGCGAAGGCGGCGAGAAGGTCATCACAAATGTTGTCACGGAGCGGACGGACACGGCGAACGGCCTCACCCTAAACGGCGGGAACGCAATCGTGGAGGAGTTGCGCGACATCATACTGGTGATTGTGCGCAACTGCAACGCGGGGGCAATCGTCAACAGGATACGCCGCGAAGAAAATGACATCTCTCACTTCCCGCTCGAATGGGCTACGTTCTACGTGGAATACCTCGAGCCCGACTCACTATCAGACTATTTGAACTAAGGAGAAAAACCATGATACGCAGTTTTACCGTTCAACTCAATGCGGCGCATCCAGAACTTCCGCTCTTCGAAGCTACGGCGATTGTCGGCAGCGCGTCAACTGCATTCATCCGCCGCGTCCCCGCTTCTGTCGGAAGCTGGCACATCACGAAAGTATATGTCAACGCGCAGTATCCCGACGGCTCGAATGTCACGGTAGAGGCGAGCGTCGGCGCGGAGGGCGTATGGACGGCAACGCTACCCGCAACGGAGACGAGCGGACGGGTAAAGAGCGGCTTCTCGATACTCGCAGACGGCATAGACGAGAACGGCGACCCCATTACATCCTACATTCTCGGCATTGCCGATTTTGCGGTATATACCCGCGACATGAAGGTGCAGCCGGGAACGGTGTCATATCAGCTCAAATACTTCGACACGGCACCAGATCCCGTAAAGAAGGGTGACGTCGCGCCGTTTGGCGGCGACCTCAAACTGTACAACGGAACGGCATGGGTAGGATTTTCGGCGGCGACTATTGGCAATATCACGGAGAGCCTTTCGGAACTTGCGGACAACCTCGCGGAAAACTACTACACGGCGGCACAGACTGACGCGGCCATAGACAAGATCGCGGCGTACTACATCACGTATACGGCGCAGGGCGCGGCGTTCCCGACCCGTGCCGACCTGATTAACGCTCAGACCGTATACTCGGGCGGAGTTGTCAGGACGCCGACGCGCAACGACTACGCGGTAGTTCTCGACGACGAGACCCATGACGGTGCGGAATATCGCTATATCTACGCTGTCGCAGATGGCGAGACTGTCGGACAATGGGAAGCACAATATCCCATTGAAACCAACGATTACGCGGCTCTGAGCAACAAGCCGCAGGTCAACGGCGTTACCCTCACAGGCAACAAGACGGCGGCCAATCTTGACCTTATAGGCAAGACGGGCGGCGACATCACGGGCACCGTCCGAATGCTCAACGGCGAAACAGTCAAGTATACGGTTGATTCCGACGGCGTGACGCTCTACGGCGACGGCGGCGTTACCAAGCGCGTGCAACTCCCGTCGTTGGGCGCGGTCCCGAATGCAGGTGGGCATTTCTCCGTTATCGAAGACTTAGCATATCCGCAGGGCGGGGCATATTACACCGTTGGACAGTTGGCATTAGTCAACGGTGTGCTTATGCGTTGCGTTTTGGAGGGACAGGGAAGCGCGGCGTCATTCTCGGCGTGTACAGTCTCCGACGCGCTCGATACACTGCGGTATGGCAAGCTCGACAAGGCGGCGGATCCCGTATCAATCGGCGGCGGCTCCAAGACCGTGTCACAGGGCGCGACAAACTATATCGACATTGGCAAAGACACGACCATAGGCGGGTCGGGGACAATGGCAATCGGCAACAGCGCGACGGCGGGCGGCGACAACGCGCTGGCGATAGGTCCAAACGCAAATGTACAGGCGGACAACGCGCTGGCCATCGGAAGCAACACGACAACCACGGGAACGCAGGCTCTAGCAATAGGCAACGGTGCGACGGCGGCGGCATACGGACACGCCGAAGGACTGGCGGCGACGGCGGTCACAGACGGCACGGCCATAGGCTTCCAAGCGCACGCGACCAAGCCGGGCGTCGCAATCGGCGCACACGCGGAGGTAGGGGGAACAAACGGCGAAGGCATAGCAATCGGACACAATGCCAAAGTAACCGTCGACGGCGCGGTGCAGATTGGCCCCGGAACGAACGGGACGGCCAACAGCGTGCAGATTGGATCGACGGTCCTTCTCGACGGAAACCGCAAGCTGCCCGGAGCGCTGATTCTTGACGGCACGGTGTCAAGGAACGCCATTGCTTCGGCGGCTGTTGACACTACCCCGACCGCCAACTCGCAGAAGCTCATAACGAGCGGCGGCGTGAAAACCGCCGTTGACGGTGCGGGCAGATATGCCATCGGACAGACAATCACGGCGTCCGCCACACTCGCAGACCGCACGATGAACAGGATTGTCCCGACGGCTGACAACACAGCGGACATATCGCTATCTTTCCCTGCGGCAGTCTCGGGCAAGGCGCGTGAATTCCAGGTGCTAATCACGAACACGGCAGGGAATACGGGCGCTATAACATTCAACCTTCAAACGGGTTGGATGATATACGGCGATGGGCTCGACCAGACGATACCAAGCGGCGAGACGTGGCTTTTCACGGTGCGCGAGGTCGCGGCCAATGAGTTCGACACGTCGGCGGTAAAGATGGAAGGCGAGCGCGTGCCGTACTGGGGGCTTACTTTTGAGGCGGAAGAACCCAATGCAACCGTCAAACTAATCAACATTGGAAGCGGCGGCACATTGCAGACAATATACCTTGAATATTCAACGGATGGCATAACGTGGAAACCTTATTCCGTCTGGGCTTATAGTGACGCCATTTCCATGCCCAATGTGGGGGATTGCGTATATTTTCGGGCACAAAGCGGTAGGTCGAACAAATATTTCTCCTCGAGCCTAACATTGTATCGCTCATTTGTCATAACAGGCCGTGTCGCGGCCAAAGGCAATATTGCAAGTATAGTTAATCAGACTAAGGGGCACAGCGACGCCAAGAACGCAATGGGATACAGTTTCTGTTTTCTGTTCGCCGGGTGCCGCACGCTTACGAGCGCGCCCGCGTTGCCCGCAACGACATTGTATAGCTATTGCTATTACGGGATGTTCCAAGCTTGCACGGCATTGTCACGAGCTCCCGAAATTCTTCCCGCAACTACTCTTGCGCAATATTGCTACAGAGGTATGTTTAACGGTTGTACATCGTTGTCAGTTGCCCCGGAGATATCAGCTACGGGAACGGCTAACTACTGTTGCGAATCTATGTTCTCCGGTTGCACCTCGCTGACCAAAGCGCCCATTCTGTATGCTATATCTCCGACAGCCTATGCTTATAGGTTTATGTTTAGCGGTTGCACCTCGCTCAACGAGGTTGAGGTGCGGTTTAGCGCATTTCAGAACGGCGCGACGCAAGGATGGATGACAAACGTTCCGACGGGGGGAACATTCAAGTGTCCCGCCGCTCTCGGCACAGACGAGACTATATCCAGAGGAGTGGACGCGTGCCCGAGCGGCTGGACGGTGGTAAACATCTAACGGAGGCACAGACCGCCAATGAGCACATCAACCCATAACATAGCGATACGAGGGAAAGACCAGACCGCGACCGCGTTTCAGAGCATACAGGCTCGCGCGCTCGCGGCGGGAAACCGCATCTCGAAAGTAATGGGCGGTGCGCTCGCGGCGGCTGGCGCGTATCTGTCGGTACGCGCGATAAAGGGCGGCATAGACGAGCTTTCCCACTTGTCCGACATCGCTATGAAGGCGAACACGACGAGCGGCGAGCTGATGCAGCTCTCGCAGGCTCTCGGCGTTCTCGGCATACAGGGCGCTAATGTTGACTCACTCGCCCGTTCTTTCTCGCTCATGGAAAAAAACACAGGCCGTTCCGGGCTTGCGGGGTTCTATGAGACAATAGGCGAGATTGGCAAGATTGAGGACGTTTCGAAGCGCGGACAGGAAGCGGTCAAGGCTTTCGGACGGAGCGGTCTCGACTTTATGCCGCTAATAAATGCCGCCGAGAACGGGACGGCGGCTCTTCAAGGCGTAGTCGGCGCGTTCGGCACTATTTCCGAAGCGTCGGCAAATGCCGCCGACGATATAGCGGACGGCGTATCGGAACTCACAGGCACATTCAAGACCTTGTGGCTCGAAGCTCTCGGCACCGTTGCGCAATGGGTGTCGGGAGATTTTGGCGGCTCGTTCAGACAGTCGATGATGGCGCTTTCGGCGTGGATTTCCTACTGGGCGAAAAATGTAGGGGACATACTTCTCAAGCCGTTTCTCGCTTTCCAAAAGTTCTTTACATCTTTCTACAGTGCGTTGGGTGCGCTGGGCGGTTCGATATATGAAGGGCTTTTCGGGTCGGGTGGCACATGGGGCGACGTCTGGGACAATGTAAGCAACGCCTACATGGATGAATGGCGCGAACTCGGCATTGAGTACGACAACATTGATGAGCGGATGCAGAAGCGCGCGGATGAACTCGCCGCACGGCTCGAAGCCGCGCGTAACTTCCAAGCCAACTATGAAGGCGCGGCCAAGAACACGGGCGCGAGAAATGCGGCATCCCCGGAGGCGGCAACACAGGCGGCTGCGGAACGGGCGGTGCGGATTTCAAATGGACTCATAGAGGGCGGAAGCAACGCATCGCGGCGGCTCTCGCTGTTGGGTCCCGACTACCAGAACGAGCAGAAAAAACAGACCGACCTACTCAAGAAAATTGCGGAGAACACGCAACAAACCGCCGACAACACGGAGGGCGGGGACAGTCTCTATCAAGAAACCGATTTGGGGGCGTAGTCATGGAAGACAAAGACAGCCAGAAGCTCGCGGCTCTCGATGAACGGGTTGATAAAATCGACTCGCGCCTCACTCGCGTGGAAACTGAAATGAAGGATTCCCGCGACGAGAACAGACGCGGTTTTGACGACATCAAAAACCAGTTGAACCATCTTTATGCGGAACGGGCGGAATGGGGGAAAACGGCGCGCGACATCGTGCGTCGCGTGGTAGTCTGGCTCATGTGGCTCATTCCCGCGCTTGTCGGACTCCGCTATGCGGCGGAAAAGATTTTCACAAACAACTAAACAGGAGGCATGCACATGAAGGTCAAGAAAACCATAAAGGAGAAAATCGCAAAAGGCAAGGCGAAGATAGCCGAAAAGCTGGCGGCGAAGGTTAAGGCGAAAAAGAGCGGATGCTCAAACTGCACGCCCGCTTGCATTTTCGCCGTTGTTTCCCTCGCTCTCGCCGGGTGCATGGAGACACAACCCGCTTCACGCGCGACAACGGCGACCTATGGCGACATAATCGTCAAGGTCGGGGATGATGCGAAAAGCAACACGGTGCATATCTCCCTGGGCGACGGTGCGCTCGCATCCGCTGACTCGGCGGGATCGACGGAGACGCAGACCGCCACGCCAACAATGGACATTAAGCCAGATATTGACGTTGCCTATAACGATGCAATCAAGAACGCCACGGACGCATCTAAGGGGGTTCTTGAGAAGCTTACTGACTCGGGGGCTCAAGCCGTGCTGAAAATGATGTCCGAAAAGACGAGCGGCACCGTTACCGTTCCCACGAAGGACGGGGGTTCGATGGTGGTGAAGTGCGAAAACGGACAATGCGCACCTTGCGACGATTGCACCCCGTGACAACGCAATTTCGCCGCAATCGCGCGACACGCACGACAAGGGGGCTGGAAGCGCACGGCGCGAAAGCCGTATCAGCGCAGGGGCGGGTCCCTTGAAACGCGGCGCAGGCGCAGGACGGCGCGTTCTGCGGCAACAGGCGAAAGGAACAGGCAATGCACATCAAATTCGTGAATGAAAAGGCCCTCGCGCCGATGTTGCGCGAAGTCATGTGGACGGAGGATGCCGAACCTCACAGGCGCGGCACATTTCGCGCGCAGGTACTGGAGGGCGAAAGCCAGAGCGAGAGCGCGGGACCTACGCGGGACGGACTGGCGGCGAACCCGTGGACCGTTCGCGTTCCTTGCGCCAATCCCGACAACGCGCTCGCCGCTCTTGTCAAGATTGGCGATGAGCTGACAATCGCCCCCGGCGTAACCCTCACGGTACAACAGACTACCCGCGCAATGGACGGGTATATCATAATGCGCTGCACGGCTGACGTCCGCGCGCCGCTTTCATAAGGCTATGGCGAAGCTCGGAACATTCTCGCTCGGAGGAAGAGGCGTCACGCTCTCGCAGGGGCGCGGGCGGAACAAGACCGTTGTTCTCGACGTCTCTTTCAAAGAGTTGGAGATATGGGCGGCGAAAAACGGGATAGACGAGCGGCGGCTCTGGACTAAATCCTATGGGCGGGCGTGTAAGGGGCTCCGCGACAAACTGCAGAAGGTAATCACGCGGTCGGGCGGAGTTGAGGGCGTCCCGAAGTTCAAGGACTTCGAGCAGTTCACGAAGGAGCTGCGCGCAAAGCGGGGGCGCACGTCTCCGATGGGCGGAATACTGAACGAACGGCACGTTATTGTATCCTACAAAATCGGAGATACCCAATTCATCGGATGGCCCAAGCGGCTGGCGAAATGGGCGGTCAACTTCCAGGACGCGGTCGGCAACAATGATTTGGCCGACAACAGTTGGAGGCACTATTGGCACGAACTCGGCATCAAGGACATACCGCGCGAATACGCGCACAATCCGCGCCGCGTGCTACCCGAACCGTTCGGCGCGTATGTTGACAAGCATCTGAAGGAATGGGCGCAGGGGGCGTTCTATAAAGATCTTGCGCGGCAAATGGCCAAAAGAAGAACAACTTAAGAAAGGCGGCAGAAATGACAGTAAAAGAAACAATCGTAAAGGCGGGGCGGTCCTACAAGGTAGGGCAGAACGGCGCGGGCGACGTAAGCATCAAGTATCAGCTCGTTCTAACTGAACCCCTCGCCGCGACGGAACTCCCGACGGAGTTTCCGGGGGTCCCCGCCATCGGCTCGGAGCATCCAACCCGTCCCGGACTCTACGCGCTCTCATACGACGTTACGCAGCCCGACGGCGCGGCGAAGAACACGCTCGATGTAACGGTGAACTACGGCCCCACATCCATTGAACCGCTCGACCCGGAGCATCCCGAATATATCGAGGCCGTGAAAGAGTGGGGATGGGATGATGGGACAGGCGAGAAGGAACTTGTCGCGTCTGTTGCCGTCGGAAACGAAGCGGCTAAGCCTGTCGTCAATTCGGCGGGCGACCCGTTCGACTCCGTTCCAATGGTGAACGCGCCCGCGCCGACCTTCACGAAGGTGATACAGTGTTCGGAGCGCAAGACGGGGTATTCCGCGTTCCTATGCAAGGTCAATTCGGCTGAAATCACAATCGGAGACGTCACTTGCGCGCCGGGGACTCTTCTTTGCACAATAGCCGAACGGAAGATTATCGGGGAGTGGCGGCTGCCGTATGAATATACCATTCATCTGCGCTACCGTTCAAACGTCGTGACGAACAACTACCCGCCGTCTGACGGAGAAATCGGGTGGGACGCCGCAGTGGTTGACGCGGGCATGAGGGAGATTGACTCGACTACTCACAAACTCAAACTTATACAGGTTGTCAGCAAGGAAACGGGACAACCCGCCACGGTCATGGCCCCCGAACTTCTCGACGGACACGGCGGGGCGCAGACAAGAGACTCGCAGGGACAGGCGACGCCTATAGTCCTGACCTTCCACGCATACAAGCGCGCGGACTTCCCGGAGTGGTTCTATTCAGAACCGCCGACCCCTCCCGCGCCCGACGATGATGACAACACGATAGTGAATGGAGGCGAATAATGGCTTTCGTAATCTCGCAGAAGGCGGCGCGTGCATTGACGCGCATCGTTCGCGGCGCGTCCGACGCCACGGCCCCGACATACTCGTCCGCCACTATTTCGCCCGACGACTACCCGCCGCCGTTCACGGTGCGCTGGTCGCAGTCGGAATCAAGCGGCGAAGGTGCATGGGTGATATGGCTCCCCGACACTTCGCAACTTGTAATGCATGACAAGGCCTATCTCACCCCAAGCGGCATATCTGCGGCTTCCGTTTTGCCGTCGGGATGGTACACTATAAGCGGGATTGAGAGCGATTCGGAGGAGGTTTGGCTCGTCGCGCACATTCCCGACCCCGACGCCACAGGATCGCCAAGCGCGGAGTTTTCCGATTCCGAAGGACAGGCGACAACAGGCGAAAGTGTAATCAATCTGCTAGTGGCGCAACTGGAGTCGGATGACAATACAGGGGCGAAGCGGGTAAAGCAATTCGTAGATTCCACCGTTGTGTTCGGGGGCGGTACTGGCGGCGAGTCCGTCTCGCCTGACGATGTGTCTACAGAGTTCATACCGCATGACCCCGCACAGGGTGCCGACAATACCCATGAGGGCGAACTGCAGATAAAGGGGTGGAACACGGGCACGCCGACGTCTGCCAACACATTGGCGCAGGAACTTGAAGCGACAGGAAGCACGCCGACGATAGTGGTGCGGGACGGTGGTACACTGAAATACATGAGCATAGGGCATCTACAGAACACCCTACCGACAAACACCGTCGATGTTGTGACGGGCATATCATATGCAATCTATAACGGCGACTGGAAGCTGCGCATTACCAAACAGCCGCTCGGCATCTCAAATGGACAGTTTACACTAGGGCAAGAGGCATATTCGTATATCGACACTACCCCCCTAAGTCAGGAATGGACGACGGCAACATGATCCTTGAAGTTTATCGCGACGGCGTTCTGCAAGCGACCGAAACCGTGGACCCCGCTACCCTTGCGACGGGGCGGAAAACGCATCGTTATCTATATGCATTCGGGCAGGTGTATCTAGAGTCGAACAAAACGGCACCGCGCTTTCCAGATGACCCCGCTTCCTACTATGTACAATGGCTGTCGCCGTACTGGACTGAAGCCTTCCCGTCGGAGGTTAACTGCATTCGCGGTCGGTTCCCGTGCAATTACTCGATGCAAACACGCGAGTTCAAGGCCGAACAGAAATCCAGCAGCGGCACGCCCGCTACTGTTGACACTGACGGTATTGAGATAGAATACAATCGTCCGAATGGCGCGTATTCGCATATGACCGTGGCGACAATCAAAGTCTATTTTGTCACGGCGGCGAAAACGCATCTGATTTTTCGCGACCCTCGCAAGATGAATCGGTTGGTCAATGCCGGGGCGGACGGTTTGATTCGCGATGATTGAATTTTCCTCTTAAAGACTTTGCCTATCGGGTGATAGGTCAAGTCTCACACCCCTCGCGGCGGATTTTCACGGCTGTTGCCCGTCACGGGGGGGGCTTCTTGATGTTGCCATAGAATTACTATGGGTACACACAATTTTCGGGGGATTTTCGGCAGTTGTAAAAAGGTTGCAAAACTGACTGAAACAGGGCGGCGACGAGCGGCAACGAAAACACAAAAGTACTATAATTTGTTAAAATTGCTGCAATTTTCCCACTATGCGCGCTTAGGCGTTTTATGGTATAATATACCGCATGGTTACATTGTTTATCGCTATAGCCGCCGCTTTCGGCGGGTTTTCGGCGGCCCACTGGGGTGCTGACCTTGGTCTGGGCTGGAGCGTCTTTCTCGGTCTTCTCACCTTCGGCGTCTTCCAGTTCGCCGTGGGCTACTTCATCCAGAAGCGCGTCAAGGCCGACATGACGACTGTGCAGTGCATCCTTGAAGCCGGCCAGAAGCGCCTGCAGCAGAAGATGCAGCGCTGGCAGATGCGTCCGCCCGGGTCCATCCAGGCTGCGCAGAAGGAGATCGCGGACGACACGCGCGTGTTCGTGAAGGATGCTCTCGCCGCCACGGAGAGCCTTCGCAAATACAAGCTCTGGGTGCCGATGATCGAGCGACAGATGGCCACGGCGCAGCTCCAGCTCAACTGGATGATCCGCGACTTCAAGGCCGTGGACGCACTTATGCCGAAGGCGATGTTCCTCGATCCGAACACGGTGGCGATCAAGCTCGCGCGCGAGCAGATGCTCGACGAGCCGATCGAGAAGATGGAGAAGACGTACACGAAGGGAGTCCGCAGGCTCCGCTACAACCAGAACGTCCTCCTTGCGGCGACATGGAGCTGGATACTCGTGAAGCGCGGCAAGGTCGACGAGGCGTTCAAAGCGCTCACCGAAGCGCTCAAGAACTCCGACAACGAGGTCCTCAAGCGCAACCACGAGTGCCTCATGAACAACCGCGTCGCCCACTTCAACAACTCGGGACTCGGCGACCAGTGGTACTCGCTGCTCCTCGAGGAGCCCAAGGTGAAAATGCAGCGTCCGAGGTCCGTGTACCGCTGACGGTTTCGCGCAACGTGCAATGATGACGAGGGAAGCAAAGGTCCGGTTCGGTCTCATGGCGGTCGTCCTGGCCGCGATTGCGTGGGGGTTCAACGCGATGATCCTCCACCACGCGCCTGATATGTTCCGCGCCGAGATCGAGGACATGTCCTTCGGCTGGTACGTTCCGCTCTTCTCCCTCTACGTTCTCTGGACCGAGCGCGACAAGGTTCTCGCATCGCTCGGCGCGCCGTCCTGGGCGGGGCTCGTCTTTGCGCTGCCGTTCCTCGCGCTCGGCTTCCTCGGCGTAAGGGGCGTGCAGCTCCGGTTCGAGATAGTCGCCTTCGTCGGACTCCTCATCGCGGTTCCCTGGGCTTTCTTCGGACGCGCAACGGCAAAGGCCGTGCTCTTCCCTGCGCTGTTTCTCCTCTTCTGCATCCCGCTCGCGACGTTCCTCGACGTGGTAACCGTACACCTCAGGCTCCTCGCGAGCTCGACGGCGTTCGCGGTCGCTCGCGGACTAGGTGCGGACATAGTCCAGCAGGGTACGATGGTCGGCGCGGCAGACGGTTCGTTCGCGATCGACGTGGCTGACCCGTGCAGCGGGCTCCGCTCGCTCTTCGCTCTGATGGCCCTTACCGCGGGCTACGCGTACTTCACGCAGCCTACGTGGCTGAGAAGGGGAATCCTGTTCGCGGCGTCCGTCCCGATCGCGATCCTCGGCAACGTCGCGCGCATCCTCTCCATCGTCCTCGTCGCGAACTATGCGTCGTCCGACTTCGCCACCGGCTTCTACCACGACTACTCCGGCTTCGTCGTTTTCGCCGTCGCGATCCTCCTCATGGTGGCGACGGGGGAGGCGATAACGAGGCTCTTCGAACGGGGCAGCGACGCGCAGCAGGCGACGGACGACGAGTCAGAACCGCGGCCTGCGGCTGGCGACGGTCGGACTTTGCCGCGTGCAGCGGGCGGCGTGTTGCTCGTCCCTGCCTTCGCCGCCGTCCTGATCGTGCCGCTGATGTTCTATCAGGCGGCTACGCCAGATGTCGTCGTGGCGGAGGCGCCGCGTCTGTCGCTTGGGGAGCTTTCCGGCTTCGAGTCGGAGGAGCTGGGGGCGTCCGAGGCGGAGCTCACGGTCCTACCTGCCGACACGACGATCATCAAGCGGCGCTATGTCGCGCAGAACGGAGACTGGATGGTCGTCTCGCTCGTCATCGGAGGAAAGTCGAAGAGCTCCATCCACCGACCTGAGCTCTGCCTCCCCGCGCAGGGCTTCGCCATGCGCAATCCGCGTACGCGCGAGGTCTGCGGACGCGACTGGCGGATGATCGAGCTTTCGGCGAAGGATTCCCCGTCCTTCGGCTTCGCGTACACGTTCTTCAACCAGGAAGGGTATTCGACGGCTAGCCATGTTGCGCGAATCTTCCGCGACGTCCTCGACAGGAGCATCCTCAACCGCATCGACAGGTGGGTCATGGTGAGCGTGCATCTTTCGCGCGCGGATGACGCGGGAATCGCCTGGATGCTGTCGCAGATACCGCTCGGCGGCGAAGGAGGGGCGAAATGACGAACCTGCTGATGCGTCTGATGCCGTTTGCGATCGTTTTCTTCGCGGCGCTTGCGCTTACCCTTGTTCTTACTCCCGTGGTGCGTGAGCTCAACCGCAAGCTGGGCATGGTCGACAAGCCTGATCCTCGCCGCATCAACAAGGTTCCGATTCCGCGTGGCGGAGGCGTCGCGCTCTTCCTCGGGCTCTTCGGCTCGTTCGTTGTCTACGTCCTCGCGACCGGAAGCCGCTGGGTCGGATCGGGCGTTGGGGTGCACCCGCTGCGCGTGTCCGCGCTTGCCGGCGTCTTATTCCTGCTCGGGCTAGCCGACGACAAGTGGGGGCTTCCACCGAAGCTCAAGCTGCTCGGACAGATCGCCGTCGCCTTTGCGACCTGGTGCTGGGGCGGACTCGGCTTCAGCACGCTATGGCCGGCTCTTCCCGCTGTCGTCGACTGCATCCTGACCGTGTTCTGGATCGTCGGCGCGGTGAACGCGTTCAATCTCATCGACGGACTCGACGGGCTCGCCTCCGGAATTGCCCTCATCGCCACCCTCGGCATGGCGGGGTCGCTTATGTTCGTCGGCAAGCCCGACCAGACGCTTTTCCACTTTGCCTTCGCCGGTGCGCTGATCGGATTCCTCCGCTACAACTACAACCCCGCGTCCGTCTTCCTCGGCGACTCCGGGTCGATGCTCATCGGCTACCTCGTGGCGACGCTTCCGCTCGCGACCCAGACGCCGAACTCGTTCCTTGTTTCCGTCGGAGTGCCGGTGCTCGCGATGGGCGTGCCGATTTTCGACACCTCGCTCGCGATCCTGCGGCGCTCCATCAGGCACGTCATACTTAGGCGCGAGAAGCGCGAGGCGGCGGCAGGTGACAGCGACCGCGTGATGACGGCGGACCACGACCACATTCATCACCGCATCCTTCGCTCCACCGGACTCAACCAGCGCAAGACGGCGTGGATTCTCTACCTGATGACGCTCGTCGCGGTGCTGTTCGGGCTCGGCGGGATGATGCTCAAGTCGCGCTCCGCCGGACTCTGGCTCGCGGCGTTCGCCGTCGGATGCGTCATAGTGTTCCGCGATATGGCGCGCGTCGAGCTGTTCGACGCGGGGCGTCTCCTCGCCTCGTTCGCGCGCGACAGGGCTACGTCCGCGCGCCGGCGCTGGGCGAAGCTGTCCGTTCCGTTCTACGTCGCCTTCGACGTGATGGCGCTTGTCGCGGCGTTCTTCGTCATGCTCTACGTGATGCAGTTCCCCGTGACGAAGATCGAATGTCGCGTCGCGCTGCCGATACGCGTCACCGCGTCCTTCGCGGCGCTGATATTCTTCCGCACCTATGTGACCGTGTGGTCCCGCGCGATGACGTCCAACTTCGCGAGGATGCTCGTCGCATGCGCCGCAGGCGCCGTCGCGGGCAGCATCGGGCTCTGCTTCGCGCCGAACGTGGTGCCCGACGACACCGCCGTTGCCGATATCGCCGGCGCGACGCTCGTGTACTTCCTCGTTTCGTTCCTCTTCCTTGCGTCCGCGCGCCTGGCGCGGCCAGTGGTGAGGGACGTCTTCTACGCGCTCGACTGCTCGCGGCTCAAGGGACGCAAGGACGTCAGCCGCGTGCTCGTCTACGGCGCGGGGCTCAGGTACCGCACGTACCGCCGCGAGTTCGTCAGGAAGACGACGGCGAACGACCGCATAATCGTTGGGCTTCTGGACGACGACATCCTGCTGCGCGGACAGTACGTCGGCGGAATCAAGGTCTACGGCACGCTTATCGAGGCTCCCGAGATCATCAACCGAGTGAACGCGGACGCGGTCGTCATCGCGTGCGAGGTTTCCGACGCGTGGCTCAATGTCATAAAGCAGACGCTCGGCCCGACCGGCGTCAAGGTTACACATTTCAACTTCAGCGAAAAGGAGATATAAAAATGGCATACGACAGGGAAGAGGTTCTTAAATATCATTTCGGCGGAAAGGTCGCGGTGGCGCTTCCGAAGCCGCTCAAGACGAAGGACGACCTTTGCCTCGCCTATACACCCGGCGTCGCGCACGCCGTGAAGGCGATTGCGGAGGATCCGAAGGCGGCGTGGGACGTAACGGCGAAGCGCAACCTCGTCGCCGTTGTTTCGGACGGCACGGCGATTCTCGGACTCGGCGACCTCGGCGCCGCTGCGTCCGTTCCGGTGATGGAGGGCAAGGCCGTCCTCTTCAAGGCGTTCGCAGACGTCGACGCGTGGCCTGTTCCGCTCGCGCATTGCCGCAAGGACGGAAAGGACACCGGTCGGACCGATCCCCAGCGCGTCATCGACGCGGTGATGGCGCTCGCCCCGCAGTACGGCGGCATCAACCTCGAGGACATCGCGGCCCCGGCCTGCTTCGAGATTGAGGACAAGCTCGACAAGGCGCTCGACATACCTGTCTTCCACGACGACCAGTGGGGCACGGCCGTCATCTCGCTCGCAGGCGTCATGAACTACGCGTACCTCGCCGGGAAGGAGCTCAAGGACCTCAAGATCGTGATGAACGGTGCGGGCGCGGCGGGAATCCGCATCTGCGAGATGTGCAAGGCCGCAGGCGTAGTCGACGTCACGATGTGCGACTCCAAGGGAACGATCAGGAAGGACCGCACGGACCTCAACCCCTACAAGGCGCGCCACGCCGTAGACACCGACAAGAAGACGCTTAAGGAGGCGCTTGCCGGTGCGGATGTCTTCATCGGCGTCTCCGCCGCGAACGTTCTGACCGGCGACGACGTGAAGACGATGGGTGAGTTCCCCGCGATCTTCGCGATGGCGAATCCCGATCCGGAAGTCTCGCCCGAGGCTGTCGCCGAGGCGCTGAAGGGCAGGAAGTACGTGATGGTGACGGGAAGGAGCGACTATCCGAACCAGATCAACAACGTGCTCGGCTTCCCGTATCTCTTCCGCGGCGCTCTCGACGTCCGCGCGACGACGATCAATACCGAGATGAAGGTCGCGGCCGCTAACGCGCTCGCGATGCTCGCGCGCGAACCGGTCCCGGACGAGGTCAAGGCGATCTATCCGAACGAGACGCTCGAGTTCGGCACGGGCTACATCATTCCGAAGCCGTTCGACCGCCGTCTCAGGGACATCGTCCCGGCCGCAGTCGCGGAGGCCGCGCGCCGCACCGGCGTCGCCCGCCTATAGCCCCACACGGCGGGGGCGAATTTTGGTATAATTTTCTACATGAGGAAAATTATCGAAACTCTCCGCCGAAGCATATGCAATTGCGTGTCGGTGGGCCTGCTGCTCGGCGCCGTTTGCGCCGCACGGCAGGCCTGTGCCGTTCCGTCGCTGCAGAGCCTTGAGCCTGCGGCGGAGAAGCATTCCGAAGTCACCGTAGACGCGAACGGCGTCAAGTGGGTCTGCGAGGACGGAGTATGCCGCATCGTCGACGACGGTGCCGCGAAGCCTGACGCGGGAAAGCCTGCGCCGGCGCTTCCCGAAAAGCCGTCGCGGATGATCCTCGGCTCGCGCGGCGTCGACGAATTCCTCGCTTTCCTCGGCGAGACGGCGGACTCAACGAAACCGCCCGCAGAGGATGATAAAGGCGGCGCGTTCGGTTCCTTCACCTGGCTCACGCTTCTTCTCGCGCTAGTGGGCGGACTAGCCCTGAACCTCACCCCCTGCGTTCTGCCGATGATTCCGGTGAACCTCATTATCATCGGAAAGTCGCCCGTGCGTGGCGCGGCGTACGGACTCGGCATGGCTGTCGCCTACGGCGCGCTTGGCGCGCTTGCGTCCGTCGGGCTCCTCGCCTTCGGCACGATACAGTCCAGCCCGTGGTTCAACGCCTTTGTCGCCGTAGTGTTTCTGGCGCTTGCGGTCTCCATGCTCGGCTTCTTCAGCATCGATCTCGCGAAGTACCGTCCGACGACGAACGCGCAGGGCGCGTCAAAGGCGTCCCTCGCCGTCCCATTTCTCTTCGGCGCGCTCGCCGCTGTTCTTGCGGGTGCATGCGTGGCGCCAGTCCTGATATCTGTTATCGTGCTCACGGCACGGCTTTATGCGGAAGGCAGCAGGCTCGTCCTGGCGCTTCCGTTTGCGCTCGGAATAGGCATGGCGCTTCCGTGGCCGTTCCTCGGCGCGGGGATGAAGGTCCTGCCAAAGCCGGGCGCGTGGATGAAGTCCGTCAATCGCATCTTCGGCGTCGTTCTCATCTGCTTTGCAGCCTGGTATGCGCGGCTTGCGGTGATTGGCTGGATGGGGCCGCGCGGCGCAAGCGCCGCGTCCGCGGCAGATGTGCCGCGCGCGGAAGGCGATGTCGTCGAGGCGACGCCGGCGAATTTCGAGGCGGTCTTCGCCGCGGCCATGGAGAAGGGCGGGCCGGTGTTCGTCGACTGCTGGGCGACATGGTGCAAGAACTGCACGGCGATGGAGGCGACGACGCTCGCCGATGCGCGCGTGAAGAAAGCCCTGTCGCGCTTTACTGTCATAAAGCTCGATGCGTCGGAAGTAGACGAATTCAGGAAGCTCAAGCAGTTCAGGGAAGTCGTCGGACTCCCGGCGTATGCAGTGTTTGAATAAAAGTTGAAAGTTCAAAAGTTCACTAACCGTTAACCACTAACCACTAGCCACTAATAAGCCATGAAACGAATAATAATTGCAACGGGAATGGTTGTTCTTACCGCGGTCGCGCTTGGCGCCGAGTGGAGGAACCTCACGGAGGACAACTACTACAGTGGACCGAAGATCACGGCCGATGATCTTGTCGGCAAGGTAGTGCTGGTCGACGAATGGGGCATCAACTGTCCGCCGTGCCGCGCGCTTCTTCCTTTCATGCAGAAGATGTGGAACGCCAACAAGGGAAAGGATTTCGTCCTCATCGGCTCGCACAGGCAGGGACGTGAAGTCGAGGAGGTGAACAAACTCGTCACGCTCAACAAGATTACGTATCCGGTCTATGACGGAGCTGGACTCGTCGACGAACCGGACAACGAAGGTGGAATTCCGTTCATGTACGTCATCAACCACCGCGGCAAGGTGGTCTATTCCGGACGCGACGCCGACCTTGCCTATGCCGAGGTCCAGGCCGCGATTCTCGCCGTGAACGCGCCGCCTTCGCTCTGCGACGGAGTCCAGTTCCAGTCGTTCAAGGCGATGTCAAAGCAGCTTATCCTCGGCAAGTCCATCAAGAGCCATATCAAGACGCTTGAGGCCGCCGTTAAGAAGGGCAACGGGAAGAATCCTACGCCCGTCCAGCAGAAGCAGGCGGAGGAAGCTCAGGAGATTCTCGACGCAATCGAAACCGCGAAGACCGACCTCAAGGAGGAGATCACGGCAAAGAAGGCTACCAATCCGGTCGAGGCGCTCAAGCTCGTCAAGGCTTATATGACGACATTCCCCGCCGAGGGCGCTGAATACAAGTCCGAACTTCCCGACCTCACTGCGAAGGCGGCGGAGTGGAAGAAGACCCACAAGTCCGAAAAGGCCGCGAAATGAACGCATGCAAACTCGCGGCGTTTGCTGCAGCGTCCGTTTTCACTTTTTCGCTTTCCGCCGCCTGGCCTGTCCTCAAGTCCTATGAGGGCGAGAGCCTCAGGCGCATAAAGATGCCGATTGGCGGAATCGGGACGGGCACCGTCTCATTGAACGGACGCGGCGGGCTCGTCGACTGGGAGATCAGGAACTCGCCGGCGAAGGGCTTCACTCCGATGGCCGCGCGCTCCGACGCGTCGACGGCGTTCTGGATCCGCATCGAGACCGCGGACGGCAAAATCGCCGCGCGGCTCCTTGAAGGTCCGATAGACACCGAGTTCTACGAAGGCGGAGAGGGGGCAACGCCTCCGAACCACGGCTTCCCGCGCTTCTCGTGCGCGGAGTTCAAGGTTGCCTATCCCCTCGCCCAGGTCGCGTTGTCGGATCCGTCAATGCCGGTCTGTGCGACGCTTGAGGCGATGAATCCTCTCGTGCGCGGCGATTCCGCCGAGAGCGCGATTCCCGCTGCGCTCCTGCGCTGGCGCATCGCAAACACGACCGACGCGCCGATTAAGGTTTCCGTCTACGGCTTTCTCGTGAACATCGCGGGCGGAACGATGGAGGCGCGCCGCATCGCATCGGACGGCGTGCGCGGAATCTCCATCGGCAGCGCGGACGATTCGGCGTGCGACACCACGCTCGGCAGAACGGCGCTTGTCGTTCCCGAGGATCCGGCGGTTTCCGTCTCTTGCGCGACGAAGCTCGGCGACCTCGGATGGATGGTGCGCATGGACCGCATCTGGAAGGAGTTCATGGCGTCCGGCGAGGCGCGCGACTTCTCCGACCCAGAATCGCGCGAGGACCTTCCCGCGGCCGCAGTTTCCGCGAGCGTGGAGATTTCCGCAAAGGGCGAGGCTGTCGTACCGTTCGCGCTCGGATGGCGCTTCCCGCACCGCTACGGATGGACGTATAACGGCTACAGGTCGGAGGCGGTGTGCGGTCCGTTCCCGAAGGAGAACGACCTCGGCAACTTCTATGCGCTCCGCTTTGCCTCCGCCGAGCAGGCGGCCGCGCATCTGCTGTCCAACCTTGAGAAGCTGGAGTCGAGCACCGTCGACTTCGTGCGCGGCGTATGTGCCGCGAAGGCTCCGGACGTCGTGAAGGAGGCCGCGCTGTTCAACCTTTCGACGCTGCGCTGCGAGACGTGCTTTAGGACGGCCGACGGACATTTCTTCGGCTGGGAGGGGATATTCGAGGACCGCGGCAGCTGCTTCGGAAACTGCACGCACGTCTGGGGATACGAGCATGCGCTAATCGACCTCTGGCCAGACCTTGCGAAGGACATGACGGACCTCCAGTTCGGCGTGCAGTCGGATCCCGCGACGGGCCACATGTCTTTCCGCGTGGGGCTTCCGCTCGCGAAGCACGCGCGCGCAACACACGAGGCGGCGGACGGACAGATGCAGTGCGTCATAAAGGCGTACGAGAACTGGAAGAAGTCCGGCGACGACGAATGGATGCGCGCGCTCTATCCGCGCGTCAGGAAGTCCATCGAGTTCTGCTGGCGCGAGGGCGGATGGGACGCTGACTGCGACGGCGTGATGGAAGGGCGTCAGCACAATACGATGGACGTCGACTACTACGGTCCGAATCCGCAGATGGAGTTCCTCTACCTCGCGGCGCTCAAGGCGGTCGCGGCGATGGCCGAATTCTGCGGCGACGCCGACTTTGCGTCGAAGTGCCGCGGACTTGCCGAGCGCGGCTCGAAGTGGACGGAGGCGAACCTCTTCAACGGCGAGTGGTACGAGCACAAGGTGGCGAAGCGTCCGGACGGCGTCGAGCCGGACTATCAGCTCGCGGCCGGGTGCCTTGTCGACCAGCTCGTCGGCGACTATGCGTCGCGGCACGTCGGACTTGGCCCTGTGGCTGACGAGGCCAACTCGAAGAAGACGATAGAGACGATTCTTGCGAAGAACTCGAGCACGAACGTCGGGCCTCGGTACAACTGCGGACGCGACTACGCGTTCCCGGAGGAGGAGGCGCTAAAGATGGCGTGGTATCCCGAAGGGCGCATGCCGAAGAAGCCGTTCCCGTACTACGGCGAGAACATGACCGGATTCGAGTATGTCGTCGCGGCCAATCTAGCCCAGCGCGGCGCATTTGCCGCGGCAGAAAAAGTTGTGCGCGACATAAGGTCGCGCTACGACGGAAAGAAGAGAAACCCGTTCGACGAGGCGGAGTGCGGACACCACTACGCGCGCGCACTTGCCGCCTGGTCGGTACTTCGGGCGTTTGACGCCTACTTCTTGGAGAGGTAGGCGTTGATTCCGGCGGCGGCCTTGCGTCCTTCGCCCATGGCGAGGATCACGGTCGCCGCGCCGAGCACGATGTCGCCGCCGGCGAATACGCCGGGAATGGACGTCATGTTCGTCTCGGGATCGACTACGATGTTTCCGCGCTTGTTGACCTCGAGGCCCTCGGTCGTCGCGGGGATGAGCGGGTTCGACGCGTTGCCCACTGCGACGATCACGGTGTCCACGTCGAGGACGAATTCGCTGCCGGCGATTGCGACGGGGCTGCGGCGTCCGGACGCATCCGGCTCGCCGAGCTCGTACTTGAGGCACTCGAGTCCGTTGACGAAGCCCTTGTCATCGCCGAGCACGCGCTTCGCGTTCTCGAGCATGTGGAATTCGACGCCTTCCTCCTTCGCGTGGAGAACCTCCTCGCGGCGTGCGGGCATCTCGGCCTCGCTGCGGCGGTAGACGAGGTAGACTTTTTCGGCGCCGAGGCGCAGGGCCATGCGGCTCGCGTCCATCGCGACGTTGCCTCCGCCGAGAACGGCGACTTTCTTTCCGTGCCAGAAGGGCGTCGCGGCCTGATCCTCGAGGTACGCCTTCATGAGGTTGGCGCGAGTGAGGTACTCGTTGGCGGAGAAGACTCCGTTGAGGTTCTCTCCCTCGATTCCCATGAACTTCGGAAGTCCCGCTCCCGTGCCGACGAAGACGGCGTCGAATCCGTCCTTCGCGACTAGGTCCTTCAGCTTGCGCGTGCGTCCGACGACGTAGTTCGTTTCGATCTTGACGCCGAGGTCCTTGAGTCCGTCGATCTCTTGGCGAACGATCGCCTTCGGGAGGCGGAACTCGGGGATTCCGTAGACGAGAACGCCGCCGCACTTGTGGAACGCCTCGAAGATGGTGACGTCGTGTCCGGCCTTGGCGCAGTCCGCGGCGCAGGTGATCGACGCGGGGCCGGATCCGATGATCGCGACCTTCTTGCCGGTGCGGGGGGCGGAAGGGCCCGCGGACGCCTTATCGGCCTTGCCGGCGGAATTCTCCCTGTCGAGGTCGGCGCAGAAGCGCTCGACGCGTCCGATTGCCACAGCCTTGTCGACGTCCTTGAGCATCTTGCCCATGGTGCAGAACTTCTGGCACTGCTTCTCCTGGGGGCAGACCCTGCCGCAGACGGCGGGGAGAAGGGAGGTCTCCTTGATGATCTTGAGCGCGCCCGCGAAGTCGCCCTCGGCGGCCTTCTGGAGGAAGCCGGGGATGTTGATCGCGACGGGGCAGCCCTGCATGCAGGGCTTGGTGGGGCAGTTGAGGCAGCGCGACGCCTCGGTCTTCGCCATCTCGGCGGTATAGCCGAGGGCTACTTCGTTCATGTTGTGCGCACGGACCTTCGGGTCCTGCTGCGGCATCTCCTGCGGCGGTATCGCCATTCGTTCTTTAGGTGTCATTTGAATATCCCTGCCTTGCATACGTGTTCCTTGGCGCGCTGCTCCTGGGGCTTGAAGGCGCCCATGCGCTTCATCATCATGTCCCAGTCGACGAGATGCGCGTCGAATTCGGGTCCGTCGACGCAGACGAACTTCGTCTCGCCTCCGACGGAGACGCGGCAGCCGCCGCACATTCCGGTTCCGTCGATCATGATCGTGTTGAGCGACGCGATCGTCTTTACGCCGAAGGGCTTGGTGGCGAGGGCGCAGAACTTCATCATGATGGGCGGTCCGATCGTGATGACTTCGTCGACTCCGCCTTTCTCGCAGAGCTCCTTGAGCGGATCGGTGACGAGCCCCTTGCGACCCGACGAGCCGTCGTCCGTAACGAGGATGAGGTTTTCGCCGGCGATCTTCTCCATTTCCTCGCGCATGACGAAGAGTCCGACGTTGCGCGCGCCCATGATGATCGTGACCTTGTTTCCTGCGGCCTTGAGGGCCTGCGCGATAGGATGCATCGGCGCGACGCCGATTCCGCCGCCGACGCAAACGACGTGCCCGGGCTTCTCGCCGTTGAGCCCGCGGATCTCCGTGGGCCTGCCGAGCGGACCGAGCACCGCGGGGAGGCAGTCGCCGACGTTCATGCGCGAAAGCTTCATGGTGGTGGCGCCGACGGTCTGGAAAATTAGCGTGATGGTTCCGCGCTCGCGATCGGCGTCGCCGATGGTAAGCGGGATGCGCTCGCCGAGCTCTTCGTCGACCATGAGGATGACGAACTGGCCGGGCTTGCGCTCCTCCGCGATGAGGGGCGCCTCAACCTCCATGCGGAAGACATTGTCTGACAGCTGCTTCTTTGCGATTATCTTGTTCATTGGGGGGATATTATATCATATTAGGCGGCAATGGGCATGGCCCAGCTGAGGAAAAATCCGACCGACGAGACATGCAGAACTGGCGAGATGGGCGTCTTTCGCGCCGATCCCGCCAGTCCCGCCGGTTTATCTGCTTTGGATATGCCTTAGCAGACGCCCTGGGCAACCATCGCGTCGGCGACCTTGACGAAGCCGGCGATGTTCGCGCCCATCACGTAGTTGCCCTTGTGGCCGTACTTGGCCGCGGCTTCCCACGCGTTGTCGTGAATGGCCTTCATGATGCCCTTGAGCTTGGCGTCGACCTCTTCGGCGGACCAGCTCAGGCGCTCGGAGTTCTGCGACATCTCAAGGCCCGAGGTCGCGACGCCGCCGGCGTTCGAGGCCTTGCCGGGCGAGTACATGATCTTCGCCTTGACGAACGCGGCGATCGCGTCCGGCGTGGACGGCATGTTCGCGCCTTCGGCGACGACCTGGCAGCCGTGCTTGAGGAGGTATTCGGCGTCCTTGCCGTTGAGCTCGTTCTGGCGGGCGCACGGGAAGGCGGCGTCGATCTTGTCCGCGAGCTGCCAGCTGTTGACGCCGGCGAAGAACTTCACGGCCTTCGTCTTCTTCGCGAACTCGGCGAGCTCGCCGCGCTTGACGTTCTTGAGGACCATGATGTCCTTGAGCATCTTCTCGGTGATGCCGTCCGCGCAGTAGATCGCGCCGGAGCGGTCGGAGAGCGTGAGGACCTTCGCGCCGAGCTGCATGAGCTTCTGCGCCGCGAACGAGGCGACGTTGCCCGAGCCGGAGATCACGCACTTCTTGCCCTCGAGCGTCTCGCCGCGCATCGCGAGCATGTTCTCGGCGAAATAGACGTCGCCGTAGCCGGTCGCCTCGGGACGGATGAGCGAGCCGCCGTAGGAGAGGCCCTTGCCCGTCAGCACGCCCGTCCACTCGTTGGCGAGGCGCTTGTACTGGCCGAACATGTAGCCGATCTCGCGTCCGCCGACGTTCATGTCACCGGCCGGAACGTCGGTGTCGGGTCCGATGTGGCGGAAGAGCTCCGTCATGAAGCTCTGGCAGAAGCGCATCACCTCGGCGTCGCTGCAGCGCTTGCCGGGGGTGTGGGGGCTCTGCTTCGGGTTGAAGTCCGAGCCGCCCTTGCCGCCGCCCATCGGGAGCGTCGTGAGCGAGTTCTTGAAGACCTGCTCGAAGGCGAGGAACTTGAGGACCGAAAGATTCACCGAAGGATCGAAGCGGAGACCGCCCTTGTACGGACCGATCGCGCTGTTCATCTGGATGCGGTAGCCGCGGTTGACGCGGACGATGCCCTTGTCGTCGACCCACGGAACGCGGAAGATGACAACGCGCTCGGGCTCGACCATGCGCTCGAGAATGGCGTTCGCCTCGTAGCTCTTGTTGGCGTCGATCACCGGCGTGAGCGTGGTGAGCACCTCGTCGACCGCCTGCAGGAACTCGGGTTCATTGGCGTTCTTTGCCTGAACGTCCTTCATTACTCTTTCGATGTACTTGTTCATTGTCTTCCCTTTTTAGGATTGTTGTTAGTTTTTCTCTTGCACGATTCATGCCAAATGCTGAATTCGGCCTTTTTGTGTCCAATGGTTACGCAAAGTGTAATACGCAAAGAGGTGATGTTACATATCGCGTAATTTAGTTCGTTCCGCCCGGGTATGCAAGTGGGAGTAACGTCAGTCTACGAAAAATATAAGAACAAGATTTGTAAGATTGAAGAGGCAGTGGTTGAGCATTGGACACCAGATGCGGTCTGTTTTACGGTAGAGCCAGCACTGGGCGAGTCCGAAGAAGAACAGCGCGATGAACGCCGGATTCCATCCTGTCAAGGCGAAGCCTCTTCCATTGATTATAGAAACATAGTCGATATAGTGTGCGAACGAGAACAATGACGAGGAGAAAACCACAAGAGGGACTGTTGCTGTCTTGGTATCCAAGCCAAGACGCCTCGCTGGCATTCTGACTAGAAACCAGCGAAAGATGAATTCCTCGATGACCGGCATCATGATGAGTACCTGCAACAGTCCGAGGCACAGCACTGCAAACGACTGGGCAGAGTCGAACGCATGCGCGAACATGTAACGGACAGCTTCGACCTGATGCTGGTCAGGGAGTTCTATTCCGAAGAGCTTTGCGACGCCCTGCGTCAAAAAACACAGGCCGATGGCCGCCGCTGCTATCACCGGCCATGCCTGGAGCGTAGTCTTTAGTCTGTCGTTCATTTGGCGGATATTATACCAAATTGTTTCAATCGGTAGCGTGGATGACTGATTCCGCCGCGGAGCGCGGCGATATGGTATAATATGCGGGTTATGAGCGAATCGGATACATCAAGGCATTTTCTCAGGCAGTGGATCGAGAAGGACGTCGCCGACGGAAAGACCGGCGGCAAGGTCGTCACGCGCTTCCCGCCTGAGCCCAACGGGTACATCCACATCGGGCACGCAAAGGCGGTCTGCGTTGACTTCGGCATGGCCGAGCTCTTCGGCGGCGAGTGCCACCTGAGGCTCGACGACACGAATCCGACGAAGGAGTCGGACGAATACGCCGAGAACATCAAGAAGGACATCCGCTGGCTCGGCTTCCAGTGGTCGGGAGAGGGCGACGGAAAGGAGCCTGGCTTCTACAACGCGTCGAACATGTTCGACACGATGTACTCGATCGCGGAGGAGCTCATCCGCCGCGGACAGGCCTACTGCTGCAACCTGACGCAGGACGAGTGGAAGGAGTACCGCGGCGTTCCCGAGAAGCCGGGCCGTCCCTCGCCTTCGCGCGACACGACCCCCGAGCGCAACATGCAGATATTCCACGAGATGCGCGACGGTAAGTACGCTGACGGGGAGTGGTGCCTCAGGGCGAAGATCGACATGGCATCGCCGAACATTCACTTCCGCGATCCGGTCCTCTACCGCATCCGCCACGTCTCGCACTACCACCTCGGCGACAAGTGGTGCGTGTACCCGATGTACGACTTCGCGCATCCGATCGAGGACGCGCTCGAGGGAGTGACGCACTCGATGTGCACGCTCGAGTTCGAGGTGCACCGTCCGCTATACGACTGGGTTGTGGATCGCATGGACGAGCAGGGGCTCCTGCCCGTGCGCAACGGCGTCAAGATCAGGACGCAGCAGCGCGAGTTCGCGCGGCTCAACATCACCTACACCGTGATGTCGAAGCGCCTTCTCCTGCAGCTCGTCACAGAGGGGCACGTCGCGGGATGGGACGACCCCAGGATGCCGACGGTGTGCGGAATGCGCCGCCGCGGCTACACGCCCGGCGCGATACGCGAGTTCTGCGCGCGCGTCGGAGTCTCGAAGGTGGAGAGCGAGAGCGATCCCGCGCTCCTTGAATGGTGCGTCCGCGAGGAGCTCAACCAGACGGCGCTCCGCCGCATGGCCGTGCTCGACCCCGTAAAGGTCGTGGTTGACAACTGGGGGAAGTCCGGTCAGAACCCGGACATCAGGATAGTTGAACTGCCGAACAACCCGCTAGACGAGAGCGCCGGGACGAGGAAGATTCCGTTCGGCGGAGAGATATGGATCGACCGCGCGGACTTCATGGAGGTCCCGGAGAAGAAGTTCTTCCGCATGGCGCCTGGACAGGAGGTGCGCCTTCGCGGCGCGTGCATCTTCAAGTGCACGGGCTGCGTGAAGGACGAGTCGGGGAAGGTCGTCGAGATTCACGGAACGTGGGATCCCGAGTCCTGGGGCGGAAACGCCGCTGACGGACGCAAGGTGAAGGGCACGATCCACTGGGTCGACTGCGCGACGGGCGTCAAGGCGGAGGTTAGGCTCTACGACAAGCTGTTCACGGAGAAGGATCCGCTGAAGGACGGCACGGACCAGTTCCTGAAGTACATGAACCACGATTCGCTCAAGACGGTCTCAGCGTACGTGGAGCCGGCGCTCGCCGAGGCGAAGCCGCTTGAGCGCTTCCAGTTCGAGCGCACGGGTTACTTCGTCGCCGACGAATTCGACTCGAAGCCGGGCGCGCCCGTCTTCAACCGCACGGTGACCCTCAAAGACTCCTACAAGCCGGCGTGAGAAGGGTTGTCGTAACTGGAATGGGAATCGTCTCCGCGCTCGGAAAGGGCGTGGACGATTCTGCAGTGCGCCTCAGGCGCTTCGAGAACTGCATCGAGGTGGTTCCCGAGCTCGAGGGCTACAAGGGACTCAATTCCCATCTCGGATGCCTCGCGCGCTTCGAGCGTCCTGCTCACTGGATGCGCAAGACGACGCGCACGATGGGCCCCGTTTCGGAGTATGCCCTTGCGGCGACCGAGGAGGCCGTCGCGCAGGCGGGGCTGGACGCGGCGACGCTGGAGTCGGGGCGCTGCGGCATTGCGTACGGAAGCTGCTCCGGCTCCGTGCGCGCGCATCTCGACCTCTATTCGATGTTTTCCTCGAACGAGGTGAAGAACGTGACGAGCGGCACGTACATAAAGCTGATGCCGCAGACGACGGCGTGCAACCTCTCCGTACACTACAAAACGCACGGCAGGCTTGTCCCGACCGGAACGGCCTGCACCTCCGGTTCGCTTGCGATCGGGAACGCGTACGAGCTCATAAAGTACGGACTCCAGGACGTCATGATTGCCGGCGGCGCGGAGGAGTTCTCGCCGACGCAGGTGGCGATCTTCGACACGCTCTACGCGACGTCGCTCAAAAACGACGCGCCGGAAGCGTCGCCTGCTCCGTACGACGCGGGTCGCGACGGACTCGTCGTCGGCGAAGGCGCGGGGACGCTCATCCTAGAGGAGTACGAAAGGGCGAAGGCGCGCGGGGCGAAGATTCTCGCAGAGGTCGTCGGGTTCTTCGAGAATACGGACGGCACGCACGTGACGAATCCGAACCACGAGACGATGTCCGCGTGCCTTGCGGGCGCGCTTGTGGACGCGGGGCTTTCGGCGGGGGCGATTGGCTACGTGAACGGACACGGCACGGCGACGAAGGCCGGCGACATCGCGGAGACGACTGCGACGCGCGACGTGTTCCGCCGCGCCGTGCCGATCTCCTCGACGAAGAGCTACATCGGC
>JAEEOY010000273.1 GCA_016284515.1 Kiritimatiellia bacterium | reverse complement strand
GGACTGCGCGGAAGGCGATGCCGCGGGGCGCGACGCGGCGGCGCTTGCCGAGGCGCGCGCGGCGCTTTCGTCCGTTCCAGGCGACCTCGTTCTCCTCGCGAACGCGCTGCGGACGGCTTCCGAGGCGATTGGCGAGGCGATTGGCGCGGAATACTCGTCAGATCTGCTGGATGCGCTCTTCTCGCGCTTCTGCGTGGGTAAGTGATCGTCTGAAAAGTTAGGGCGAACAGTTGCCATAACCGCCAATAGGTGGTATAATGCTTACAAACTAGAGGAAGGTCTATTCCGACATGGCGACATTTCAGTACATTGCAAAGGACTCCGCGGGCAACGAGACCCGCGGCACGGTAGAGGCTGGCGACCGCAACTCCGCGATCGCGGCCGTAAGGGCGCAGGGGCTTTTCCCGACGGCGCTTGGCGAGGTGAGGGGCGCGAGCGCTCCTGCGCCGGCGGCCGCGGCGAAGAAAAAGCCGGCGAAGGGCGCTCCCGCGAAGGCGGCGGCCCCGAAGAAGGGCGCCGGCATGCGCAAGGAGATCAACATAAAGCTTCCGAGCTGGATGCGCGGCAAGGTGAAGACGAAGGTCCTCACGCAGTTCACGCGCCAGCTGGCGACTCTGGTGAACGCGGGACTTCCGCTCATGCGCGGCATTGAGGTCCTCAAGCGCCAGATGAAGGACGCGCAGATGAAGGAGGCGCTGGAGGGAATCTCCGAGAACATCCAGTCCGGCGGCACGTTCTCCGAGGCGCTGACGGCGTATCCGAAGATATTCGACAACCTGTACGTCAACATGGTGAAGGCCGGCGAGGCGGGCGGCGTTCTTGAAGTCGTGCTCGGCCGACTCGCGGAGTTCGCCGAGAAGAGCGAGAAGATCAAGAACAAGGTGAAGGGCGCCATGATCTACCCGATCGTCGTCCTCGTTGCGGCGATCGGCATTACGGTGTTCCTGCTCGTCGCGGTCATCCCGAAGTTCAAGCAGGTGTTCAACGACATGCTCGGCGGCGCTGCGCTCCCTGCGATCACGCAGTTCGTCATCGACGCGTCGGAGTGGGTGCAGCACAACTACATCACGATCGGCATCGGCGTCGTCGTGTTGATCGTCCTCAAGAAGGTCTTCGGCAAGACGGAGAAGGGCGCGAAGTTCTACGACTGGCTGGCGCTCAAGATGCCGGTGACGGGCACTCTCGTGCAGCGCACGGCGGTCTCTCGCGTGACGCGCACGCTCGGCACGCTGCTTTCCTCGGGCGTCCCGATCCTGCAGTCGCTCGTGATCGTTCGCGACACGACGGGCAACAGGATCGTCTCGGACGCGCTTCAGGACGTCCACGACGCGGTTAAGGAAGGCGAGGGCATGACGGCTCCGCTGGCGCAGTGCTGGGTGTTCCCGCCGATGGTCGTGTCGATGGTCGAGGTCGGCGAGGAGACCGGCGCTCTCGCGGAGATGCTTACGCGAATCGCTAACACGTACGACGACGAGGTCGACAACGCGGTGGCGGGCATGACGGCGGCGATCGAGCCGGCGCTCATCATCGTCCTCGCCGTGGTCGTCGGCACGATCGTCATCGCCATGTTCCTGCCGATGATCAAGATCATTTCGTCCGTTTCCGGAGCGGGCGCCTAAGGAGGTGCTGTGATGAAGAGGGGCTTCACCCTGGTAGAGATGATGATAGTCGTCGCGGTGCTCGTGACGCTGATGGCCATCACCATGCGGATCGGAAACATCGGCGCCGAAACTGAGGCTCGCACGATGACGATAGCGAGAATGCAGCGCCTGGAAAACGCTCTTTCGGGCTTCCACGCGGCGTTTGGATGCTATCCGCCGGTCAAGGTGCACGGCAACCGGAGCCTCGAGAACCAGGAGCGGACAATAAACTGGGGCAACGAGGGCGAGGCCTCGCGCTGGGTCAGGGAGGTTTGCCGCTCGCAGCCTCTCGGCTGCCGTTTCCCGTTCCCGCCGAACAGCCAGGTCACGGAGGCGATCAACACGCTGAGCGACCTCGTCAAGGAGGCGTCGACGATGGACGAGTACAAGGACGTGTTCGACCAGAGGGACAACCGGGAATGGGCTCAAGTGGGCTTCATGTCTCCGGCGGAATCGGCCGTCACCGGCAAGCTGCACGGCAAGATGCAGGAGACGCTCTGGAGCGAGATCAAGCTCTTCCAATACGGCGTCATGAGCTTTCTGCTCCCGCGATACCTCGTTATGATGGGCGGCGCGCGAGAGTACTACGAGGGCGACGGCGGCGAAGGCGGTTACGCGCAGTGGTCGAAGAACAACCAGAACCCAAGCGATCCGTATACCGGGCACCAGGTTTCATGGGGCAAGGTGTACGACTGGGTGCAGACATACGTCAACGGCAACGAGAGGATGACTGAGGACGTGGCGAAGCTGAGGATGATGCCGTCGCAGGCGGCTTCGGCGAGGTGGATGCCGAACCTCGAGGGAATCTGCAAGTGCAACCGCAACATCAGGCTCTTCGGCGTCGACATCAAGGCGGTTCCGGGACGCGGCAACAGGTTTGACGGCGGCATATTCGACGGACTGGGCATAGCCCATCTCGTGAACGCGCTCAGGGACACGTGCTTCTCGCCGAACGACGACGGCAACTACAAGGACCAGTACCTTCTTGACGAGGTAACGGTGAACGACGGCTGGGGCAACGAGTTCTACTATTACTCGCGCTCGCCGTACCAGAGCTACACGCTGTGGAGCTCCGGGCCGGATGGCAAGACCTTCCCGCCGTGGATCTCGCGCGACAGTCTGCAGTCGAACGCAAATGGCACCGGCACGGGCGAGGCGGCCTTCGCCGCGAAGTGGACCAAAGACGACATCACCCACCTAAGCAACTGACGAAAATGAAAAGAAAAGGCTTTACACTCATAGAAATGCTCGTCGTGATCGGAATCATCGCGACGCTCATGGGCGTCACGATCGCCTCCGTCTCGAAATTTCTGAAGTCCGCCGAAAAGGCCCGCTGCCAGGAGCTCGTTTCAAATGCGGCGACGGCGCTCACGGCCCTTTTCCAGAAGGAGGGAGCGTGGCCGCGTGCGCTGATCTCAAACAACAACTCCGAACAGGGGCTCGACAGGAAGGCGGCGCTTCCGCTCGCGAAGGGTGGCTACATGACGCTCACCGTCAGCTCGTCCGGGACGGAGCTCTCCGGCTTCGACCGCTTCGGCATAGTCTCCCCGTGGGCCCTTGCGGTAGTCAAGAGCAGGGGCACCTCCGCGAGCGAGTCGACGCCGGTCCCCGGCGGCGGGACGATTCGCGACCATGTGCTGAGGTACGCAGTCGACCTCAACGGCGACGGGGTTATCCCGGGCGTCCAGGTAGGCTCCGACACGATCGACATCCGCGCTACCGCCGCGGTGTGGTGCTGCGGCAAGGACGGCAAGATCGAGGCGTATGCGACGGGCCTCAAGAAAGACGACGTCTACAGCTGGACGATTGGACAGACGAGGGAGGTGCAGAAGTGAGGCGGGGCTTCACCATAATCGAGCTCGTGATGGTCATCGCGATCCTCGGCATTCTGCTCGGGATCGTCACGACCGCCGCGGCGAACTCCATAAAGCAGGCGCGCTCGCGCAAGGCGGATGCTTGCTGCCAGGTCGTCCAGGCGGGCTTCGAGACGTACTACGCGCAGAAGGGCGAGTGGCCCGGCGGCATCGACGCCAAGATCAAGGGCGAGAAGACGAACAGCGAGGGCAAGAACTACAACTCCGACGACGACCTGTATGTCCTCGAGCCGGGCGATGTCGACGAGATGATGCGGGATATCCTCAAGGAGTACAAGAAGGGGAACCCTTGCCTCGACATCTCCGGGCTCTTCGTCTCGCGCAAGCAGGGCCTCCCAGGCTCGAAGGACCTCGGGCTCGACTTCATGACTGCGATCCGCGGCACGCCAAGGGAGAAGAACGGACAGCGCATGTCCACGAGCGAGATGCACTTCGGCTATCCCGAGACGAGCCACGGCTACTTCAGGCACTTCAAGGTCGTATACTCCAAGCCAACGGACCAGATGAAGGTTTCAAAACAGTGAACAGAAAAGCCTTTACATTGATCGAGCTGCTCATGGTCGTCCTGATAATGGGCATCCTCGGCTCCATCACAGTCGGCGGATACCGCGCCATGCAGCGCGGCATGGAGGAGCGCGGCGTGATGGAGAACGTCAACCACTTCATACGCTCGGCCTACCGCAGGGCCCAGATCGACCGGCAGCCCGTCGCAGTCTTCTTCTGGAACGAGATGCTGCGCGCCGAGACAGACACCGACCCGATGATCGTCGTCGGCAAGGCGGTCGCCGTGCGGCGCGCGGGGCGCATTTCTCGCGTCAGCGGACCGCAGCTGTACGACGAGTTCTCCGATCTGGACAAGGACCGTCTCATAGTCGACACGAACGACGAGGAGGAGGACAACTCCTCGAGCGGGTCGACCGAGAAGGACAACCTCGTCCCGCTCTACAAGATGAACTCGCGCTCCGGCTGCGGACGCTCCCTCGTCAGCCAGACCACGGTGAACGTGAGCACGCAGAACAAGGACACGCTGCTGTCGTCGATGCAGGTGAGGGAGATTCCGTGCTACGCGTACGTGCTGCAGGACGCAGGGACGTCCGGCGGATGGCAGGCGGGCGACGCCTACGGGCTCGAGTTCGAGGAGATACAGCTTCCGCACAATTACATATTCGGCAGCTCCTATCCCAAGCAGGCGGGCGGGCGTCCTCAGACGACCATGATCTGGTTTGACGTGAGCCTCAACTCCGGATCCGGCTCTGCCGGCGGCGCAACGGGCAACTCGACGATTCAGGTCTACAGTCTGAGACCGGGAGAGTCCGGTACGCTCGAGCCGCAGGTCGTGGCATCGTCAGACAAGCCAACGGAGGGCATACACTGATGAAAAGGGCATTTACGCTTATAGAGGTCAACCTCGCCATCATGGTGATGGCGGTGGGCATCCTCGGCATCATCTCGCTCTACGCCTTCGGCTACCGGGAGGAGCGCCAGAGCCGCGAGGACGTCGCGTCGGCTGCGTATGCAGACGCGGTGATGGGGCCGCTCGTCACGGCGCTCACAGCGACGAACGTCAAATGGTCCGCATTCAAGCAGATACCCGACTCTCCCGGTGCGGAGGGGTGGGGGCACTATCTGCAGAACAGGACGACGGGCAGGGTCGTCTCCAATCCGGAAAGCCTTGCGCAGTCCGCCTACTCCAGGACAATCGGCGCGCTTAGCCTCGGCGGCTTCCCGTCCTCCTGGCCGGTGACGCGCTCGAAGGCGGGAGACCTCAAGGCCGCGCTCGTCATCATCCATGACGAGGACAGCGCGGTGGTCAGGATCGCATTCAGGGCGGTCGACAAGGAGAATCTCCTCTTCTCCGCGCCGCTTTACTACACAGAGGCAAGATTTCAGGGGGTTATGGACGAATGAAACGCGGCTTTACGGTACTTGAGCTACTTGTGGCGTCCCTTCTCCTCGGAATGCTCGTCACGGTGCTGACAATGATATTCAACCAGTCGTCGATCGCGTGGCGCACAGGCGTCGCCGGGCTTCTGGACATGGACGAGGTGCGCGACAACATGGCGGCCGTCCGCGACGAGGCCGACAGTCTCTACGTGTGGAACAAGGAGCTCCACCGCACCGTCTCTATCTGGAAGGAGGGCTCCGGCGGGTCGAGGGCGCAGCTCAGGCAGCGTGCGATAGACGCTTCCGACAACGCGGACGTCTCCGAGCGCGAGAAGGTGCAGATACTCAAGGGCGAAAGCGAGCTTAGAAAGGACGAGCCGGACGCGAGCAGGTCGTTCGGTCCGGTCAACGTCAAGCAGGGCGACGCGCAGTCCGGCAGGAACTGGATAGTCAACGTGAAGAGCTGCGGACCAAACCGCGTTCTCAACGACTACGACGACATTTGGAGCAACCCCGATGACTTCGAATAAAAGAGGATTTACGCTCATCGAGCTGATGGTCGTGATCGCGATGATCGCGATCTTCATGACGGCTGTCGGAACTTCCGTCGGCAAGACGCGCGAACGCGCGAGGATCGAGAAGGCCAGGAGCGACGTGAAGGTCATCTCCCAGGCGATTCTCGCGTGGGAGAACTACGACCGCGGAGGGAAGAGCGAGCTCGAGGAGATGAACGACCAGGAGGCGGACTCCTCTTCGCTCAAGTTTCTGCTCGGACAGGGCGAGGCGGCGCGCTCCGGGCAGATTCCTGGGCTGCTGATGGCGCAGTTGGCAGCCGGCGGCAAGATGCGGGACCCCTGGGGTACGCCGTACCGCATCCGCATAAAGGAGGGTGCGATCACGAGGCCTGACAACCTCAACCTCTCCACTTGCTATTTCATACCCAATCTCTACAGACTGTCCGCGGAGGAACGCAAATGAAGCGAAAAGGTTCCGCACTGCTCATCGTCCTGGGCGTCCTGTCGTTTCTGGTCGTCTCAGCCGTCGCGTTCTCGGCCTTCATGCGCCGGGCGCGTCTGCCATCGAGCTATCTGAGGCGCGTCGTCGCATCCCGTCAGCTCGCCAAGGCAGCGCTTTCGGAGGCGATAGACCAGATCGACCGGGCGATTGCCGACGGAGTCCACCCGGGCGTAGGAGGCACACAGCAGAACACGTGGAACGACCGCGTGTTCTTCAAGGGCGGCGGAGAGCAGTCCGTCGTGCTCACTGCACCAACCCTCACGCTCGAGGGGCTCGCCTACATCCCGCCGCCGCTCGTCAACGAGGCGCGCTACTGGTCAAGGAAGACGCCTACCGCCGTGTGGCAGAACATCCCGTATGACGTCGGGCGCTACGCGTACTGCGCGATTGATGTCTCCGACTACTTCGACGTGAACAGGCTTGTCGCGGACTATCCGCGCTCCTCGGCCGCCAACCGCCGCGTCACGATCGCCCACCTCTTCGAGGACGTCAACCACAGACAGGCACCCACTGGAGCGGACCAGTGGGACGATTTCATGGAAAAGTTCCGCACCATCGACAAGGACACCCTTGAAATCGACTTCGAGAGCGCTTCGAAGATTCCCCTCGTCTCGCTCGCCGACTTCAACCTCGCCCTAGCGGACAAGGGCTCCGTAGGCGACCTTAAGAGTCCCTTCGGAGAGTACATCAAAAACGCGAGCGGGAGCTTCTATCCCGGCAACTCGCAGAAGGAGCTCGAGACCTACGCCGCCATGACGTTTGTCACGGACGGCTGGTTCCCCAAGGTCAAGAAGACCGGGGCCGACGGCAAGGAGACGACGACATACGACCTCTCGAACGAGAAGTACCAGCCTTTCCAGATGACGTCGCTCAAGAAGAGCAATCCCATCAAGCTTTCCGGAGCTGCGCTCTCGACAGGCCTCAACTCCCAGAGCGCGGAGACGAAGGACCTCTGGTTCAGGAGGCTTAGCGGACTCGGCTGCGCGGTGCTCGCCGACTACCTCGACGCCGACCGTGTGCCGATCTCCCTCGCCATCCCCACGGCGGAGCGCGTCCCGATGATCTGCGGCATCAAGCCCGAGATCGCCCAGCAGGCCTCCCTCGCCGTCGAGAAGTCCGAGGGACAGATGACCGGTCCCAACGGCGGCGCGCTGGACGAGGGCGGACAGGCGACGGAGCGCGAAGTCGAGCAGCAGCTCAAGTGGAAGATCAAGGTCGGCGAGTTCAGGAAGTTCTTCCTCGGCTCGAAGCTCAAGACCCTTGTCGCGTTCCCGTTCCTCCACGAGGACGAGGGCGACAAGTCCTTCACCCTTGACGGAAAGATGTCGCTCTTCCTCACGTCCGACGCCGAGATTCCGCTCCGCACGGAAAACCAGGGCGACGTCCTCCACCTCGACAGGCCGATGCTGCCTAACTCCGACCTCAACACCGGCACGGGCGTCATGAACGTCAAGCTCGAAGGCGGCAGGCCCAGCTTCAACAAGACGATCACGCAGGAAAGGGACGCGGTCTGGAGCGGAGCCCTCCCGCTCAACGACGGACAGGAGGTCGCCGGACGCTTCGCGCAGGACGGCAACGAGCTTCTTTCCGTCACCTTCAGGTGGAAGCAGACCCGCCAGAAGAACCCCAACGGCGGCTTCAGCGAGTGGAAGCCTGACTTCCAGACGGTTCAGGAGGATCCGGGCGGCAACGGCGCAAGTGTCGTCAAGGCGCACACCGTGCTCCCAGCTCTCGGCGGACGCGGCTCGCGGAGCGCCGGAGCTCCCGACGAGGACTTCTCCGACGCCAGGCTCGCCCAGAACCTCACCGGAAACGCGAACTGGAGCAAGAAGGTGTTCCTCAACGTCGCCGTTTGGCTTCGCATAAAGGACAGCGACGGCAAGATCGTCGACATGGCCCCCGCGAGCATAGCCGATGACTCAATCCAGAATCAGATTAACGATCCACTTGCGAGGGTGTTCTCGCAGACCGGCTCCCAGAAGATCGACGGGCAGCCATATCCCGTGCTTCGCTTCTCCACGGGCGTGAGCTTTGACTTCGGCATCAAGGGCATGAGCGCACTTGAGGGCGAAGGGCAGCAGATCGACCTCTCCCCGAAGGCCCTCATGGCCGGCGACCCGCGCTTCAACCACGCGCCGGAGAACTGGTTCTCCGAGGCGGGCGGCGAGGTAAGCGAGGAGACGTGGCTCCAGAAGAACGGGACCAGCGCCGACGGACGCGATGGAGACATCTTCATGGCGACGAGCGACGCCGGCTATCTCCAGTCGATCTACGAGCTCGCGTTCCTCCCGAGGTTCACAGACCTGCGCAACTACGGCAACAGCCAGATCGCCGGCAACTGCGCGGTGCCGAACGGAAGCTTCAACAACGACCAGTACGCTGATTCCGTCGCGCGGACACTCAACTACGACATGATGTGGCGCACGTACGATCCGATCGACATGGACGAGCAGGCGTTCGAGGACTTCCCGTTCACGAGCGAAGGCACGGGCATGAAGGTGAACCCGTACTCGAATTCCACCAACGTCCTCATGGCCGCGTTCGCCAATACGCCCGTCGACTGGCGCCGCGCGTCGACGAACGCGATGGACGGCACCACGGACTATGCGGCAATGGACGTGAAAAGCTTCAACCAGAAGTACGCCTGGAACGAGTACTCGACTGGCGGGGCCATCGCCTGGGAAGACCTCGAGAAGGTCGCCGGCAAGTTCATGGACCGCGTGCGCGCCTCCGGCAACGCCGGATGGAAGAGCGTCTGGAACGACCTTGGCTGGTACAACGACGGCGAAGGCGAGTTCCTCGGCGTCAAGACGACCGGCAACACCGACGAGATGTGGGATGCAGACCGCAAGTTCCTCTACGGATTCTGGCGCGACTGCTTCGACGCGAAGCAGCAGCTCTTCCTCATCTTCGTCCGCGCGGAGCCGCTGCTACTCGGCGGCGGCATGGCCGATCAGCTCCCACCGCAACTCGGCGCGAGGGCCGTCGCGCTCGTCTGGCGCGATCCCGCGACTTCGAGCAAGTCGACTGGTGGATATCCGCACCGCACTCGCGTTCTTTTCTACAAACCACTTGACTGAGGTACATTATGAAAAAGGGATTTACCCTCGTAGAACTTCTCGTAGTAATCGGCATCCTCGCCATCCTCATGGGCGTGCTCATCGCGACGATCGGCGGCGGAACGGAGTCCGCGCGCGCGGCCAGGTGCCTCACGAACATGCGCAACCTGGCGACGGCCTGCAACGCGTGCGCCACGTCCGGCGGGGTGTATCCGCTCGCCGGAGGCGTGGAGATTCGTGACATCAACCTCAACGGCGGCACGGGCGGGAACAACTCTACCTACCACGAGGCGAAGGCGTGGCTTAGCTGGAACTCGAAGGGCGCCTATCCCGGCGGCAAGTCCAGCTCCCATGCCTCCAGCGGCAGCTGGTTCACGTCCGCGTACTGCGACGATGTCGAGACCCGCATGTATGCGCTGACGAACAGCGCCATATGGAGCGCGATCTCGGGCAACACGGATCTTTTCGTGTGCCCGTCGCACCGGAAGCTCATGAAGAACAAAAATCCCCTGTGGTCTTATGTCATGAACGAGCGCTTCGGTTACGACGATTCGATCGGCTCGCGGGCAAAGCTGCACTGGCCGGGCATTGAGTACGGACACCTTGGCCGCGCCGACCGTACTCTCATGTTCGCCGAGCTTCAGTTCGTTCAGAACGACAAGGTACAGGTCAACACAGACTCCGGGTCCGGTATAGCCAACGACTGCACGCTCCAGTACAAGCACAACGAGGCTGTCGGCTGCAACCATGCGAACGGCAAGCGCGGACTCTGCGCGCATGTAGCCTTTGCAGACGGCCATGTCGAAAAACTTGCGGTGCCCGCACGCCGCGAGGCGGAGAGCTGGGCGATTCTCGTCGGGCGCAGCGACCTCGAGAATCTAACGCGCTGGCTCTGCGAAGGCAAGGACGTCTCCTTCAACGGAGACCGCTACGAAAAGCTCCAGGACTGACACGATGATTTCTCTGATGATAGTCGACGACCATCCCATGGTCAGGGAGGGCCTCGCGGCGATGCTCGAGAGCGAGCGCGACTTTACCGTAAGCGCACTCGCGGCGACAGGCGAGGAGGCGATAGCGATCGGAAAGATTTCCAAGCCGGACGTCGTGATGAGCGACATCAGGATGCCTGGAATCGACGGCTTCGGAGTCCTCGCGAAGCTGAAGGAGATTCATCCCGACATACGCGTTCTCCTTATGGCCGGCATGCCCCTCAAGGAGGAGGAGAATCGTGCGCGCGAGGAAGGCGCGAAGGGCTATCTTCCCAAGAACGTAGACCAGGATCGCCTTGTGGCGGCGCTGCGCTCGATCGCTGCCGACGAGCAGGGATTCGTCTGCGAGGAGTTCCAGGCCGCGCCCTCGACGCTCACGGCGCGCGAACTCGACGTTCTGCGCGAGGTCGCGAGCGGGAAGCAGCGCGAGGCGATTGCCGCCTCGCTCGGAATCGGAGCGGAGTCCGTCAAGACCCACCTCAAGGGCATCATGACGAAGCTCAACTGCCCGAATGCGACGAGCGCCGTCTCGCGCGCCTACGAACTCGGCATCCTCCGCGCGTAGATGACCGACGCACACTGCCACGTCTCCTGCGGCGACCCTTCGGTTCGCGAGCTTCTCGTCGGGCGCGACTTCTTCGGCGTCCATCCGTGGGAGACGCTGGACAGTCGTCAGAGGCTCTCCTCCCTTCGCTCTGTTCTCCTTGCCAATCCACATGCAGGCGTGGGCGAGATCGGACTCGACCGCCTTAAGTGCCGCGACATCCCGCCTCTTATGCGCGAGGTATTCGAGGCGCAGCTTGCGCTCGCCTTCGAACTCGGCCGCCCCGTTGTCCTGCACGGCGCGAAATGCTGGGGACAGGTGGTGAAGGCGATTGTGAATTATGAATTAAGAATTATGAAGTATGAACAGGGCGACGGGAAGAAGCCGCCTTTTTTATTCCACGGCTTCTCGCGCTCCGACGGTCTCATCCCCGACATCGTGAAGCTCGGCGGATTCATCTCGGTGGGCCCCGCCGTCCTCAACGACCACGCGGTGAACTACCGCGAGCTCGTGAAGAAGATTCCGCTGGACAGGCTTTTAGTCGAGACGGATAGAACAGAAGGGACCGGCGAAACGGGCGCAAGTCCCTCTAGTCCCGCAAGTCCAGCCCGTCCGCTCATTTGCGACGTGCTTGCCAAGACAGCCGAGCTGCGCGGCATATCCGCCGCGGAACTCGAGCGAATCACCGACGAGAACTCCGAGTGTTTCTTCCCGTCTCTTGCGGTCTGAAAATGCCGCTTGCGTGATGAAGGCGCTTGTTGTATAATTATCGTGTCTTGAAGAGAGAACGAAGGGAGGAAAGACATGATAAACACGGCAAAGATATTCGAGATCGACGACGACGCGTCCGTCGCGGCGCTAGGCGAGAAGTTCGCCAAGGCGTTCGCGTTCCTAAGGCGCACCGATCTTCTGCGCCTTGCGCCGGGGCGCTATTCGATAGACGGCGAGCGCGTCTTCGCGATAATCTCCGACAACGACCTCAAGGCCGTCGGCGTGACGCAGCGTCCGGAGTTCCACAAGAAGTACGCGGACGTGCAGGCTCCGCTCACCGACGAGGAGCTCTTCGGGCTCCCCGACCTGCCGGAGGCCGTCTTGAAGGGCCCGTTCGACGACGAGAAGGACATCGCGTTCTTCGAGGCGCCGTGTCCGATGCGCGCGGTGAGGCCCGGCGAGTGCATAGTCATCGAACCGTATGTCGCTCATGCCCCGTGCCATTCCGACGACCCCGGCACGCGTCTGCGCAAGGTCATAGTGAAAGTCCTGTTCTGAATCGCCGTCAACGGCGGACATATGTCGTGAAATATGGTATAATACCGCATGTGGAACGAGGAAACGACAGTTCGGCCGTCGAGGCCATGCGCGAGGACAGGGCGCTTTTCAGCGATCTGTTCAAGGGCGTGGTCCAGTCCGCTCCCAACGAGGACCCGACCGGCCCCGTCCTTGCGGCGATAGGCAGGAACGTAGGCGCGGACCGCTGCTACGCGTACAGGTTCTGGGAGCCTGGGCAGTCGTCGAAGTGCACCAACACCCACGAATGGTGCGCGGAGGGGATAGTCCCCGCGATCGGCGAGCAGCAGGCGTGCGACCTTGCGGTTTTCAAGGAGTTTAACGACTGCATCACCTCCGGGCGCGACTACATGGCCGCGGACGCCTCCGCGCTCTCGGCCGTTCCGGGCGGATGGCCTTCGCTGCAGGGCGTCAGGTCCATGATCGCGGCTCCGATCGTCGGCGAGGGAGGAGTTGTCATCGGCTTCGTCGGCTTCGATTTCTTAAAGACGCCGTGCCGGGAGTTCTCTGACCGCATTGCCTGGAACATCCACGCGGCGGCGGACATTCTCATCACCTGCCACCGGCTGCACGAGCGCGACATGGCGGTCCAGGACATCGTGCAGGGGAAGAACGAGTACGAGGAGAACGAGCGCGAATTCGAGCGCGCGATAGTCGAGCTCCAGAAGGACGTCGACTCTACGCATCCCAAGCGCATGCTGGAGATCGTGCGCAACCGCATGGACGCCGACCTCTGCTACATCGTGCAGGTGCGTCCGGACGGCAGCGGAGTCGTGCGTTCCGAGCATCTGCTGATACGCGACGGGTGGACGAACACGCGCGACTGGGGGATTGACTCCAAGCTCGGTCGGGTCTTCGACGCCCGGCTCAAGACCAGCTCCGTGGTCACGTTCCACGAAAACGAATTCGGGTGGATAAGGGAGAACTCCGTCCTTGAGGATTCGCTGCCGCCGTGCCTGGCGGAGCTTAAGGTGCTGCACTGCTTCGGGGTGCGCAAGGAAGGGGTGCTGGTCGGCGTCCTCTGCGTTGGCTACAACGACACAAGGGGCCTTTCGAAGGCGCTGAGCGACTTCCTGCGCCGCGCGGCGCTTGTCATAGTGATGACCCTGGAGAGGATCGCGACGTACCATGATCTTTCCGTCGCGCTTAGCATCGCGCACCTCAAGGGCGAAATCGTCGAGTTCCTGTTCAGGCACCAGAACTACGACGAGGTCAGGGATTTCGTCGGCGCGAAGGTCTGCGGCATCACCGGGGCGCAGCATCTGATGCTCTACTCGGAGGACGGCACGAGGAGCGACTGGTTCGGCGCGGACGCTCCGGATTGTTGCCGTGCCTGCGCGAAGGCGTCTGTCGAGTTCGAGAAGCGACTTTCGCCGGAATACTTTGCGGGAAGCGAGTCGGTGATAGTCCGCGAGGGCGAGAAGCTGCCTGATATGAACCTTCCCCCGTACTGCCCGATGACGTCGTCCGTCATCGCGCAGTTCAGGAGCGAGGGCGGGTGGTGGCAGATGGTCGTCGACTACACGAAGCCGCACGAGCACAACCTGGACGAGGTTGCGCGCGGCATACGCACGGCCCTGGAGTTTCTCGCCATCGCGTTCTCGAGGGAGCAGACCGAGAAGACGATCAAGATGATGCAGGACCATCACAAGTTCCGCGCCGATGCACTCGCGTACGCGTTTTCCAGCGACGACATCCAGGGGCTGGTCGACATGATGATGCACCGTCTGCTGGACCTGACCGAGTGCGACTACATAGCCGTCCATTCCGTCGACGGAGACCATCTGATGCTGCATCCGGACGGCGAGCTGAAGGCGTGCCCGGGGCGGTGCGAGTCGTGCTCGTTCTACAAGCTGAAGATTCCGTCCGTAGAGGATGCGGAGCACGTGGTCGAGCTGCCGGACGCGAAGGGGCAGTCCGTGGCGGACATCCCTTGCGACTGCCCCGCGCAGTCGCTCGAGGTCGTCGTCGTGCGGTGCGACGGAAAGCCCTGGGGAGGGATCGCGCTCCACTACCTCAACCGCCAGAAGAGGATATCCGACCACGACAGGGCGACTCTCAAGATGTCGGCTGACGTGCTGACGCTGGCGCTCGAGCGCCGCTCGGCGGCGGTGCGCCTCAAGGCCGAGCGCGACCGCGTGATCGAGGCGGAGAAGGCGCGGAGCTACTTCTTCTCGGCCGTCTCGCACGACATCCGCACGCCGCTCAACGCCATAATCGGCTTTTCGGAGCTTCTTCAGTCCGGCGGCATCCCGCCCGAGGAGGTCGAGCAGAACATCAGGATGATCGTGTCCAGCGGCAAGACGCTTCTGCAGCTGATCAACGACGTCCTCGACCTCTCGCAGATGGACCTCGGGAAGCTCAAGTTCAACCTCGAGCCTGTGGACGTCGGGGAGATCGTGCGGGAGACGGTGATGATGTTCCTGCCGCAGACGAAGGACAGGAACCAGACGATAGTCACCGAGATACCAGAGCTCCCGCGGCTCATGGTCGACCCACACCGCTTCCGCCAGGTGCTCTTCAACTTCATCGGCAACGCGGTCAAGTACGCGGGGCCATGCACGATCCGCGTGTCGGTCGTCTACGAGGGCGGAGTGTTCAAGACCACCGTGGCGGACGACGGAAGGGGCGTTTCCGAAGAGAAGGCGAGGCGCCTCATGCAGCCTTTTGTGCAGGCGGACATCAAGAACCGCACGGAGGGCAGCGGACTCGGCCTCGCGATCTGCAGGCGGCTTGTGGAGATCGCGCAAGGGAAGATCTTCGTGGACACGGCGCCAGGCAGGGGATTCATGGTCCGCACCGAGGTCCCCGTCTCGCCCGCGCCCGCCGGGAGCGCGTCCGAGGAGAAGGAGGTTTCGGAGTCCGAGGACGTGGCCTGCGAGATCCCGAGGCGCGTCCTTGTGGTGGACGATTCGCCCGTGAACCGCGCGGTGCTGAAGGCGATGCTCAGGAAGCTGGGCGTCGGGGAAATCGAACTTGCCGTAGACGGCGCGGCGGCGCTTGAGATGCTGAAGAAGGATGCGGAATTCGACTGGGTCCTATCCGACATGTGGATGCCCGTCATGGACGGGCCGGAGCTCGTGAAGCGCATCCGCGAGGACGCGCGCCTCGCGCCTCTCAGGGTGTGCTCGGTAACCGCGGACGTCGAGGCCCGCGCGGTATACAGGGAGCAGGGCTTCGACGCGCTTCTGCTGAAGCCGATGACGGTCGACAGCCTCAAGGGGCTTTTCGCGGGCGAGAGGTAATTGCTATAATATCCGCGTGAAAAGTTGTGAACTATGTCCGAGGCGGTGCGCCGCCGAACGATTCGGAGGCGGCGCGCGCGGATGGTGCGGCGCGGCAGATGCGCCGCGCGTCTTCCGGTGGGGTCCGCACTTCGGCGAGGAGCCGCCGCTCGTGGAGGGCGGAGGCTCCGGATGCGTCTTCTTCTCGCGCTGCACGATGAAGTGCCTCTACTGCCAGAACTCTCCGTGGAGCTGGAAGGGCGGCGGGAAGGACAAGACGATCGCGGAGCTTACGGAGATATTCCGCGAGCTAGCGGTCAAGGACAGGTGCGCGAACTGGAACCTCGTCTCGCCGACGCCGTACCTCCCGTTCATACGCGAGGCCGTCGCTCCGCTTCTCGCGGAGGGCATAAGGCTTCCGTTCGTCTGGAACTCCTCCGGCTACGAGCGCGTCGAGACGCTCGAGGAGTATTCCGACCTCTGCGACTGGGCGCTCTTCGACCTGAGGTACTCGCGCGACGAGACGGCCGTCCGCCTCTCGCAGGCCCCTGGATACGTCGCGGCGTCGCGCGCCGCCGTCAAGTGGGCCTGGGAGAAGTTGAACGCCGGGCGGGGCGGGTTGATAGTCAGGATTCTTGTGCTGCCGGGGCATGCGGACGAGGCGATCGAGAACCTCGCGTGGCTCGCGACGGAGGTCTCGAACGAGGTGGCGGTCTCGGTGATGGCGCAGTACACGCCGGCGTACAAGGCGCTCGAGACGCCGCCGCTAGACAGGAGCGTGACGAAGGACGAGTACGAGTCGGTGGTGGAGGCTGCGGCCGACTTCGGCTTCGAGAACGGATGGATACAGGGCTACGAGGCAAGCGACGCGAAACTCGCGCTCCTCGGCGAGAACATGTCCGAGGACCACGGCAGCGTAAAGTGAAACGGGAGGGACGGCAATGACGAAGACGGAGAAGGCGGAGGAGCTCTTCAGGAGCGGAATGAACTGCTCGCAGGCGGTGTTCTGCGCGTTTGCGGACGAGTTCGGCATGGACGCCGAAACCGCCGCGAAGGTCGCGTGCGGACTCGGCGGAGGCGTCGGGCGGATGCGGGAGGTATGCGGGACCGTCACAGGCGCGGCGCTCGTACTCGGGATGCGGGGCGGTCCGGACAAGAACGCCGTCTATCCCAGTGTGCAGGAGTTATGCGCGAAATTCAAGGAGGAGTGCGGCTCCATCGTCTGCCGCGAACTGCTCGCGGGAACGGGCGCGACGTCCGGCGGAACGGCCGAGGCGCGGAGCGCGGAATACTACAGGAAGCGTCCGTGCGTCGAGCTCGTGAAGCTCTCCGCGTCCATTCTGGAGGGGACGAAGTGAGAATCGTGAAGTGCGACGAGGCTGGGCTCGAGGAGTGCGCGAAGGCGCTCCTCTCGGGCGGAGTCGCGGTGATTCCGACGGACACGGTCTACGGACTCGCCGCGCATCCGTCGTTTCCGGACGCGGTGGAGCGTCTCTACACGATAAAGGGCCGCGAGGCGAAGAAGCCGATCGCTTTGCTCGCTTCGGACGCCGACGCAGTCGAGCGCTTCGGGTATCCGATCGCCGGCAGGGCGAAGGAGCTCGTGAAGTTCTGGCCAGGCGCGCTGACGATGGTCATTGGAGCGGAGGGCTTCCGCGTTCCCGACCACGGCTGGACGCGCCGCCTCCTCGCGAGGTGCGGCGGCCTTCTCCGCGTCACGAGCGCGAACCTTTCCGGACAGCGCCCCGCGACAGACGCGCCGGCGGCGCTTGCGGACGTTGGGCTTTCTGCCGACATAGTCGTCGACGACGGGGTGAGCCCAGGCGGAGTGCCGTCCACTGTCGTGCGCGTCTCGCCCGACGGCGCGACAGAGGTCCTCCGCCAAGGCGCGATCGGCATATGCTCTCAGGCATGACTTTTGGCTAGACATCCTGGGCGTAGTCTTGCCCCCGGCGTCTCGCTATTGTATGCCGAAAGGATTTTATGTATAATTTCGCCATGAACATCAGCAAGTCACGGAATGTGGTTGCGCGTGCGATCGCGGCTGTCGCCGCCTTTGCCGCGCTGAACGGAGGACTTATGGCCGGATACGACTTCGAAAAGGCATGGAACGAGGTGTCGCGCGCGCAGATCAAGAATCTGCCGCGCACCGTCACCAACATTGTCGAGGAGATCGAGCGCGAGGCGACGAAGGCAGAGCGCTGGCCGGACGCCGCGCGCGCGTTCCTCGTGCGCGAAGACGCGATGAAGCAGTTCACCGACGACGAGTCGCGTCCCGACGAATGGCTCCCCGCGTTCGCCGCGTCCGTCGACGCGAAGCCCGGTCCGCTCCAGGCCGTGTTGCAGCTTCACCTCGCCCACACATACCAGGAGAACTCCAACCGCTGGCGCTGGGGAGGAGCCGCGCCGACGAAACTCGACGACGAAGCCGCGAAGGACAAGATGCCGCCGTGGTCTCCCGAGAAAATCGCTGCGACGCTGGAGTCACAGTTCGAGAAGGTGTTCGCGCATTCCGACGAACTCAAGAAGATGAAGCTTGACGACTGGTCGGCTCTCTTCAACCGCGGCACATGGCCCGCGCAGTACTGTCCGACACTCTTCGACTTCGCCGTGCGCGACGCGATTGAGTTCTACGGCGGCACGATTCCCGACAAAACGCTCGAAAAGGGCCTTGCGCTCTACGACAAGCTTATCGAGTTCCACCGCGCGGACGGAAACCTCGACGCGCGGACGATGGCGGAGATTCAGCGCGCGGAATATATCAGGGCGTTCGATGAAAAGCCGGAGAAGGCGCGGAATGCAGAGTTCGAGGAGTTTATAGACGGATTCCTCAAGGAATACGACGGCAAAACTGAAGTCGTTGCCATTGCCGCAGCAAAGAATGCGGATTTGCTGATGACGGCGCACCGAGACGGTGCACCTCCTAGTGGAGACGCCAAGGAGGTGGAGCTTCCAGCTCCGCCACAATCTAAAGCCAGCTACCTCATCGCGGCTCACGACCTCGCCGCCTCGTATGCCGCGAAGTGGCCAGATTCCCCTGGCGGGAAGATGTGCGCCAACATCGTCGCCGACATCAAGGCGAAGAGCCTCGACGTCGAAGTCGAGCGCAACTGGTGCGCACCATGGCCGCAGATAGAGGTCAAGGCGAAGAATCTCGACGAAGTGTATTTTCGTCTTGTGCGCGTGAGCTTCGACGATCTCGTGAAGGACTGCTCGATGGGCGAGGAGGCGTACAACGGCGATGCACGATCTGCGATCAAAGACAATTACCTGAAACGCGTTCCGGCAAAAGAGTGGACGCAGAAACTCGATTTGAAGCCCGACTATGCCGAGCAGAAATTCTCCTGCCCCGTTCCGCAGGGCCTGCCATGCGGACACTATGTCCTCTACGCTGCCTCGAACGACAAGTTCGGCGCGGACAAGCAGCCTCTCCTCGCGCAGTATGTGACGGTGACGACGCTTGCGCTCGCGATGAAGACCGGCAACGGCAAATTCGGCGGAACGGTCTACAAAGCGGAATCTGGCGAGCCGGTCGAAGGCGCGAAGGTGGAGCTCTGGTGGTATCCAGAGAAGGGCGGACGATTCAAGGCGCTGCGCGAGACGTATGTCACCGACAAGAACGGCGAGTTCAATGCCGAGGTCGACAGAAAGGCCGGCTCCAACGCGCTGAGCCGACATGTGCGCGTCATTCATGACGGCGCGGAAGTTCTCTCTCTCGGCAACGAGGGGTCTGGATACATCTACGAGGACGACAAGACCGTCGAGTTCATCGACCTTTTCACGGATCGTTCGCTTTACCGTCCGGGACAGGAGATCAAGGTCAAGGGAATCGCCTACCATGCCGATCCGTTCACGCGCGACTTCCGCACGCAGCGGGAGGTGACCGTGCGGCTGCTGCTGAACGATCCGAACGGAAAGGAAGTCGCCTCGGTGAAGCTCAGGCCCAACAAGTGGGGCTCCTTCACGCACACGTTTGCGGCGCCGTCGGACCGCTTGACAGGATCTTACCGAATCAGCGCCTGGTATTTACTCAAGGATGGTCGAAAGGGAGAAGGGTTCAAGTCAGTAAACATCGAGGAGTACAAACGTCCGAAGTTCACGGCTTCGTTCGAGGGGGCGCCTGAGAAGGCGGAGCTCGGCAAGCCCGTGACGGTGACTGGCAAGGCGCTCACGTATTCCGGACTTCCCGTCCAGCACGCGAAGGTGAAGTGGAACGTCGAGCGCGAGACGCGCTATCCCGGCTGGTGGCGCTGGTTCTGCGTGGACAATGACGACGACGGAGAGAACTTCGTCGGAGATGGCGAGACGGAGACGGACGAGAACGGCGTCTTCAAGGTGACGTTCACGCCTGTCGCCTCGCCGACTGCCGATCTTTCGGGCGATCCTTCGTTCGAGTTTACCGTGACTGCGCATGTCACGGACGATACTGGCGAGGAGCGCAGCGCGGCGGAGTCGTTCGAGATCGGGACCGTCCAGTGGCGCGCGAGCGTCTGGGCGGAAGGCGCGTGGCATACGCCTGAGAAGGGCGTGCCGGTACGGGTGACGGTTAGTTCGCTCGCGGGCGCGAAGCTCCCGGTCGAGGGAACGCTCAAGGCGTTCCGCCTAGTCGCGCCTGAGCGTCCGGTGAGGAAGCCGGCGGGCAGCGGACGATATGGATACGGCAGGAACGAGAAGGGTCCGTGGGATTGGAGGACATGGGATGTCGGCGAAGAGGTGGCGTCGGTTGTTTTGAAGCGGCGGGACGCACCCCGCATTGAGCCGCCTTCGGCGCTCGCTTCGCTCGGGGGATACGCTTCCCCCAGTCAGGATGGCGACGGGAAATGGCAGGGTGAAATGCCTCTCCCAGTTGGCGCGTATCGCCTCGTGTTCGAGACGAAGGATCCTAACGGCAAGACCGTAAAAGACATCACACACGTCTGCGTGTTCGATCCGAAGGCCGGTAATCTTGCGCTTGCGGTGCCGACGTTCTTCAGCGCGGAGAAGACGACGGTCAAGGTCGGCGAAACATTGCGCGCATACTGGGGCACGGGTTACGAAACAGGCGTTGTCCGCGTCCGCATAACGAACAACCGCAAGGTCATCCTCGACGAATTGCGCAAATCGCCCTCGTGGTACTACGAGCTTCCCGTCAAGGACGAGCATCGCGGCGAGATCAGGATCGAGACGACGTTCGTTCGTGAGAACCGGCTCTACACGGACGGCGCGACGTTCAACATTCCGTGGGACAGCAAATACCTCGACATCAAGGCGGAGCATCTCACGAGCAAGCTCAATCCAGGCAGGGAGGAGACGTGGAAGTTCAAGGTGTCAGGGCCTTCGGAAGTCCTCGCATTTATGTACGACCGCTCGCTTGATGCATACAAGTGGCACAATGTCTCGACCGGCTTCTCCGACCACTTCACGCCGTACGAGCGGTATCTGATGAGTTCAACCTTGCAGAATACGACCAAAGATCTGCATCGCCTTGACGGACGCTTCCCGGTCAACTACCTGCCGGCTGATTTCTCCTGGCCGTCGTGGAAGATCGTCCCTTCGCGATACGGAAGAAACACGGGTATGCTGAAGATGGCTGGCCGCGGCGGATTCAACGGCGCGGTAATGCAATGCGCGATGGTGGAAGAGGAGGCGTGCGAAGATATGTGCGCACCTGCCGAAGCTCCGGCTGCGGCAAGTATGATGAGGATGATGAAGGCTAAGGGCGGGAAGGCGTCTGGTGACTCCGAAGGTCCCGAAGTCGCACCGCGCAAGAATCTGAAGGAGACGGCGTTCTTCTTCCCAGACCTCGAGACGGACGCAGAGGGGAATGTCTCGCTGACATTTACAGTTCCCGACGCGCTCACGGGCTGGAAACTATTGATGGTCGCGCACGACAACGAACTGAGGAGCGGAGTTCTGCGCAACGAAGAAATTGTTACGGTGAAGCCGCTGATGTGCGAGCCGAATCCGCCGCGCTTTGCACGCGAAGGAGACGACTTCCTCTTCGCCGTCAAGGTTACGAACACGGAAGATGCGCCGCAGAAGGGAGTTGTCGAGTTGGGAGTGGAGGAGTTGGTAGGGGCCGAAGGACGGACGACGAAAGACA
>JAEEOY010000272.1 GCA_016284515.1 Kiritimatiellia bacterium | reverse complement strand
CTTGGCCGTGTCGACTGCGGTGCGCGAGAGCGTTTCGTCCGCGCCCGCGCCCTCCGTGCAGACGGTAACGTACACCTGCGCCGGCTCTGCAAACAAGGGAGGCGCCGCGCAGGCTGCTACCGCAAAAACGGCTATTAATTGTCGGATCGGGTTCATGTAATACCCTCCCGCTCACTCGTCCGCCACCACTCGATATGCATACTGTCTGCCCGACTTGTCCGGCAAATTGAACCGTGTCGCCTCCTTCACGTAGGAAAGCGCGTCGCCGTCCAAAAGCTGGAATCCCATCTTGCCGTAGATGTACACCAGAGCATCGTATGCGCTCACACTCGCTCCAGAGCACAGGCTCGTGTCGCCATTCTTGAGGACACCGTTCTGGAGCGTAAGGCCAAGATCCTTGTCGGCATAGAGCCACAGAAGCGCCTCGAACGACTTGTCGGCCGTGATGTAGTTCCACGAAACCTGCCACGTCTCTGGATGGGACGCCGTGCCGGGAATCGTCATCAGCTCAAGCGGCAGGATATCATCCTCGGTGGCAAGCACTTCGAAAGACACCTTGGCAAGCCTCGTCGCCCAGTCGCTCGACACCTTCCAGGAAAGCGTATGCTCCTCGTTCGCCGTCACCGCATCGCCCACATTTCCGCTCGTCTCGTTGCCGTTTAGATCGGCGATAAAATCCTGGGGGCGCACCACGTTCGCAAAACTGCGCACGCCGTCCTCGAACGCCAGTGCCCTCACCTTCACCGTCGGCTTCGTGCTCGTCACCTTGTAGACGACATCCAGCACTTCGGGATCATTCTCACGTATCTTCGACGAGACAATCGTCACCTCCGGCGCATTCTCCTGCGTATAACCCATGAACTGAGTTACGGGCCACGTCACAAGCCCGCGACTACCCGAAGCGCGGGAGAAAGAGACATTTACATTGTTTATACCCCTCCACGCCTCATAATTAACAGGCAGATTCCCGCTAAAAATAATTTGCCGAATTCGGCTGTTACTGCCACTCATCGCTACTAACATTGAAGGAGAGCAGTCTACAAGCGTTGACGGCAAATAAAGTGTACAAGTTTTAAATGGCACAAAACTACCTCCTGCTCCATCAAAACCAAATGCATTATTGTCAATCGACGTGACGCCTTCAGGTATTATCAGCTCTTCTAGCCCCTGAACATAGTAAAAAGCCTGATTTCCTATGGTTTTCACGGATTGTGGTATCACTACTTTGGATAAATGCGTGCACTCATTGAACAATCCAGCGCTAATACCTGTCAATCCTTCTGGAAGGATCATTTCTGTAAGCGAGCTACATCCGCTAAAAGTGCGACTCCCAATTGAGATTACGCTGTTAGGCAAATTGATCTGCTGCAACCCGCTACAACCAGAAAACAATCCGTCGGCAATATGCGTCACACCTTCTGGCACAGTAAACACACCCTGCCAACTCGAACAATCAGCGAACGCATAGGCTCCAACTGTTACCCCCACTGGCCACTCAATTTTTCCCAACTTACGGCATCCTTGGAACGCCCCCTCAGATATGACCTTAAGACTAGCTGGCAAATTCAGATTCGCCAGCTGAGTACAATTCCTAAAAGCATAAAGTGCAATATTAGTTACGCTGTCCGGGATATCAACATCCGTCAACCCCGTACAACCGCTAAACCCGCCAACCACTTTCGAACCATCCGCAATGCTTATAGTTGCTAAGGATACACACCCTCCAAACGCCCCATTAACTGATTCAACCGTTGCAGGTAAGTACACTGCAATAATTCCCGTACAATCACCGAAAGCACCTGATATGTTCATCACCCCATCAGGAATAATCAAAGTTCCAGTGAAGCCGCTGCAGCCACTAAAAGCACAACGCCCAATGTCCACAACTCCCGCCCCTAATGTCAACTGTCCGGTAAAACCGCTACACCCCGTAAACGCACCAATTACACCTCCATACGCATCTGAATCCCCGAGTATCCTTACTACACTATCTGGTATAGTTAAAGCCCCAATAAATCCACTGCAACCCTTAAATGCGCCCTCACAAATTTCTTGAACCCCATATTCAAGTGTCAACGTTCCGTTAAACCCACTGCATCCACTGAAGGCTCCAATGGAACACTTGCCTCCATTTAGCCATCTGCCATTTTCATCGCGATCACTCACTCCTCCTCCTATTCTCTTTACACTACCTGGGATTACAAGACTACCAGTCAAACCGATACAATTTCTGAATGCCGCACAACCAATATTTGTAACGCAATTAGGAATGGTAATTGTGCCCGTTAATCCTCGGCAGCAATCAAACGCATAATCCCCAATGCTCGTTACCGGCACCCCTCCCAGTTCCGAGGGGATTGGCGGCATTTCGCCTTCTTTCGGAGATATGCCTGTAATTGTGGCTTCGTTGCCCGAAATTGAATACGACCAGGTGAACCCCCTGTCGTCCATCCACGTATCGGCCGTCGCCGCGATAGCCGTGAATGACACAAGCAACACCAACGCCAGTTTTTTCATGCCTCTTGCTCCTTTCATAAAGCCATTGCCCCCCGCAACCGGATCGATGGATCCGGCTACATTAGAACCGTCGAGCGATGCATGCCGCTCAACTTTACGCCTTAATTATACCACAGCCGCCCAAAAGCAATCAAGCGCAAAATCTAGGAATTTACGTCATTCTTGCTTAGCGACCGAGCCGTTTTACCTATTCGCACGCCCAGAGGAGGCGAAGCGGACCGAGGCAACAAGTTCGTTGAAGTATTTGCCGTCGCCCTTGTCGTAGAACGAGAGTATCACAACTTTGGCGTACTGCGGCGCGTAGATCACCGCGAAACGCCAGCGGACGTCTATTCCGTCGTCTACGAGGCGGACAGACTTCGTGCGGATGCAGGCGCGCATGCCATACTGGCCCTCGGGAAGCGACTTGAAGGAGGTTTTTACGGACGACTCCTTCGCGAACGAGAGAGAGCTCTCCCTTACATCCTCACGGATTGCGTTGAAGGTTGCCTCGTCCTTCGTGGTGAACATGTCCGCGGCTACGATTCCGCCGAACACTCCCTCCTTTTCGACAGACAAGGGGGAATACAGGCCCATTGAGTCGTCGTGAGAAACCTCGACCCCTTCCGGTGCCGAAAACACGATGTGCCCGTCGGTGTATTCGCCCTCGGAGAGCACGGTCTTCTGTATCTCCGGCCGATTCCAGTTCGCGGCCATCAACCTCGCCCTGAGCATCCCTATGCCGAATGTCGCCGCCGGTATGACGAAAATCAGGATCTACCGGGGACAGTCCCTGCAACTACCTGCAGGCTATCGCGGTTGGCAGGGCTACTTGCCGGGCGCGAGCAGGCGGATGAAATACTCGGCGCCGATGGCGATGGAGGACTTGTAGTTGTGTCCGAAGTTGTGGTCCTCCTCGGGAAGCAGATGGAAGCTGCTGCCGGCGAGCACGCCGTGGAAACGCCTGCCGTACTTGACCGGGACTATGAAATCAGCACCTCCGTTGATCACACACGCTCCGCCCTTGTACTTCGCGGCCGTCTCGTAGATCGGAAGCTTCTGCGCCGTCAGGATGAACTCGCGTCCGAGACGCCTGCCGTCGCCGAGGTCGATTCCTTCCGCCGGCGGATTCGACGCGTCGCAGTGGTAGATTACGCAGTGTCCGCTTATCGCGTCGTCCTTCAGCACGGCCGCCGCCGCCCAAAGCGCGAGCCCTGAGATCTTCTTGGCCCCCAGCTGCCCGGCCACCATCGCCGCTACGACCCCGCCCTGGGAATGTCCCGCGATCGCGATCTTGCCGAACTCGGGGCGGGCGCGTATGTACTCGTAGATCTTTATCGCGTCCTCGATCTCGTTCGGAACAGTCATGTCGATGAACTCGCCCTCGCTGTCTCCGTGCGCGTTGAAGTCGAAGCACATCGTCGCGATTCCATGCGGGATGAGCTGGCTCGTCAGCTCAGGGCCAGGTATGCCGCCCTTGCTGGACCGGAACCCGTGGCACACGATGACTACCGGAATGTTCTCCGTCGCACCGTCTGGAATCGTCAGGTCCGCGGCAAGCTTCTTCCCTCCGGAGCCCTCAATGCCCGTTCCATCCGCCGGACGGAACCGCTCCACGCGCGCGAACGCCGGCGCCGCTGCAAGCGCGGCGATGCAGGCTGCCGTAAATACTTTCGTCAACTGGTTCATGGCTTGTTCCTTTCGATTTATTCCTCAGCGCAGGCTGATGCGCATTCCAGCATCGCGGCTGGAGCAGACGTGGTCTTCAAGATAGCGGCACTTCACAAGGACGCCCTTCTCCCCGACGACGGACGCGAACTCTCCCTCAAGCGAGTTGAACGGAAGGATGTTGATCGTCCTGCGGATGGGCAGGTTCTTCGCTCCCATGACGACGAGACGCGCCGCCGGACCGAGCACAAGCTTGTCGAAGGTCGGAACGACCACGGTCTCGTCGGGATTCACCGTCACGACGAGATCGCCGGTCAGCACCACCGTTCCGTCGACGAACGAACCACTGCCGGAGACCGAGTCGAACGTGCGTGTCGTCCCGCCGAGATCGATTTCGGCGTCCACTACAATCTTCTCGAATTCCGGCATCACCGCCACGGTGTTGAGCCACTTCCCCCTGAGATAACCGTTCACCGCGTCCATCTCCGCATCGTCGAGCGCGTTGGTGAAGATGAGCGCCTCGCCCTGATAGCCCGACGTGTCGGCATTGAAGAATCCGACGTCGAATGTACCGTAGTACGACTTGTAGTTCAGCGCAGCTTCGCCGGAAGGCATGTAGAACTCCTTTGTCTCACCATTCGCCTGCCCGTCTGCATCCATAGCGCACGACGTCACCACGTTTGTCCCAGACTGTCCGGATGCGGTCCGACCCGAGAACACAAACGGCTTGCTGCTTGAATAGCTGAAATTAGCAAGCCCCTTTGCCCACTGGGCGTCATTGCCAAGATATCCGATCTGGTAGGCCTCGCCGAATCCGCCGCCGGCCAGCAGCAAACTGCGTCCCTCTTCGCTGGATCCGGCCTGCGCCATCGACAGGAATCCCACGCTCCCGCCATGCACTACGGCGAAGAGCGTACGCGGACTTCCGGCACGGAGATCGCCCGGAAAAATCCCCGTCGACACGAAACCGGAGTCGTTGTCGAAGTGAAGCGCAGGCGTGCCGTTGAAGGCGTTCTCCACACGCGCAGGGCCGCCCTTGTTCGCGTCGCGGAGCTGCAGGTCGAGCGCGGACCCCGCCGTGCCCTTGTTGTAAAGCGCGACAACTGCGTCCCCGGCAATGCTGTACTTGCCATACTCCGACGGATCATACCACGCGACAGCCGTCTGCAACACTTCAGGGCGGCGATATCCCTCGGCGCAGGTATCGTTCTCGACGATCCACGTGACGTCGGAGAATCCGTCAAACGTCATTCCGCCAGGGACATAGACAACTGTTATCGGCGTGGCAGACGTCGGCGCGACGGGAATCTCCTCTCCTGCGGCGTTCAACGACACCCAGTTGTCAGGATTCGCGACATCGCCGTCGCCTGCCGCGTTAGTCCACCTCGCCGACACGGGAGTCAGCTCCTCCGCGGACATGACATGGACAGTTCCGTTGTGCGCAACATATGTTCCGGAGCTCCTCTCGCTTCCGTTGACCACATACCTCTCGACTTTCACCGACGCGCCGCCGAGGTCGAGCGTGCAGTTCTCCGCCACCGAAATCTCCTTGAAGGTGGTGCAGTCCAGGGAGGCGACGTTAAGCGTACCGCCTTCGACCTTGAAGCCGCCCTTCAGATCGAGCGCACCGTTGAGCGACAGCGTGCCGGGTCCGCGCTTCGTGAACGCTCCGACGCCGGACATCGGCTGGTCGATCTTCTCGCTCTTATTGCCCCTGTCTTCCCTTGTCTCGTATACGGCGCCGCCTGAAAGCACGTTGATTTTGATGTTGTCGCTTGCGGGGAAGAATCCTCCGAAACCATCGGACATCCCGTTGCTTGTGAAGACGCCGCCGTTCCAGTTGATCGTCGCCGTTGTCTGCGTCGCTTTCGTGTTGACTTGACCGACGGTGATCCTGCCGCCGTTGAGATTGAGCGTCGTGCCCTCGGCGACGCTTTCGGAACTCCCGTTCAGCTCTAGCGCGTAGTTTGCCGTTAGCTCGCCGCCGTTCATGGTGAGAACGCCGACGCCCTTCTCGCCAACGCGGAACTGGTTTCCGGCGGAAGCGAACTTGCCGGAATCTATTATCATCGTGCCCTTGGAATTCGAGTTGATGCCAATGCCGGAGTCGCTCGTCGTGTTGACCGTGACGTTGGAAAGCCTGAACGTTCCGGTGCCGCTGTTGACGCCGACCCTGACGCAGCGCATATCGACCGTTCCGCCGGATATCACGAGCTCACCCGTGGTGGAGCCGCCTTCGCCCTGGCCGACGTTCACATTGCCAGAAGTCCATGATCCGCTCTTGATCTCGAGCTTTCCGTTGCCGCTGCCGCCTCCGTGCCAGTGGCGGCCGACGTTCACGCTTTTATTGTTGTCCGTGAGGAAAACCGTGCCGCCGTCAAGCGTGAACGTCGCCTTTCCGGAACGGCCGATGTCCAGGTGCTGGTCGCCGGTAAACGTTCCGCCCGCCGTGACGTTGACGAACGTCTCGCCTCCGCTGTAGGTGGCGAGCAGCGCCTCGTCGGCCGCAATCTCGAAGACGCCCGTCCCCGACACGTTGATCGTCTCGCTCTTCCTTCCGCCGCTGTTCGAGCAGTCGCTCGTGCGCAGCTTCGACGCGATGACCCTGCCGCCGGTAACGTTCACGACATTGTTGCTGTTGTCGGAATATCCACCGCCGAGCCTGAAGTAGTCCGTGACGGACAGCAGTCCGCCCGTGACGTCGAGGCGTCCGCCCTTGTCGTTCGCCGCGCCCATGCTGGTTCCGTCGAGCGTGCCCCAGCCGACATACAGCGTCCCGACGGACACGTTGTCTCCGTTGCCGACGGTGGCGATCTTGTCCACGCCCTTGTTCAGGACGAGAGTATCGGACGCGACATCGGACATCGCCGACGGCGCAGGATCCCATGAATCAACGGCATTGAACGACGCCGTGTCGCCGTTCGCGTCCGCCCAGAACCGCGTGTCTGCCGCGGCTGAAAGCGAAAGCGCAGCGACTGACGCTGCAACTGCGAGTCTAGAGAACCGTTTCTGCGATGCCTTCATGGTAATTCCCCCTGGTTTTTACATCCAGGAGAATTTTACCAAAAGAGGGCGTCACGCAAAATCGCCCGAAATAGTGAATCAGCGCTTTCCGCCGGCGAGCGTTTCCGCGCAGTTCAAGTAGTAGGCGCGGATGCGCTCGTAGGCGTTGATTATGTCGAGCTCTCCGAGAACGCGCACGGACGAGCCCGGGTCCTCCGGCCCGACGCGGCCGAGCTGGATGCGCCGGCACTCGCGGATGAAGGAGTGCAGCTCGGACGAGCGCTTCTGGAGCGACTCCAGGTCGAAGGTGCAGCGCGGCGAGCGGATGAGCGGCGTGATGTCCGCGGCAAAGCCGGCGACCCTGTCGTGCACGTCGAGGAGAAGCGCGACGGACTGCTCGGACATCCTCTGCCCCTGCTTTCTCAGGCGCTTAACGACCTTGACGACGGTCGCGCACTCGTCGGACACCGACTCCAGTTCGTCCGTAAGCCTCAGAAGCCGCTGCGCACGCTCAGCGACGTCGCGCGGCAGGCGCTTGGACATTATCGAGCCGAGGAACTCGGTGACCTCCTTCTGGACGTTGTCGAGAATGTCCTCGCGATGGGCGATGTGCTTCTCGGGTCCGTCATCCTCCTCGGTCTCACCCGAGATAACCTTGCGGCAGCAGTCCAGCAGCTCGAGATCTGAGCGCTTCATGAAGTCCACCTCCATGAGCGCCTGGTCGCACGCGATGACTGGCGACAGGCGGACGCCGAAATGCAGCGCCGAGAGATGCGGCTTCTCGTCCGCGGGCTGCGGCACGATGCGCTCGACAAGCCTGCAGAACGGCTTCACGAACGGGAAGAAGAGAACTCCGCGGCAGACGGCGAAGATCGTATCCGTGACGGCGATAGGCGCCATCATGTGCGTAAACGCCTTTACCTCATGTCCGGAAACCACAACCGTCTCCGCGACTCCCCATTTCGGAAAGAGCGCCTGGCCGAGCCTGACGAAAAGCGGGAAGAACCAGATAAGCACGAGCGAGCCCACGAGGTTGGAGAGCGTGTGCGAAAGCGCCGTGCGCTTCGCGTCCGCCGTCCCGCCGATGGCGGCGATCCATCCAGTCGCCGTCGTGCCCACGTTCGCGCCGAAGAGCACCGCTATCGCCACCTCGTACGAGATGAGCCCCTGCGTCGCCATAGCCATGGCAATCGCAATCGTTGCGGCCGAGGACTGTATCACAGCGGTAAGCAGCATCGCGCAGAGGGCGATGAGGAACACTCCCGACATCCTGTCGGCGCTCATGCGCGTGAAGACAGCGGAGACCTCCGGATTCTCGCGGATCGGCGAGACGCCCTTCGACATGATGTAGAGACCGAGGAAAACGAGCCCGAGCCCGATTATCGTCAGCCCGAGGTTGTGCACGCGCTCACCGCGCAGGAAGAAGTAGAGCGTCCCGCCGAGGGCGAGCCCGATGAAGCCGAGCATCTGCGGATCGGGCGCGTACGCGATAATCCACACCGTCGCCGTGGTGCCGATGTTCGCGCCGATGAGGACGGCGAACGCCTGCGGAAGCGTCATGAGCGCCGTCGAGACGAAGCCGACGAGCATGACGGTGATGATGGACGACGACTGCACGATCATCGTCGAGACGATGCCGGAGCCAATGCCGACGATTCGGTGGCTCGTCGCCTTGGCCATGAACTTGCGGAGCCCTCCGCCCGCGGTCGCCTGAAGTCCCTCCGAAAGATGCTTCATCCCGAGCAGAAAAAGCCCGAGTCCGCCAAGCAGCGCCGGAAGGATGGTCCAGAGCAGACTCAAGTGCCCCCCTCGCCCTCCGAACCGGGCTTGCGCTCCTTGCCGTCCCCGATGCCGAAGACCTTCTCGACCTTCCAGGGATAGAACATGCCGAACATCCCGATGACCGCAAGCACATACATGAGCCCGACGAGAAGCTGAACCGGCGCGAAGCCGCTTTCAGGCACCATGAGGCGCGTGAACCTGAACACCGTCGCAGGCAGAAGCATGAAGATCGCCATTACCGCGCGCGTGATGAGGTGCGGACGCATCCAGAGGAAAGTGAGAACCGTGAGAACCGCAGCAAGAACCCAGACGAAGAAACCGCCCGTGCGCTCCTTCATGAGAATCATGTCGAACACGTCGATCCCGATCGTGTTGCACTCGTACGCTGTCCAAAACCAAGCGACGGCGGTCAAGACCGCCGCCAGGGCATCCGAACTCTTCTTAGTCAGCATCGGTTTGGATTGGAGGTGGGAAGCGGAGTTGAACCGCTGTAAGCGGATTTGCAGTCCGCTACCTAACCGCTCGGCCATCCCACCATAGAGGGTTTTCAACCTAACGCCGCATAGTATACCAATTTCGTGCGCCTGGTGTCAATAGGGTGCGGCGCACTATCTGAAGACGGCATAAAAGAGGGTCGACGCGGCGGCGCAGAGGAGGATGAGAAGCACGAGATTGAGCTTCTTCCTGTAGGCGACATAGGCCGAGCCGGCGACAAGCGCGGTGGCGAGCATGTCCACCTGCATGCAGGGACCGAACACGCTCATCTTCGCAAACGACCACAGCGCGACGGTCATGAGCGCGACGGACGCGGGCCGTACGCCGCGGAGGATCCCCCGCACCGCCCTGCTCGCGCTGAAGCGCTCGAGCGAGCGGAACGCGGCAAACGCAAGAATCGAGCCCGGGAGCAGCAGCGCGGCGGACGCCGCAAGCGCGCCCGCAACGCCCGCGAGGCGGTAGCCGAAAAATGTCGCGCCGTTCACGCCTATCGGACCAGGCGTCATCTGCGTGAGCGCCATCAGGTTCGAGAACTCCTCCGTCGGAATCTGCAGATACGGAGCCGCCGCGCCCACGAAGTCCTCGATGTACATCGGAACAAGCACGAACCCGCCGCCGAAGCAGAGCAGCCCGTACTTGAGGAAAAGCAGCGTGCCGAGCCAGGCGGGGGAGCGGAACTTCCCGGACGCTCCGCCGCGCGTGGAGAACTCCGCCGCAAGCCCCGCGCCCATCGCCGCAAGCAGCACGGCCCACACGGGCAGCACACCGAACGCCAGCGCCGCAAAAGCAAGCCCGAAGACGACGGCGGAGAACGGATCAAGCACCTTCTTCGCGCTCCGCACGACCGTCGCGGCGATTATGCCAGTGAGCGCCGAGCGGAGTCCGACGAACGCCGACACAAGCCACGGGTTGTCCAGCGGAAGCGACGCGTAGCCCGCGGAGACGAAGGTGAAGATGACGACAGACGGAATCGCCACCGCCACGACGCCGACGAACGAGCCGATTCCGCCCGCAATCTTGTTCCCGACATAGACTGCAGTGTGCGTCGCGACGATTCCGGGGACCATCTGGAACACCGGCAGCCTGTCGATGAGCTCGCCCTCCTCGGTCCACCCCTTCTTCGCGAACACTCCGTCCGCCACGGCGATTATGGCATAGCCCCCGCCTATCACGAAGAGTGAGATGCGGAAAAGCTCCCAGAAGAGCTCCGCAAGCCTCAGAAGAAGAGGTCTCTCTCTCCCCTGCATGTCGCCTCGTACTGCTTCATGACCGTCGGATAGAACTTAGGCAGCCACTCCTTGATGCCCGCAAGCTCCTTCTCGATGAGCGCATCGCCGAGGCGCCTGGTCTCGTCCGAGGCGAAGTCGTCAAGCCACTCGCGGAACGTGAGGACCGCGTTGATCTTGCAGAACTTCCCCTCGCGCCCCGTCTTGAGCGCGTCCATGATGCACCCTCCCGTCCGCCCGCAGCGGTAGCCCGCGGTGCAGAAGCTGGTGATCGTCCCGCGCGAGGCGAGGTAGCGCACCATCTCGTCTATGGACCTGTTGTCGCCGAGCATGAACTGCTGGCGCTCCTTCTCCTGGTGCGCCTCGTTCGCGAAGTCGCTGTAGCCCTTGATCGCGATGTTGGACGAGCAGTCGAGCTGCGTCATGCCGTGGTCGAGGACGCGGTTGCGGCTCTCTGGGCTCTCGCGCGCCGTCACGATGATTCCCGTGTACGGAACGGAGAGTCGCGCGATCACGAGTATGCGCGCGAACGTGTCGTCGTCGATGAGCCACGGGCTCTCCTCGGGGACGCGCGTTCCGCTCGCCGGCTCTAGGCGCGGGAACGACAGCGTGTGCGGCCCTATGTTGAACCAGCGCTCGAGGTCGCGCGCGTGCATAACCGTCGCAAGCAGCTCGAAGCGCCAGTCGCAGAGTCCGTAGAGGACTCCGAACCCGACGTCGTCCACGCCGGCCTCGAGGCAGCGGTGGAAGCACGTCGTGCGCCAGTCGTAGTTGCCCTTCACGCTCCACGACGGATGCATCTCCTCGTAGAGCTTCCTGTTGTACGTCTCCTGGAAGACCTGGAACGTCCCGATGCCGACTGACCTCAGCACCTTCAGGTCCTCGACCGGAAGCGGCGCGGCGTTGACGTTCACGCGGCGTATACCGACGGGCGCGCCGGTGCGAGGGGCCTTCACCTTGCGGTTGTAGCACGTCTCGATCGTCTCGGCGATGTACTCCGTCGAAGTCGTCGGATGCTCTCCGTACACCGCTATGAGGCGCTTGTGCCCGATGCGCCCCGCGAGGACGTCGATCTCCTCCTTGAGCTCGTCCATCGTGAGGACGCGGCGCTTCTGCGCGGCGTTCCCCTCGCGGAAGCCGCAGTACTTGCATCCGTTCACGCAGAGGTTGGACATGTAGAGCGGCGCGAACATCACGATGCGGTTGTCGTAGACCTTCTTCTTGATGCGGTCCGCCGCCGCGCGCATCTCCTCGAAGAGCGCCGGGTCGGTGACGGACATGAGGACGGCCGTCTCCTCTGGGAGCAGCGTCTCGCACGTCGACTCGCTCTTCGCGATAATCTCCCTCACGCGCACGGGGTCGGCGGGCTTCTCGGCTATCTCCGAGATGCAACGCGCGATCTGCGCCTCGTCAATGAAATGCTTGCCGCCGGGGAGATACTTGTCTATCTCCCCCTGCACCACGAAATTCCTGCGGTAGTCGTCCGCATCACGGAACTTCCTTATCTTCGATACATCCGCCATCACTGCCTTCTTTCGAGCTTTGGCGGTATATTATACCAAATTTCGCCCCCGCCCGTGGCGAAACGGTCCACCGACGGCCCCCTGCAGCGCGGCGCGTCTCCATGGAGGTGAAGCTTCCAGCTCCGCCACACCGACGCGGCGAGACGCCGCATCTCCTTGAGTCGCCGGACCGCTCAACGACCTCCTTGACACGACATATCCTCCCAAACTCCGAAACTCCCAACAGCGAAAGCAACCGTAGAGCGGCGGTTGAAAAACGCGAAGCACAGGGCGAAGTGGTAACGAAGCCCCTTTGCCAACCATCGGAGTTAAAGGAACAGCGGGGACAGTCCCCGATATTTTCCGTCTCCGTTACGGAGCAATAGTCGTCATCCCCGGGGGTGCGGTGACGACACCCCTACGGGTACCGGCCCGCGATCCCCTGGGGTAGCGGAAACGCCCCACCCCCCAGGGTGCGAAACCACCGGAGCGCGCCGCTTCGCCTCTGGCACCATTGCCAGCAGCTTGGCGATCTCCTTCGCGTCGCGGGTGGTGTAGGAAGTGACGCGACGGCCGAGGCAGTTGATGGACGAGCCAAGGCCGTGCAGCTCGATGTTGTCGATAATGAGGAATCGATCGTGGAAGTCGTCGGAGTAGGTGACGGCGAGGCCCTTGTACTGGCGGTTGAACTTCGCGATTTCGGTCTGTGTCGGTTTGCCGCGATCTTTGCAGACAAGGAGAACCTTTACGCCGGACCGCTTCTTCGAAAGAACCTCCAGCGTGACAACGTCAGAATACGGGTCGATGAGCACGATCTCCGACTGCGCGCTTTCGATCAGGCGCGAGACATACCGCATCGAGTCAAATTCAGACTCGGCAGGCAAAATACCGCTTGGAAGCAGATTGCCGCGGTCAAGGGCGTCAAACACCGTGTCGATCCGCTTGTCGGTCTCGAGTTGCTTCAGTTCAATCGCGCCAACGCGCTGAACAAGCCCCGCGTGATCATACGCAAATCGACGCATGGCGACAAACGCGTCCATTATTCGGATACTGACGTCTATCGCGATCTTGCTCCGAAGCACTGCCGACAACATGGCAACGCCTTGTTCTGTAAAAGCATACATCGGCACTCCGGAATGCTTGAGCGTCTCGAACCGGTCACAATTTGTGACCAGTTCCCGCATCTCAGATTCCACTAGCCGGAACATGAATCTGTCGGGGAATCTCTCAATGTTACGCTTGACCGCCTGATTGAGGACTTTGGTCTGAACACCATATAACACTGCCAAGTCACGATCAAGCATTACTTGGACGTTGCGCACCGCGACAATACGGCTCTGAATTTCCGATGCTTCGAATAACTGAACTGACTTCTGATTTTTCATGCTGCCTCCGGGGTATAGTAAACCTGTCTTAGCAGTAACCCCTCGCGGATACTCTCCGCTGGTTATATTGGCCCTGCCACGCCTGCCCGTTGGCCTCGCGGATTCACGCTTTCAACGCCTTAGCTCCGGCATGAGTCGCCCGCGATTAAATCAGCATCATTTCCGATGGCCCTCCTGCACGATTTTTTAGACCGTCATCCTCTTCGGAGAAAGCACTAGTATTGTACCATATTTTCGGACGCTTGTGAGCGGGCTGTGAGCCAACATGGCCAAAGGCGCTTCGGCATTGCTAAAATCAAGCGTCTCGACATTCCGCTCCACCGCCTTGACG
>JAEEOY010000271.1 GCA_016284515.1 Kiritimatiellia bacterium | reverse complement strand
GACCGTACGCGCGCCGACGCGCGCCGCGGCGACAAGCGCGTGTTCATCCTCACGCGCGGCGCATGCGCCGGACAGCAGCGCACGGGTGCCGCGGTCTGGAGCGGCGACACGGAGTCCAACTGGGACAGCCTGCGCAAGCAGATTCCAGCCGGATGCAGCTTCTCGCTCACCGGCAACCCGAACTTCAACTGCGACATCGGCGGATTCGGCGCCATCCACTTCAAGCTCGACAAGTCCGCTGAGGAGGCTGCGGGCAATCCCTACTGGCAGGAGCTGTACGTCCGCTGGATGCAGCTCGGCACGTTCCTTCCGATGATGCGCAGCCACGGCACGAGCATCTGCAGGGAGATATACCTGCACGGCAAGCCGGGCGAGACCGTCTACGACACACTCGTCTCGCTCGTGAAGCTCCGCTACGCCCTCATGCCGTACATCTACTCGACGGCGTGGCGCTGCTCGTCCGAGCGCTACACGATGATGCGTCCGCTCGTGATGGACTTCCCCGCCGACCGCGAGGCGGTGCGTTCCACGGACGAGTTCATGTTCGGCGGATCGCTTCTCGTCGCGCCTGTCGTGGAGCACGGCGTCACCTCGCGCGCGGTGCATTTCCCGTCCGGGACGGACTGGTGGGACTTCTTCGCCGAGAAAAAGATCGCCGGGGGACAGACCCTCGACGTGAAGGCCGGGCTCGATCAGGTTCCGCTGTACGTGCGCGCGGGGTCGGTGCTTCCTATCGGACCCGACGTGCAGTACAACGGGGAGAAGCCGTGGGACGACCTCGAGGTGCGCGTCTATCCCGGCACCGACGGATCCTTCACGCTCTACGAGGACGACTTCGAGACCTACGCGTGCGAGCGCGGGGAGTTCTCGACGATCCGCTTCGACTGGAACGACGCCGCGCGGACGCTCAAGATCTCCGAGCGTGGAGGCGCCGCCTATTCTGGCCGCATCGAGAAGCGCCGTTTCCGCGTCCGTCTGCCAGGCGGCGAAGCCGTTCCGGTCGAATACGACGGCAAGGCCGTTTCGGTGAAGCTGTAGCCCGGCGGATCGTTCAGCGCCGTGCCGGCTCGATGTGGACCACGGCGTCTGTCACGCCTATGCCGGAGGCGGTGAGCGCGTCTGAGACGGCGTGGCCTATGTCGTGTCCCTCCGCGACGGAAAGGCCTGCGTCCACATGCACGTGCAAATCTGCCGCGAACGCGCCACCGTAGCGGCGTACGCGCACCTTGTGCACCGTCACCACTCCAGGTACGCCCTGTGCGATCGAGGCGACCTCGCCTGCCTTGTCCTCGATGTCCGCGTCGATGAGCTCCTGCAGCGCGGGGTGCGCAATCTCCCAGGCTACGCGGACGATGAAAAGCGACACGATGAGCGCGCCTGCGGCGTCCATCCAGTACAGGGACGGCAGGAAGTGCGCCAGGGCGACGGCAATCGCTACGGGAACGGAGCTTATCGCGTCCGACCTGTGGTGCCACGCGTTCGCATCGAGCGCCTGGGAGTTGACTTTCCGCGCGACGCGGCGCGTCCAGCGGAAGATCCACTCCTTTGCGAATATCGAGACTATCGCGCAGAAGAGCGCCGGAAGGCCGGGTGGCGAATGCCTTTCCGCGCCGAACGACCGGACGGCGTGCGCGGCGAGTTCGTATGCAACGCCCGTAAGAACGAGAGAGATGAAAAGCGTCACGAGGGCCTCGATCTTTCCGTGTCCGTACGGATGCTCCTCGTCGGCCGGGGCGGTCCAGTATCGCACGCCGAGCGCGACCGAGATGTCCGTCAGCAGGTCGGAGACTGAATGCACCGCGTCGGCGATAAGCGCCTGGGATGCAAACGCGAAGCCGGCGAAGCCCTTCAGCGCCGCCACCGCGACGTTGACGGCCATGCCGGCGTATGTGACGCGCCGGACCTCCCTGACTGTTGCTGCTTGCTGGTACATGGCCAATATTATACCACGAAACGGCCCGGCATAGTCTATGTAGGCATATTTTGCGCCTTCGACGCAGCATTTGATTGCTTTCGCTGCGGGGAGTTTCGGAGTTTGGGAGGATATGTCGTGTCAAGGAGGTCGTTGAGCGGTCCGGCGACTCAAGGAGATGCGGCGTCTCGCCGCGTCGGTGTGGCGGAGCTGGAAGCTCCACCTCTATGGGAGAGGACGCGGCTGGAAGCCGCGTCTCCATGGGAGGCGCCGAGCATCCGCCGCGCTACAGGGGGTTGCGTCACTTCGCGACGGAACAATGTGAGGCCAGATAAGATTCACATTCCGGCAGATTGCTCGACCGCAACTACAAGCACGGCAAATAACGCGGCAGATGTGCCGCGCGAAATGGTATAATATCTGCATAAGCAGATGAAACATTTCGGTTGATGCGGAACTGCGTTGCTGATTGCGGCGGCGGTTGTGGTTGCTTTGCGCGAGCGCGGTCGGTCGTTGCCGCCGCCGGAAGCGCCGGTGGTGCAGACGCCCGCCGAAGCGGTCGTCAAGGCGGTGGAGCGGAATGTCGAGACGCTTGATTTTAGCAATGCCGAAGCGCCTTTGGCCATGTTGGCTCACAGCCCGCTCACAAGCGTCCGAAAATATGGTACAATACTAGTGCTTTCTCCG
>JAEEOY010000039.1 GCA_016284515.1 Kiritimatiellia bacterium | reverse complement strand
TCCGCTGAAGAACGCGCCGGACTCCGCCGCCGCCTCGCCCATGGGCGCCGCGCCGGTGAACGCCATCACGGCGTAGGCCTTGAGGTAGTATAGCACCCATCCGCCGATGACGCAGTAGTACGGCGTGATGAATAGAGGCACGATCGTCGCGACGAGTCCGACGAAGCCCCACCCTCTGTGCAGACGCGAATACGCCGTAAGCTGCGACTGCTGCGTCTTCCTGCCAATGGCAATCTCGGTGAGCATGAGCGTGAAGCCGAGCGTCACCACCAGCGCGAGATATACGACGATGAAGAGTCCGCCGCCATACTGCGCCGCGAGATACGGAAACCTCCACAGATTGCCGAGTCCAATTGCAGATGCCGCAGCAGCCAGCACGAACGCCAGAGATCCCGACCAACTTGCACGCTTTCTCATACTTAAATTTCCCCTGTTTTGAAATTTGTCGCTTCGTAAAAGCCAAAGGCCCCCTTCTGGAGGCCCCGGCTTTTGACTTCTCAGATTCTCAACTCTTCAACTCTTGAACTTAGAAGTCGTAGTACGCCGTGAACTGGATGCGGTCGTCGTCGGCATCGCCCTCGTCGTAGTACTTCGTCTGAAGACGCGCGTACTCGAGGCCGAAGTGGAGCTGGTCGTTGAACTGGTAGAATGCGTCGACGTACGCACGGGCGTTGTACGTGCGGCCCTCGGCGTCGCGCGCCTCGGAGTCCGTCGGATCGTCGAAGCCGTATCCGACAGCGAAGGACCACTTGCCGTTCAGCTCGTACTTGAGGTCGACGAAACCGCCGATCGTGGAGACCTCGCGGCCCTTCTTCGACCAGTCGCGGAACCCAACGCCCTGGCCGATGCCGGCCTGGATGCCCGCGAGGTTCTCGCCCGCGAAGAGCTGGCCGGTAAGGGTGAACTTGTCGAGGAACGGAATCTTCGCCGCGACCATCACGAGGTCGCTGTTGTACTCGTCAGACGCGCCGTAGGCGCCGTCCGCGTAGATGCGGTGCGACTTGTCGCGCCCGTACATTCCGGCGAGGCCGAGGAGCCAGCGGCGATCGCCCTCTTCCCAGAACGCGTCGCGCTCGTAGACCACCGCACCCTCGAGAAGGCACCACGCGGAAGCGGAGTTGTCCTGGTTGTCGTCTTCGTCGCGGTCCCCGCCCATTCCGTTGCCGTTCTTCACGAGGCCGGCGCGGATCTCGAGCTTGGAGTCCTCCCACTCCCAGCGCTTCGTCACGCGGATCTGCGGGCTGCGGCGGTACGGATGGCCGGCCTGCTCAAGCCACGCGCCGTCGATCTCGCTCGGCGTGACCATCTTCCAGAGGTGCCAGGTCTGGCCGAAGAGGATGTTCCAGCCCTTCTCGGCGTTGTCCATGTCGAAGTAGAGGTGGCGGAAGTGGAAGTTGGGATCGTTGGCATGGTCGCCGGCGAGGTCGAACTCGAACTTGCCGTGGAACTTCCAGCCCTCGTACTCCTCGGGAACCTCGAACTCGAAGCCGAGGATGGAGTCGTTCATGCTGAACACGGTCTGGTGGTCGCCGTTCTTGCCGCCGTTCTTGCGCGGACGCACCCAGTCGGTGTAGATGTCAACGTCCGTCTTGTGCGTGTTGTGCACTGCCTCGAACGTGAGCCAGCCGTAGGGGGTGATCTTGAGGCCGTTGTCGCTGAGCGGCTGGAAGATGCCGGCCGCGGCATCGGCGAGGTAGTACTTGTAGCCCTGCTCGGTCGTGTAGATCTTGCCCGATTCGCTCACCTTCGTCGACTCGTCAGCCTTGACTCCGGCCTTGGCCTCGCCTGCCTCGCCCTTCGCCTGCTTGTCAACGAGGGCCTTGTTCTGGCCTTCGAGCTCGGCGATGCGCTGAGCCTGCGCCTTGTTTTCGGCCTCGAGCTTGTTAAGTCGCTCGATGATCGTCTGAATGTCGGCCTGCGTCACCGCAGCCTCCTGAGCCTCGACCGCCGCGACGAGTCCCATCGCGAAAACGGTTGCAAGAATCAATTTTTTCATTAGTACTGACCTTTAATTGGTTTCTTATGGTTACGCATTATACCACTTATCGCCCCAAACCGCAACCCCGAGACCACCCCGAGAACCCCAAATGCCGTGGTGAACGTCACTTCAGCTCGAGGATGCGCGACATCGCGCCAGTCACCCTGAACATCGCGTTTTCGAAGTCGTCCTTCTTCGCCGGGACAGACGCGCTCTCGACGGTCGTCTCGCCTTGCTTGAGCTCAACCTCTACCGTACCGCCGACCCGTCTTACGGAGATCGCGAACTCGACCTCCTCCTCCGGCTGCTCCTCGGGCGTTTCCTCGGGCGGCGTCTCCTCCGGAGGCTTCTCCTCCGGCGGCTTCTCGTCCTCCGGCTTCGGCTCGTTCATCTCCTCGAGTATAACCTTCGCGAGCAGCTCGATCTTGCGGCGCACGCTCGGAAACAGCGCACGGTGCTGCTCGGCGGCGTTCGGCGGACGTTTCGCCTCGTCCGGCCAGAGAGTCGCAACCCTCGCCTCGCCCCAGCGCCGCTCGACCTCGCCCGTGAGAAGCCCCACCACCGCCTTGAGGTCGGGCGTCTTCGTCCAGAATTCGTCCTTGCGCCGCCGCGACTCCTCCAGCACCGTCGCGTGGCTCGCGTCCACGATCTCGTTCTGCGCCGCGATGGCGTTGCGAGCGACGTCGAACGCAGCTGCCACGCCGCGGTCCGCACGCTGCTCCGCCTCCTCCATGAGCGCCTTCCCGCCCGCAGCCCCGGCAAGCGCCTCCATGCCCTTCTCGACGCGCCACTCGCGCACGGCCTTCGCGTAGTCGCTCTTGGCCGCGACGGCGTCGGCAAGCTCAGGCGACGGACACCACGTGCCGTCCTCCAGAGTCGGCCAGGTCTCCGCAGCCTGCCTCGCCGCCGCCTCCACGCGCGCCTCGCGCCACTTCGGCAGGACCTCTTTCTGCAGCTTCGACTCCACGGACTTCCTGACTCGCTCGTCGCCAAGTCTCGCCGCGAGGTACTCCCTCAGCTCGTCGCGCTCGCCTTCGGATGCCTCCGCGACGGCGGCGTCAAGCGCGGACGCACCGAGTTGCGCGGCATATGCGCCGCGGAAAATCTCCTCGCTCTCCGCAGCCTTTACGTGAGCGGACGGATTCTCGGCTATCGTCTTCGCAATCGTCTCCGCGTCGACCTGCAGCGACGCCGCGTCGATCCTGCGCTCGAGCCGCGAAAGCGTGCGGCGCTCTACGGCCGGACCGACCGAGCGCTCGAACGTCCCCGCGAAGACACCCCATGCCTTCGACGGATCCTCCGCCTTCGCCCTGCGCTCCTTCACGTTCTCCTCAAGCCGCGACTTGAGGTCCGCCGCAAGCTTCGACGGCGCGGCCGCGTCGCTCCTAGCGCGCATGAGGTATTCCGCCTGCCGCTTCTGCTCGCGCCTCGCGTCCTGTATCACGGGCTCGACGATGCGCTCGTTTATGAACTGCCTGTTCTCGGAGAACACGGGCGTTCCGCGTTCGTTCAGCACACACTGCTGCATCTGCTCGCGCAGCTGCCAGTCCTCCTTCGAGTCGAAATCCGCCTCCGTCGGACGAGTAGTCGAGACTATCGTCTTCGCCTGAGCCTCGACTGCCGCCTTGCGCTCCGCCGCGAACGCGGCCGCGAAGTGGCGGTCGACGACGAGAGTGACATTGTCCGACTCTACTTCGACCCTGTTCGACCCTATCCCCAGCCGGTCGTCGATGGCGCGCACCTTCTCGGCGAACTGCTTCGCGACCTCCGCGGCAAATACGCCGCGGCACAGCTTTTCCGCCTCGGCGGGCTTCTCGTACGCAGCCGGGTCCGCAAGCATCGCGCCCTCGAGCGCGCCGGACGCGGGCCCCTTCTCGGCGAGCTCCGCCTTCACGCGCGCAACCGCGATCGCTCGCGCGCCGTCGCGCGCGGTCGCGTCGAACTCTGCGTTGCCGGACGAAAGCGTCGCGGCGAGAAGAATCGTCAGAAAGCTCATGGCAGTACCTCCGCGCCCGTCGCCTCCGCGACGAGTCTGAGTGATTTGCTGCGGAGCGCGTCAGCAAGCGCTCCCGGATCTGATATCTCGCCGAGCGAAGAGGGATCCTCGATCCACTGGCGCTGAAGACGCGCCGCAAGCGCGCGCTGCACTCCGCGCGCGTCCAGCCGCACCTCTTCGACTCCGCGCGACACCTCGCCGTCGAGCCACACGAGCTCGTCTTCGGTGAGCGCGGACTCCGAAAGCCCAGCTTCGGAAAGAACGTTCGTCTTCCAGTTGGCGGCAAGCGAGACCGAGTCGCTGTAGTCGGAATACGCCGCCGCGGAACCTGAAGAGAACGCGGCCTTCGCCGCAGGCGCGAGCTCGATCTTCCCGCCCTTCACATGCTCGTCCGCATCGAACGAACGGCGTCCGTCGGTACCCTGGGTCATGAGCGCGTTGAGCCCGTACTTGACGCGATGCTCCTCCGCCACCTTCTCAAGCGCAAGCACGAGCTTCTGGCGGTTGACCTCCATGATCTCCTCGGCGCGCTCCTTCTTCGACGTCTCGACGAAGATGAAGTACGCGATCATGAAGACCATGAGCAGTGCGAACACGACCTGCAGGAGAAGCCCCTGCAGGTCGTCGGTGGTCGCGCGGCGGGAGGTGTCGCCTCCGGCCAGGCGCATAAGAGCGCGTCTGTCAGCCTCGGTCACGCCACGGACCCTTACAGCTTGTTGCGCTGGATCTTGCCGGAGACAGTCTTCGGCAGCTCGTCGCGGAACACGACGATCCTCGGATACTTGTACGGCGCGGTGTGCGTCTTGACGTAGTCCTGGATCTCCTTCTTGAGCTCCTCGGACGGCTCCTTGCCCTTCACGAGCTTGATCGTCGCCTTGACGACCTGTCCGCGCACCGGATCGGGCGCGGCGGAAACGCCGCACTCCACGACGTACGGAAGCTCCATGATGACGTTCTCGATCTCGAACGGACCGATGCGGTATCCGGACGACTTGATGACGTCATCCGCGCGTCCGACGTAGTGGAAATATCCATCCTCGTCCTTCCACGCGACGTCGCCCGTGTGGTAGCATCCCTGCCTCCACGCGTCGGCCGTCTTCTCCTCGTCCTTGTAGTAGCCGATGAAGATGCCGGGGTGTGGAGCGGAACGCGGCGTGCGGACGACGATCTCGCCGTGTTCTCCCGCCGGGACGGAATGCCCTTCGCCGTCGACGAGGTCGATGTCGTAGTCGGGAATCGGCTTGCCCATCGCGCCGAGCTTGATCTCGTCGCCGAAGAGCGTGCCGAGCGCGCACGTCGTCTCGGTCTGTCCGAAGCCCTCGTAGATGGAAAGTCCGGTCGCGCGCTTGAACTGCGTGAACACCTCGGGGTTCAGCGCCTCGCCCGCAGTCGTAGCGTGCTTCACGGACGAGAAGTCGTACTTCGAGATGTCCTCCTTGATGAGCATGCGGTACATCGTCGGCGGAGCGCAGAACGTCGTGATCTTGTACTTCGCGAACATCGGCAGAATCGTCTCGGCGTGGAAACGGTCGAAGTCGTACACGAAGAGCGCGCCTTCGCACATCCACTGTCCGTACAGCTTGCCCCAGCTCGCCTTCGCCCAGCCGGTCTCGGATATCGTGAAGTGAAGTCCGTCGCGCTCGACCTGGTGCCAGTACTTCGCGGTGACGAAGTGGCCGAGTCCGTAGAGATGGCTGTGAAGCGCCATCTTCGGATATCCCGACGTTCCCGACGTGAAGAACATGAGCATGGGATCGCGTCCGCCAGGCGCGTCCGGACCGCGTCCGTACACGCGCGAGAAGCCGACGTACTCCCTGTCGAAGCTGCGCCAACCTTCGCGGTCGCCGTTGACGATGAGCTTCATGATCGAGAAGTCCGGATCTTCCTTCTTGAGATCCGCCTCGGCGATCTCCGCCTGGTGCGCGACGTCTCCGTCCGCAGTGCAGACGAGCGCCTTGACGTCCGCCGCCTTGAAGCGGTACGTGAGATCGTGCACGAGAAGCTGGCTCACCGCGGGGATGACGATCGCGCCGATCTTGTGGAGAGCGAGGATCGCAGGCCAGTACTGCCAGTGGCGCTTGAGGATGAACATCACCTTGTCGCCCCTGCCGATGCCGATGGAGCGGAAGTAGTTCGCCATCTGGTTGGAGATGTCGCTGATCTCGCGGAACGTGAACCGGCGCTCGGTGAGGTGGTCGCTGACGTGAAGCATCGCGAGCTTGTCCGGATACTTCGCCGCGATCGCGTCCACGATGTCGAACGCGAAGTTGAAGCGCTCCGTGTTCTTGAAGCGGACGTGCTCGAGGTGTCCGGAGGGGCTCTCCTCAGTCTCGATGAAGCGGTCGACGACGAGCGGAACCTTCTCGTGGCGCGGACGCACCGTCTCGAGTCCGAGATGGCTGTCTCCATCCTCTCCTGCCATCACCATCGCGAGGAACGTGACGCCGTTCGGATCCGTCGCCATCATTCCGTGCGGCGTCGAGGAGCGGTAGTAGATCGAGTCGCCCTCGTGGAGCTCCTCCACGTGCTCGCCGACGCGAATCTTCATCGAGCCCTTGAGGACGATGTCGAACTCCTGCCCCGCGTGCGTCGTCGTGGAGATCGGCTTGTCGAGAAGATCGGGATCGTACTTGTACGTGACCCAGTAGGGCGTGCCGAGGCGGTTCTGGAACATCGCCGCCTGGTTGCGGATGTCCATGTGCGACTCGTGGGCGGTCAGCGGACCCTGCCCCGCGCGAGTGACCTCGTAGCCCGAGAGATGCGCGCTGTGCCCCTTGAGAAGCGCGTTGATGTCGATGCCGAACGCAATTGCGCACTGGTGGAGGAAGTTGAACGTAGGGTCGTGCTCTCCAGCCTCGACCGCGCGGTATTCCTCGACGGAGACTTCGGTCTTCTCCGCCATCTGCTCCACGGAATACCCGATGATCTCGCGCATTTCCCTTATGCGCGCGGCCATCTCCATCAGATTTGTCTGTGCCTCTTTGTTCATAACTATGGATTCCTGATATATTCTGAATATTATATCATATTTTTGACGAGGCCTGACGCCCCGACATTCGAAACGTCAAGTCCGCTCGCCGCAGCGAGGAGAATCCCATAGTTTACAATCGGAACCCCCGCCGCCTTCGCGACGGCTATGCGCCTCAGGACTTCCCTCCGCGTGAGCATGCAGCCTCCGCAGTGGACGACAAGCGCCGGCCTGCCGGGCGCGGGCGATTCCGGCAGGTCGAAGGAGTTGCCGGACGCAAAAACGAAGTTGAGCTTCCGGCCGGAGAGTTTCTGCACCGCCTTCGGAATCTTCACCGTGCCGATGTCGTTGCATTGCCTGTGGTGCGTGCATCCCTCCGCCACAAGCACAGTGTCGCCGTCCTTCAGCCCGCGGACCGCATCCACTCCCGCGAGAAACTCGCCGAGATCGCCCTTCTGCCTCGCAAACAGGATCGAGAACGACGTGAGGCGGAGGGTGTCGCAAGCGAGCGGGGCAAGAATCTCCTTCACCTTCGCGAAGGCCTGGGAATCGGTGACGACGAGTGTGATTGGGCTGCGCACCGACGTTTCTGACGCGGCTGGAAGCCGCATCTCCTTGAGATTTACAGCATTCGATAGTTCACCAGCGAGCTCCTCCGGCTGGCAGACCGTCGCCGTTATATGCCTGTCAAGGCAATCGCGGATAAGCTGCACCTGGGGAAGGATAAGGCGCCCCTTGGGAGCGGACTCGTCGATCGGACAGACGCACACCACGCGGTCGCCCTTCTCCACGAGTCCGTCGAGAAGCCCAGGCACGACGTCGCCAAGCTTGACGGCAGCGATCTTCTTCTTGAGCTCCTCCACCGAGTCGCCGCGCCTGTATTCAAGGACGACGACGCTGCGGCGCGTGCACTCGTCGAGAAACGCCTGGTGAAGCTTGGCAGATTCCGCGGATGCGCCTGTTTCCCCTGCGTCGACCCAGACGGCGATGTCGGCAGTCTCGAGAACGCGCAGCGTCTTCTTCACGCGCATCTCGCCAAGTTCGCCGACGTCGTCGAGTCCGGCAGTGTCGGTGATGAGGCAGGGGCCAAGCGGAAGTATCTCCATCGCCTTCGAGACGGGGTCCGTCGTCGTGCCGGGCGTGTCGGAGACTATCGCGATGTCCTGTCCGGTGAATGCGTTTACGAGAGTGGACTTCCCCGCGTTGCGGAGTCCGAAAAAAGCGACGCTGACGCGGTTAGACTTGGGCGTTGTATCCATTGTAGGCGTTCATTGCCTTGTCGGGTCCGTCGCGGAGAACAGCCTCCGCGGCCTTCACGGCTTCTGCCACGACGAGGTCGATTGTCTTGCGTGTGACGGGGTCGAACTTCCCGAGAACGTGTCCGATGACATTGGCGCTGTCCTTGCCGACCCCTATCTTAAGCCGCGTGAAGGCCTGCGTGCCGAGACGCTCGATGATGTTGCGAATCCCGTTGTGGCCTCCGCACGAGCCGGCCTTCCTTATGCGCATCTTCCCGACGGCGAGATCGATGTCGTCCTGTATGACGAGGAGGTCGGCGGGAGTCGCGTTGTGGTACTTCACCACCGGCGCGACGGACTCGCCGGACAGGTTCATGAACGTCTGCGGCTTGACGAGGAGCGTCTGCTGTCCGGCGAAGGCGACCTTCGCCATAAGGCACTTGAACTGGCGCTTCTCCTCCCAGGCGGCGCCGCACGACTCCGCAATCTTGTCGACGACTTCAAAGCCGACTGAATGCGGAGTGTTGGCGTACTGCGCGCCGGGATTTCCTAGACCAACTACGACCTTCACTCGTGGTTGAACAGATCGTTGATGGACTCGTTGTTATGGGTGCGCCTGATCGCCTCGCCGATGAGCGGCGCGACGGAAAGCTGGGTGAGCTTGAACGGAAGCTTCGCCGGATCGAACCCTGCGCGGAGCGGAATCGTATCCGTCACGACGAGCTCGTCGAGCTGAACTTCCTTCATGAGGCGTTCGACGCCCTTCGCGGTGAGCGGGAAGTGGGAGACGAACGCGTGGACGGTCTTCGCCCCGTTCTCGCGGCACATCTTCGCAGCCGCGGAGAGCGTACCGCCCGTAGCGGTCATGTCGTCGATCATGATGACGTCGTGGCCCTTGACATCGCCGACGACGGAGAACGCGTCGACAGTGTCACCGCCCGTTCGCTGCTTGGCGACGATGGCGAGTCCGCACTTCAGCTTGCGGCTGTAGCCGTACGCCGACTTCGCCCCGCCTGTGTCGGGAGCGACGACGATCGGGCTCGCCCAGTGCTGGTCGCGGATGTACTTGAGGATCACGGGCTCGGCCTTGAGGTGGTCGAGCGGAATGTCGAAGAAGCCCTGGATCTGGTTCGCGTGGAGGTCCATCGCGATAACGCGGTCCGCCCCAGCCTTCTGGAGCAAGTTCGCGATGAGGCGCGCGGTGATCGGCACGCGCGGCTGGTCCTTGCGGTCCTGACGGGCGTAGCCGTAGTAGGGAAGGACGGCAGTGATGCGTCCGGCGCTGCCGCGCTTGAGCGCGTCAATGATGATGAACAGCTCCATGTACGCGTTGTTCGGCTCGGGCGAGCCGGACTGGATGACGAAGACGTCCTTGCCGCGGACCGGATCGATCACCTGGCAGAAAGTCTCCCCGTCGGGGAAGTGCTTGATGTCTATCTTGTTCAGCGGGCGGCCGAGATAGTTGGCCACCTTCTCGGCAAGCGCGAGGTTCGCCGTGCCGGAAAACACCATGAAGTCATCGTTCATTGCTAGATATCCTTTCACAATTTCCGTATATTATACCAAAACGGCGGAAACCGTGCATGGCCGATTCCGCGGAAGCGATTTGCGTCAGCGCGTCTCCTCTTCCTTCAGGATGTCGAGCACGTAGTTCGGCAGCGCAAAGGCGCCGCGGTGGAGCGCCGTGTTGTAGTAGCGCGTCGTGATGCGCAGCTTGTTCCAGCGCGCCTCGTCGAGGTTCCCGATGGGGTTGTACTTCTTCGACGCAAAGCCGAACAGCCAGTGCCCCGAAGGATAGCTCGGGATATGCGCCTGGTAGACGGTCGAGACCGGGAACTCCACCGCAATATGGCGGTGAGCGTCGCGCACGGACTTCTGGTGCGCCGCGTAGAACGGGCTCTCGTGCTGGTTGATGAGGATTCCGTCGCTCCTAAGCGCCTTGTAGCACGTCCCGTAGAACTCGCGCGTGAAAAGGCCCTCGGCAGGTCCGTACGGATCGGACGAGTCGACGATGATGAGGTCGTACTCCTCCTTCTGTCCGCGCACGTACCTGAGTCCCTCCTCGAACCACACCTTGACGCGCTTGTCCTTCAGCTTGCACGACGTGAACGGGAGGTACTTCTTCGCGAGAAGCACGACATCCTTGTCCACTTCAACAAGGTCGATGGACTCAATCGAGCGGTACTTCGTGAGCTCGCGAACCGTTCCTCCGTCGCCTCCTCCGATCACGAGGACATTCCTGACGCGCGGATGCACCGCCATTGGAACGTGAGCGAGCATCTCGTGGTAGATGAACTCGTCCTTCTCGGTGATCATGAGGCCCCCGTCAAGGACGAGAACCCTTCCGTACGCCGGGGTGTCGAGGATGTCGATCTGCTGCACCGCGCTCTTCTTCGAGGCGATCTGCTCGGTCGTCTTCATCGAGAAGCGCACGTCGCGCGTGTGTTCGTCAGTATACCAGAGTTCAGTCTGCATGGGATGAAAGTTCTACTGTTTGACTTTTCAGATGTTCAGCCGACTACATCAGCACGTTGATGTAGTTCAGGTCCATATCCTCGGTACCTGTCATGAAGCAGCCCTTCTCCTTCGCGAACAGGATGTGCGCAAGGACGTCAGGCGTGATGCGCTCGCCCGGGGCGACGATCGGGATGCCGGGCGGATAGCTCATCACGAACTCGCCTGCGACGAGCCCGGTGGAGTCCTTCATCGCGACGCGGCGCTTCTTCGCATAGAACGCCTCCTGCGGCGGCATCACGATAACCGGGTCGATGTATTCGTGGTCGAAGAGCCCGATGGGGCTCTTCTCGCGCTGGCGCTTGATCTCCTCGAGCGCGGAGATGAG
>JAEEOY010000038.1 GCA_016284515.1 Kiritimatiellia bacterium | reverse complement strand
GGAATACACCCCCGAAAGTCCAAATAGGAGGTACTACAAAATGAATGCCACTGACTGTTCCTTCACGGCCTCACGGGCAGTGAGGTTCTTCGTTGCTATCGCCGCCGCCTGTACGGCGCTGTGCGCAGGGGCTGAGACGTATACTCTAGGCGCCATCGACTACGAAAGCAATATCGGATCAGCCGGCAGTCCTTGGAATTGGAGCACGGCCTCGAACTGGAATCCAGCGGGCGTTCCTGGTAGCGGCGACTCGATTCAGTGGGCGCCTCCCAAGACTGGTTCCCACCGCCATGCCTATATTTCGCTGGACGGCGACTACACCGTCGGCTCCCTGGAGCAGAACTACCGCACGCTGCATCTTTACAAAGATCCAAACACCGCAGCCGAAACGGTTTCGCTGGCGTTCGCGACGCAGTTGGGTGGTACTGGTTACCAGAATAGCCATGAGTTAAACGCGGGAGTGAAACTTGTTGTCCTTGCGAGCGCGACGTACACCTGCTCCTCTGGCGATCACGCTTTTTCGGGTATGGACATCAAATCTGGCGCCGAGGCCGACATTTACGGCTCCATCCAGTCCCGCGTGATGAAGCTTGATGTCAATGGTGGCTCTCTCGTGTTTGCCCCGGCTTCGTATGCAATCCACGGATGGGGACGGTCTGATACCGACCATGACGAAATTAACATTGCCGGGGGCTCCGCGTCGTTCCCGAACGGCATTGCGATGACCGGTACATTTACTGAGCCAAACCAGTTCAATCAATCTGGCGGAAATGTAACATTTGGCGGCGACTTCACATCCCAAATGCCCTGGACCTACACTTGGTCAGCCGGTACGCTGAACATAACCGACAACTGCGCGTTTGGCAACAATGTCAGCCTTGTGCTTCCTGCGAATTCATCCGTCACGCTTGATGTCGCCAGTGGCAAGACTTTCTCGGCGCCGAACGTTACAGCCGAGTATCCGGTGACTATCACTAAAACAGGCGGCGGCACGTTTGCGATGCCTCAGACAACTGCGACAGTTTCGGTTACGGCAGGTGGTCTCAGCCTCGGCGCGGGGATTTACGACCTTTCCAATGTTTCCTTTGCGAGCCAGACAAAGATCGTCTTGTCGACATTGGGTGCTACGATAACAGGGTTCCAGTCGGCTTCCATTGCCAATGTTACATTTGAGGCGGATCTTTCTGGTGTCACGGCCGGATCTGTTGTCATCAGTTCCAGTAACGCAGACCTTCTCGCCAAGGCCAAGTCTGGTCTTGACGCGTCCGTCCCGGCAGGATTTGACCTTGTCATTAGCGGCCAATCGCTCACCGTTGAGGCCGAGACGGCTGGCAAGTTCACGATTACAGGAGACATCCTGGGCACGACCGGCTGGGGTGGCACAATCCCGGAGGCCGGTTCTGACGTGTCGATAGACGGCGAGGGAGTTGTCGCTACGTACAGCGGCGGAACACTCCCCGCGTGGAACTCCATCGAGGTGAAGAACGGTGCAACCCTCCGTGTCGCGGCGAATCTCACGCTACCGAAAATAATCCTCAACAAGAATGCAACGCTTGCGATAGGAAACAATGCAGTTGTCACGCTTGCGAACATCGCCGACCTGGCAGGCACTGTCGCCACAACACCTGATGTCGTTGTTCCGGTTCTCTCTGTCGAATCCGGCGCGACGCTCAACGTCCCCGGCGGCATGAAGTTTTCGAACGTGAATATTTCGCTGGCGGGCACCATTGCTGCGTCGGCTGCGGGCGGAATTACATTCGGTTACGCCGCTTCTGGAGAAACGACATATATTGGACTCACTGCCAACGGCGGAACGATTTCAATTGAGCCAGGTTCTGGCGATTACAACACGTCGAATTTGCGGTTCTGCTGCCCGGAGGCCGGCGGCACCGTGAACGCGATAGGGAGTGGCAGACTGACTCTTTCCAATACGACGATTCTGCCTCAGTATGTACGCGACGGAAAGACATACAACCTGGACATCAACTATCAGATCGGGTTCTACGTTGGTGTAAACAACCCCGCGTCAATTCCTTTCGAGCTAGTCTTCGACAATACCAAGTGGGGGGCCATGGGCAGTTTCTATGTGAAAGGCGGGGCGACATTCCGGCTTGAAAACGGCGGTGCGTACAGGAATTTCGAGTCTATCGGATACTGGGGTCGGTATGCCCAAATCGCCGAGAACGGCAGAATTGTAGTCTGCGGCGGTAGCGAGTTCCGGATGAACGCGCTTGGCGACTATGGATCGCATCCTCTTGAAGTAATTCCGGCTTCTGATGGGCACAAGGCGATTGTTGTTGAGGATGGCGGCATTTTCGAAACCTACAGGTTCTCGGGGAATGACAAGGCTGACTTCGCGGCTTCTAACAGCGTTTACACGATTTACATGCCAAGTATTTACAACGAGCACTATAGTCAGTCGTCGCAGACGACGACAATCTACGATACTACGAACATTCCGTTTGCTGGATTAGCATCTGTCGATGTTGCCCAAAATTGTACGCTTACATTTTCTACGCGCAACAAGGTCTTTTGGGACGAGGGGCAGTTTGGTGATGACAGCGGCGATCGCGTGGTCTCCCTTGCCAATGTGCCGATTACGGGTGGCGGATCGATTGCGCTGTCCAACGACAACGTGAACGTGTTCGGCGTTATCGTCACATGCGGCGAGAACACTGCGGCGGGAACGGCGAAGGTGATTCCGCCGGCGTCCGGGAAGGGCGCGACGACGCTCTACTTCGCCGATGGCGCGAACTGGGCGGGAACAGTGACGGCCGGCGGATTCGTCATGACCAACCTCGTCAATGCGACCGCGGCGTGCACGAACTCGTTCGGCACTCTCAATCTCGCGTCGGGCGGAGAGGTGAAGATCCGCGTCTGGAAGACTGGCGATGTGATCACGACCCACGACGGACTCAACGTCGGCAAATACATAAACAACGGCGGCAGGATCACGCTGGTGCAGATGGGCGAGCAGTTTGTCGCGGCCGACAAGTTTATCCTCGGCACGATCGACGACGACTCCCCGCTGCCCGCTATGTCGAAACCCTGGAGAGCCGAGAGGGACGGAGAGGGGAATCTCTTCGCAAAGGCTTCGTCTGGACTTTCCGTAGTCATCAGATGATTCGCCCGCTGAGCATTCCGCTGGCTGTCGCCGTCGCCGCGTCGGTGTTTTCCGTCGCGGCGGCGGATGGCGACGCGCGCTTCCTTGACGGATGCTCGACGCTCGAGTCGAATCCCGCGCGAGGCGCGGCGCCGGGCTGGTGGCATGTGCTCAGGGAGGAGGGCAACGAGGCGGGCTCGCCAAAGGGATTCTGCTCGTGGCTCTGGAACATCGGCGCCTTTTCCGGTGGAAACGAATACAAGGGCAATCCGCGCCCCCTCGGCGTCATCGGCGGGAAGGACATCCCAATCACCGCAGATGCGCTCGCCGCAGTCTCCAACACGCTCGTCAACGCACGTGCGAACGGAGCGGTGATGATCGTGCGCTTCGGCTACACCAGCGGATCTGAAACCGGCGCGGAGCCGACGGACTTCGACGTCCTTGTCGGACACATCCGCCAGCTGGGTCCGATCCTCGGCGCGTTCCCCGACGTCGTCCTTGCCGTCGAATGCGGCATGACAGGTCCGTGGGGCGAGATGCACTCCAACGCCTACCGCGAGCCGGAACACATCCGCGCCATCGGCGACGCGTGGCTTGAGACGCTCGCTAAGCAGACCGCGCTGCTCGTGCGGTATCCCATGTGGATACTCGAATACGCCGGGAAGAACGTCGATGAATTCCTGCGCGAGATCGAGGACGGCTCGTACTACAGGGTGCAGCCGGCGCAGCGGCGCATTGGTATGTTCAACGACGGATATCTCGGGACTGACGCGGACTACGGAACGTGGCGCCACCACGAGAAGTGGATGGTGCGGGAGCAGGGCGTGAAGTATCTCGAGGCGCGGCGCAACGTTCCCTACGGAGGCGAGCTCGCGCACATCAAAGTGGCCGAGGCGGAGGCTGTTCCGCTCTTCGACCTCGGCAAGTTCAACATCGTCGAGGAGTTCTACCGCACGCACCTCAGCTACCTTCGGAACATCAACACCAAGAACCACGTGCTGGCGGAACGCATTGGGCGGCTGAAGCTTACGCACGACTACGACTTCGAGGGGATGCCCGACCTCTCCGAATGGTACGGAACAGACCTGCGCACGTTCATGCTCACGCACATGGGCTACAGGTTCGTCATCCGTGGAGTCAAGTTCGTACGCGACGCCGTCGAGGTGACGGTGGAGAACACGGGTTTCGGACATCTCCTGATGAAGCCTCGCGGCGAGATCAAGGCTGGGGCTGCGTCCCATTCCGTCGACATCGATCTCCGCAAGATACGCCCCGGGGAGCGGAAGGCGTTCGCGCTTCCCCTGCCGAAGGGCGCTTCGGCATCATCGGCCGTCCTTTTGACGGTTCGGCTCGACACCCCCGCCGCGCAGGTCGTCCATTTTGCCAACGACGCGATGCGCGAGGGCGACTCGCTGCGCCTGCGCTGACACTAGCGGCGCCCGTTGATTTCACGGCAGAATTTCCACACTTCTGCGGCGCTATTTGGTATAATAACACATAGAAGCCTATGACATTTACCGCCAGCAAGTTCGCCAAGTTCCTGCCCACCGCGACTTTCGCGATGGCGGTCGAGTATTTGATGGGGCTTTCCGACAGCGTCATCTGCGGGCAGATCATCGGCGAGGACGGGCTTTCGGTAATCAACCTGATGCAGCCGGTGTTCAACGTGGTGTCGTTCTTCGCGCTGCTGGTCGGCACCGGGACGAGCGTCCTCTACGCGATGGAGATGGGGCGCTTCGACCGCAGGCGAGCGAGCGAGCTGCTTACTCAGGGCCTCTGGTCCGCGCTTGGCTTCGGCCTTCTCCTCATGGGCGCTCTCGCGCTCTCGCGCAACGCGGCGACTGCCGCGTTCGGCGTCTCGGGGGCGGTGCTCTCCGGCGCGCGGGAGTACTGGGTGTGGTTCCTCCCGTGCGCTGTCCTCGAGCCGCTGTCGTTCTACTTCTCGTCCATGTGCTATGCCGACGGCGACGGACGCATCTGCGCCGGCGCCTACACGGCGCAGCTTCTCGGCAACTGCGCGCTCTCGATTCCGCTCACGATGCGCTACGGCTTCGCCGGATGCGCCATCGGCACGACGGTCGGGCACCTCATGGCCCTCTGCGTCCTTCTCATGCATCTGCGGCGCGAGGAGAACTCGATGGCGTTCGTGCGCCACTTCTCGCTCAAGGACACGTGGAGCATCTGCGCGTGCGCGCTCGGCGACGCGAGCATCCGCCTCTGCCAGGCGGGCCTCACGCTGATGCTCAACCTCTACGTCATCTCCCGCTTCGGCGAGGGGAGGCTTCCCGTCCTCGCCGCGGTCCTCGCGATCCTCGGCGTGAGCGAGGCGTTCGACGGCGTCGCGACGGCGGCGCAGCCGCTCGCGAGTGTGTACATAGGCGAGAATAACGACCGTCTCACGCGCCGCATCATGGACCTTGCCGCGCGAGTGTCTGCGTCCGAGGGGCTCTTGCTCACGCTGCTCCTCGTCGCGTTCCCGCAGCTTGTCGTCTCCATGGTCGGCATAACCGATCCGTCGCTCGCCGACGCTGCGCGCACCGCGGTGCGCATCGTCTCGCTCGGGCTCGTCGGCACGGCGTTCGTGATGCTGCTCAACTCGTACTACACCTTCCGCGTCCGAGAGGGGCTCGCCGTCGGCGTGACGGCGCTTTCCACGTTCGTGCTGCCCGTCGCGCTGGCGCCGGCTGCCGGCTGGCTCTTCGGCGAGCGCGGCGTATGGTCCGCGCTCGCGGTCAGTCCCTACGCCGCCATCGGCATCGTCGCGGCGTACGTAGCGTACAGGTGTGGGCGCGGGGTGTTCCCGCTCTTCCTGGACCGCGCGCGCATCAGGCGCTCGCGCGTCTACGACCTCGTGTTGGACGCGAAGTCCATCTGCGACGTGTCCGCGACGGTAGGCAGGTTCCTCGGCACTCGCAAGGGGATGGACGAGCGCAAGGCGGGGCTTGTGTCTCTGCTCGTCGAGGAGACTCTTATGCTGGTGAAGGACCGCAACCCTGGCAGAAGGACGCACGCCGAGATTTCCGTCGACTGGTCGAACGGCGTCGTGATAGTCGTCCGCGACGACGGGATACTCTTCGACATAACTGACGCCGACTCCACGGCTTCTTCGCTTCGCGCGTACCTCGTGGCCAACCTGATGGTCGAGATACCAGCGCGGCGAAACATGACGACAACGGGATTCAACAGGAACATGTTCAGGTTATGAAAAGACTATGCATCCTGCTTGCGCTCGCCGTGTTCGCTGGCTGTTCCGACGGGGACGGGGGCGGCCCGGTCGATCCGCGCATCACCGACGCTTCGCGTCCGCTCCTTCTCATGACGTTTCCTTCGGTGCCTCCCTTTTCCTACAAGAACGAGGCCGGCGAGATCGTCGGCACCGACATCGACCTTGCGCGGCGGATCGCCGCCAAGATGGGGCGGGAGCTTGTCGTCGAAGGCGCGAACTTCACGGAAATCCTGCCCCGGCTGAAGGCCGGCACGGCCGACATGGGCATCGCCGCCATCGCCATCACCGACGCCCGTCGCCGCGACGTCGACTTCTCAGAGCCCTACGACGAATGCGGCGGATGCTTCCTGTACCGCAAGGACGGGCGCAAGCCGCGCATGTCGCAGATCTCCACTTGCCGCGTAGCGGTGGAGTCGGACACGGTCGACGACCTGTACCTCTGCCAACACGGATGCGACCCCATGCGCTTCGCCCATGTCAACGAAGCGTTCGAAGCGCTCGAGAAGGACGAGGTCGACGCGGTGTTCTTCGACGCGATGCAGCTGAAGAACAGGGCCGAGTCGTCCGGCGGACGGCTGCTGGTGACGCCGCTTGAGACCAGGTACATCTATGGGGTCGCCGTTGACAAGCGCCGTCCCGACGTGCTTGCGGCGGCCAACGCCGTCATCGCGGAAGGGAGGGCGAAATGACGCAGCGGCGAAGCCTGAACCTGAAGCTGGTCCTCAGCGTGCTGGCGGCGTTCCTGCTGTCGATGGCCTTCACGTGGTTCCTCCACAGCCGGCTTTCGGAGCGCGACGCATACAAGCTGATCGACAGCACGTTCGAGAGCGTGGAAGACGAGATAACGGACTGCGTCGACGAGCGGCTTGTCCGCCAGTGCATGGCCGTCCGTGAGAGGCTCGACGAGGGCTATCCGACCGACCTGCGGTCCCTTCAGGCCCTTGCGCGCGAGATGGGCGTCACGGAGATCAGCATTGCCGACGCGAAGGGCGACATAGTCCATGCCTCGGTGCAGGACTACCTCGCCGCCCCCGGAAAGCCGGCCTTCAACTTCAGGACGGCGGGCGGCAAGGCCGAGGACATGATGTGCCTAGTCGACGGATTCGCGACGGAATACTGCCAGCCGTACCGCTCCAACACCGCGAACGGCGCGTGGCGCAAGTTCGTGGGCGTCTGGATGCCGACGACGGGCGGCTTCGTCGAGATCGGCTGCGACGGCGCGTCCCTGCGGGCTCTCTCCCGCGCGTCCCTGGTCGACCTCTTCCGCAACTGGCGCGTCGGCGGGACGGGCGGGATCGTGGTGACCACGATGTCCGGGCTGGTTCTCTCGGACTACGAGGAGCCGAGCCGCGAGGGCGCGCAGTGGGAGGATCCGGACGACTCGTTCTACTGGAAGCGCAAGGAGATCGAGGGCTTCCCGACGTACGTAATGATTCCGCGCGATTCCGCCGCCGTGCAGCGCGACGTGCTCGTAGGCGCGACGGCGGTGCTCAACGGCGCGGCGCTCGTGTTCGTCGCGCTGCTCGTCGGGTTCGTGATCTCCTCCTTCGTCCGCAACCAGATCAAGCTGCAGACGGCGAAGGAGCTCAAGATGGCGACGGACATACAGCTGGCGGCGATCCCCAACGTGTTCCCTCCGTTTCCGGACGAGACGAGCTTCGACATCTGGGCGTCGATGGACACGGCCAAGGAGGTCGGAGGCGACTTCTACGACTTCTACTTCACCGGGTCCGACCGCGTGCTGTTCCTCGTCGCGGACGTGAGCGGGAAGGGCGTGCCCGCGGCGATGTTCATGATGAGGGCGAAGGCGCTCATAAAGAGCGTCGCCCAGACCGGCAAGCCGATCGGGCAGGCTTTCGAGGAGGCGAACGACGCCCTTTGCGAGGGGAACTCCTCCAACACCTTCGTGACCGCCTGGGCGGGTGAGCTGAACATTCGCACGGGTCACGTGTCGTACGTGAACGCAGGGCACAATCCGCCGGTCGTCAGGCTTGGCGGGAAGGTCGATTTCCTGCGGACCCATCCCGCGCTCGTGCTAGGCGCGATGCCGGGGATCCACTACCGCGTGCAGGAGCTGCAGCTCGAGCCGGGCGACGCGATATACCTCTACACCGACGGAATCGTCGAGCAGCACAACGCGGCCGGCGAGCTCTACGGCGACGACAGGCTCCTTAAAACGGTTTCGGGCTGCACCAAGAGGCGCGACGGACTCCTCTCGACGGTCATAGCCGACGTGCGCCGCCACGCCGCGGGCGCGGAGCAGGCGGACGACTGCACGCAGCTCGTCATGCGCTACCGCGGCGAGTCCGAGACGTTCTCGTGCGAGTACAAGCCGACGATGGAGGACCTCGCGAAGGCGTCCACGGACCTCGCGAAGGCGCTCGAGGGAGTTCCGGACGACTGCGCGAACATAATGATGGTCGCCTCGGACGAGATATTCGCGAACATCGTGCGCTATTCGGGCGCGACGGACTGGACCCTGACAGTGGAGCGCACGCGCCATCCGGACGGCGTGCGTCTCGTGATAACGGACAACGGCAAGCCGTTCGACCCGCTCTCGCGCCGCGACCCCGACACGACGCTATGCGCCGACGACCGCGAGGTCGGGGGGCTTGGAATCTTGATCGTCAAGAAGACGATGTCGCCTGTCACCTACAGGCG
>JAEEOY010000270.1 GCA_016284515.1 Kiritimatiellia bacterium | reverse complement strand
TGAAAATGGGAATCGCGCCGCTCATTGCGGTTGTTGGAAGCATCGTGGCGCTTTGCGCCTCCGCCGATGTCTCGGTGGAAAAAACGGCGACGGGATTCGTCGTGATAAACGGCGAAGTCCGCCGCGCGCTAGACTTCTACGGACCGAACACGCTGCGCGTGAAGTCCGACCTAGGACGCGACCATTGGAAGCATCCGTCGCTCGCTATTGTCGCGAAGCCTTCCGCCGTCGCGGCAAAGCTGCGCGAGACGGCGGACGCGTTTGTCGTCGAGGGCGCGGCGTTCACCGTTTCAATCGACCGCAAGACTGGCGCGCTTGCGTTCTCCGACGCGGACAAGATTCTTCTCCGCGAGCCGTCCGACCCCTGTACAATCAAGGAGATCGAAATCGACGGCGAGCCCACTTACGAGGTGACGCAGCGCTGGGTGCTTGCGGAGGACGAGGGACTTTACGGACTCGGCCAGGCGGCGTCCGGAAAGTTCAACCTTCGCGGACAGAAGATCAAGATCGTCCAGACGAACATCCCCGCCTTCTCGCCCGTTTGGTCGAGCTCGAAGGGATACATGATCCTCTGGGACGTCTATTCGCAGTCGATCTTCCACGACAAGTCCGAGGGTCTCTCGCTCTGGGGCGAATCTGCACCCGGTGGAAGCGACTGGTACTTCATGTACGGCAGCGATCCCGACCAGCGCTTCGCGGAGTACCGCATGCTCACCGGCGCGGCGCCGATGTTTCCTAAGGCCGCGTTCGGATACTTCCAGTCGAAGGAGCGATACAAGTCCGCGCAGGAGCTGATCGACGTCGTCTCGCGCTTCCGCGAGCTGGGGTATCCGATCGACTGGATCGTCCAGGACTGGCAGTACTGGGATGCGAGGAACGACCGCTGGAACGCGATGCAGTGGGACAAGTCGCGCTTCCCCGACCCCAAGGGACTCTGCGACACGCTGCACAACGACCTCCACGTGAAGCTCATCACATCGATTTGGCCTGATGTCGGAGATGACACCGACGTTGCGCGCGAGCTCGACGAGCACAAGCTGCGCTACGCCCCGGGGCACTGGATATCGAAGGGCAAGTCGCATGTATACGACGCCTATTCGAAGCTCGGACGCGAAATCTACTTCAAGCACCTCAAGAAGGGGCTCATCGACGTCGGCGTCGATGCGATGTGGATGGACGGCTCGGAACTCGAGACGCGCGACGCGTGCCACAACGCGGACAAGATGGTCGAGCAGATCAAGGCGTGCGGAAGGAACGAGATGGGCGACTTCACGCGCTATCTCAACACGTACGGGCTCGTCACGACGATGGGCAACTACGAAGGGCAGCGCGCAACGTCCGACAAGCGCACCTTCACTCTCACTCGCACTGCGTGGGCGGGGCTTCAGCGCTACGCGGCGATTCCGTGGAGCGGCGACACCGGCGCGAGCTGGGGACGGCTTAAGGACGAGATCGCCGGCGGCCTGGGCGCGTCCATGAGCGGACTTCCCTACTGGACGCAGGACACGGGCGGGTTCTTCTGCGGACACTACGGCGACGCGATGAACAACCCCGAGTTCCTCGAGCTTCTCGCGCGCTGGAACCAGTTCGCGATATTCAATCCGGTATACCGCTGGCATGTGTCGAGCCCCGTCGCGAAGGAGCCGTTCCGCGCGAAGGAGAAGCATCCGGAATACTATGAATCGTTCCTTTCCGCGGCGCGCCTGCGCTACAGGCTGCTGCCCTACATCTACTCGCTTGCGCGCGACGTTCACGAGACGGGGCGTCCGTTCGTGCGTCCGGCGTGGATCGACTTCCCGGGGACGCCCGGCGCGAACGACGACCAGACGTCCGTCGTGTTCGGTCCGTCGCTCTACACCTCGGTCATTACGCGTCCCATCTACACCGGACACACCACTGGCTCGGGCTCGCCCGTTCCGTCCGAAATGCTGTCCACGCCCGACGGCAAGGCGGGCGTGAAGGTCGAGTATTTCAGGGGACAGGACCTCAAGGAGAAGGTTTCCGAAACGGTCGTTGCGCAGGTCAACGACACGTGGCCTGGTCCGCCCCTCGTCGAGTGGCCCGAGGGGCTTGCGGGCGGAGACAACTTCTCCTGCCGCTACACGGGCAAGGTGACTCTTTCCGAGCCCGGGGTCTACGAGCTGGGAGTTGAAGGCGATGACGGATTCGCGCTCTGGCTCGACGGAGAGGAGAAGTTCCGCGACTGGGCGAAGCGCGCCGCGCGCAGCAAGGCGACGCGCGTGACGGTTCCGGAAGGCGGCGAGGCTTTCGACTTCCGCATCGACTACTTCAACGACAAGTTCGCGCGTTCGGTCAAGTTCTGGATGCGCACGCCCGAGGAAGTCGCGAAGCTTGAGCGGGAGAGCCGCAAGATCGAGGTTGCGCTTCCCGTCGGGGCGGACTGGTATGACTTCCGCACGGGCGAGAAGTTCGCCGGCGGCACGAAGCTGCAGAGGGAGTATCCGATCGACAGCTTCCCGCTCTTCGTGAAGGCGGGGTCGGTGCTTCCGCTCGGACCCGACGTGCAGTACGCGACGGAGAAGACCGATAAGCCGACGGAGTTGCGCGTCTATCCCGGCGCGGATGCGGCGTTCACGCTGTACTCCGACGACAACGAGACGTATGCCTACGAGAAGGGCGCGTTCGAGAAGATTCCGCTCAAGTGGGACGACGCGAAGAAGCGCTTAACCATCGGTCCTCGCGAGGGCTCGTTCCCGGGCATGCCGAAGGAGCGCGAGTTCGTCGTCGTGTGCGAAGGAGTCTCGAAGACGGTGCACTACGTAGGTTGTACCTGCATAATATCGTTCAAGACGCCGAATCCCGTCTGCGCCGACTGAGTTCCACGCGGGTGCGATTTGAATTCGTTGAAAAATCGCTGAGGTCGCGGCCGTATCTGGGCGCAGGGCGCGGCTGCGGGCCCGACAGCTCGGTCAAGCCGTTGTTTCGTCTTCGCGACGCCTTTCGCGCTTAGACAACCAGCCGTGTTCAGACTGCCGTGCCTCGGCGTAAACCACTGGCTGCGTACGAGACGCCTCATACGGCTGCGAGACGAAACCGCCTCTTGCCCGACTGCCGGCTCCCTCCGCCGAGGCCGGAGGCCGACTGTCGCACGAGAGCACGTTCGCGGGCCCGACGTGATTTCGACCGCCACGGTAAAGGGCGCGCGTGAAGGCGCGCGCGTCGAAATCATGTCGGTGGGGTGCCCGCGAACTGCGGTTCGGGCGAGCAGGTCGGCGCAGGCCTCGATACCAACCGAATTGCGCGCAAGCGGTTCAACGGTTTAGAATCGCACCCATGACCAGTAATGGCCAAAGCAGGGAACGGGGATTTTTGGTATAATTTACTGGTTATGGCGGAAGAAGCAAAAGAAAAGCTGCTCGAGACCGAGGAGGTCCGGCAGAAAATCGAAGACCTTAAGAAGAAGGTCGGCGAGATGGCCGACTACATCCACATCGACGACCGCCGCGCGAAGCTCGCGGAGCTCGAGGCGCAGCAGGCGTCGGGGGACTTCTGGAACAACCAGTCCAAGGCGAAGGAGGTCATCGCCGCGACGAACGCGGAGCGTGCGTACGTCGTGCCGTTCACCTCGCTCACGAAGACCGTCGAGGACGCGGGCGTGATGCTCGAGCTCGCGGAGATGGAGGAGGGCGAGGCGCAGCAGGCCGCGCTCAAGGACACCCTCGCGGAGTGCGCGAAGGCGGACGAGTACTTCGGCAAGCTAAGGCTGCAGTCGCTCCTCGGCGGGAAGTTCGACCAGTGCAACGTGTTCGTCAAGCTCCACGCGGGGCAGGGCGGAACGGAGGCGTGCGACTGGGTCGCGATGCTCTACCGAATGTACCAGCGCTACGCCGAGTCGCAGGGCTGGAAGGTCGAGGAGTACGACGTGCAGCCGGGCGAAGAGGCTGGCTACAAGGACGTCTACTTCCGCGTGGAAGGTCCGTACGCCTTCGGAATGCTCAAGGCCGAGCGCGGAATCCACCGCCTCGTGAGAATCTCGCCGTTCGACGCCAACAAGCGCCGCCAGACGTCCTTCGCCTCGATGGAGACCGTCGCGGAGATCAACGACGACATCGAGGTCGAGATCAAGGACGAAGACCTCAGGATCGACACCTACCGCTCCGGCGGCGCAGGCGGGCAGCACGTCAACAAGACCGACTCCGCGGTGCGCCTGACGCACCTTCCGACGGGCATCGTCGTCGCCTGCCAGAAGGAGCGCTCGCAGCACATGAACAAGGAGAAGGCCATGAACATGCTCAAGGCCCAGCTCTACGAGTACTACGAGGACCAGAAGAAGGCGGAGATGGACCGCTTCTACGGCGCGAAGAGCGAGAACGGATGGGGCTCGCAGATACGCTCCTACGTCTTCTGCCCCTACACGATGGTGAAGGACCTCCGCACCGAGTACGAGACGAGCGACGTCAACGGTGTTATGGACGGACACCTCCAGCCCTTCGTCGAGGCGTGGCTGCAGATGAAGGCTGCGAAGTAGTCGTTAGTCGTTAGTTGTTAGTCGTTAGTCGTCGGAGATGGATGACAGGAACTTATACGGGAGGGCGGTAGAGCCCGAGAAGAGGGGGCGTCACAAGACGTTCTCCTCTGCCGTAGGTGCCGCGTTCTCCGACTTGATCGTGGAGAAAAACGAGTTCTTTGACTCGCTTGCGGACAACTGGCGTCGGCTTTTCCCGGACCAGCCGGCGCGTCCCGGGCGCTACGAGGACGGCAAGATCTTCCTGTACGTGAAGAACGCCCCGACGCTGTTCCTGATGCGTCCGCGCCTGCCGATGATAAGGCGGAAGCTCGCGACGCTTCCGGGCGCGCCGAAGAAGATAGACCTGAAGCTGGAGGCCCACGCGACATGATCGCCGCGGCGCTTTTCCTAGCGGCCGCGTTCACGCGTCCGATGGAGCGCGTCGCGACGCTCGATCCCGTCTTCGCGCAGTCGGTGTACGATTCGCGCGTCGTCCAGCTCCTGTACGAGACTCCGCTCAACATCGACTACTACGCGAGGCCGTACACGCTCTCGCCCGGATACTGCGAACTGCCCGAGGTAAGCGAAGACGGACTCGTCTACACTTTTCGCACGCGCGGCGGATCCGCCGCGGACATGGTCTCGAGCCTCGCGCGGCTGCGCGATCCCGAGATCGTGACGCCGAACGGATGGCTGATGAAGAGCGTGGACACGATCACGGCCAAGGACGACAGGACCGTGGAGATACGCCTCAAGAACCGCTGCCACTTCTTCCCGTGGCTCATGGCGATGAGTCCCGCGTCCGTGAGGCGTCCGGACGGTTCGGGGACAGGCCCCTTCGAACTCGCGTCCTGGCGAAAGAACCACGAAATGGTCTTCAGGCGCCGATCCCCGTCCCCAAAACAGTTCGATACAGTCCGCTATCTCGTGATCGACGACCTCTCGACGCAGTGGCTCATGTTCCTCAAGGGCGAGATAGACTTCCTCGGCGAGATCTCGAAGGACAACTGGGACGTCGTGATGGGGAAGGACGGGAACCTCGATCCCTCCCTCGCCGCGCAGGGGGTTAAGCTCTATTCGATTCCGACGCTCGAGGTGTTCTACATGGGCGTAAACATGCGCGATCCCGTGCTTGGTGGGAACAAGAAGCTCCGCCAGGCGCTCAACGCGGCGTTTGACTATCCGAGATGGGAGGAGTACTTCTCGAAGCGGACGGTGCAGGCTGACGGACCAGTTCCGCCCGGTGTCGACGGAAAGCTCTCCGCGCCTTTCAAGTACGCGTTCGACCTCGACCTCGCGAAGCGGCTCATGAAGGAGGCTGGGTATGCGGACGGGATCGATCCGCAGACGGGGCGCCGCCTCGTGCTGACTCTCTCGTTCGGACGCGCCTCGACGGGAAGCCGCGAGATGGGCGAGCTCCTCGCGTCGTTCTACGAGAAGATCGGCGTGAAGCTCGAGCTCTCGTTCCAGACGTGGGATGCGTTCCTCAAGGCCGTGAACGAGGGAAGGGTGCAGATATACAACATGGGATGGGTGGGGGACTATCCGGACGCGGAGAACTTCCTGCAGCTGTTCTACTCGAAGAACGTGAGCCCGGGCCCGAACCACTCGTACTACGTCAACGCGGAATACGACCGCGAATACGACGCGGCGATGTCCGCTTCCTCTTCGGAAGAGCGCAACCGCCACTGGGCGGCGTGCCAGGAGATGATACGCGAGGACTGCCCCTGGATATTCTCGCACTTCGGCAAGGCCAACTCGCTTGTGCGCCCGCGCGTCGGGAACTATGTTCCGAGCGATTTCCCGTACGGACAGGAAGCCTACTTCACTGTCGCGGAATAGCCGCTTTATGGTATAATGTTGGCATGAACGGGGAAGGGCACATGAATGCATGGAACTCGCCTGGCGGTCTCGCACAGGTGCTGCGGGTCACGTTGCCCCTGCAGCTCATGGCTGCCTCGAGCGCGGCGTATGCGTTCGTCGACAGAATGCTTCTCGCGAAGTGCTCCGATCTAGCGCTCGAGGCGTCCGTACCTGGACTGGTCCTCGGCGGGACGCTCTCTGCGTTCATGGTCACGGCCGTCGGGTATTCCGCCGTCTTCGTCGCGCAGAGCCACGGAAGCGGAGACCGCGACGGCGCGCTGCGCAGTTTCGCTCAGGGTCTCTGGCTGGCGCTGGCCTCCATTCCGCTCTACTTCCTCGCGCACTTCGCCGGCCGCTTCGCGATATGGGTCGCGGGGCATGCGCCTGAGCTCGCGGCCGCGGAGTCGGGTTTCCTCGACAGGTATCTCCCCGGACTCTGGCTGCAGTCTGTGGCGGCTGTTGCAGGTGGATATTTCAGCGGACAGGGCAGGACGTCGGTGTTCGGTGTCGCGGGCTCGGCTGGCTTCGCCGCGGCGCTGTTCTTCGCATGGGTGCTGGTGCTCGGAAACTGCGGTGCCCCAAGGCTCGGACTCAACGGCTCTGCATATGCCTTCGCGCTCGGGCAGCTCGTCTCCTGCGCGGTGCTGGCGGTCGCACTTCTGCGCGATCCGCACGTCCGCGCACGCATGGGCGCGCTGCGCGGCCTTCTGCGCCTCGAGCCGCGGCTGGCGCTCGGCGTGCTCAGGTACGGATCGGAAAACGGAGCGATGGCGTTCTTCGACAACCTCACGTTCATGGCGTTTGTCATGGTTACCGGACGTCTCGACGCAATGAGCCTTGCCGTGAGCAACATGGTGTTCGGCGTCAACTGCGTGTTCTTCGCGCTCGTCTCCGGACTGCGCGACGGAGTGTCGGTGCTGGTCGGGAGGTTCTGCGGACGGCGAGACTACGCTGCGGCCGAGCGCTCGCTGCGCAGCACGCTCGCCATTTCAGTTGCGGTGGCCGCGTCGTTCGGCGCGTTTGTCGCGTTCGGAGCGGGGTGGCTTGCGGACTCGTTCAGGGCGGCAGATTCCGCGTTCGACCGAGAGGCGTTCCGCTCCCTCGCTTCCGTCGTGTTCTCGATCCTCGCATTCCGTGCGCTTGCCGAGTCGTTCGTCGAGCCGTGCGCGGGCGCGCTGAGGGGCGCGGGCGACACGCGGTGGCTGATGTTCACGCGCACGGTGTGCGGGATTTTCGTGTGGATGCCTGCGGTCGCGCTCGTTGCCGGGGTGAAGCCGTCCCTGCCGGCGCTGTGGCTCACGATGCCGGCCTACCTCGCCTTTCTCGCGTTCGTCTTCCTGCGCCGCTGGCGTTCCGGACGCTGGCGCGAGAGGGCGGAGCAGATGGAGTCCGCCAGATCGTCCTGCCCGAAGGCGCCATGATGCATTTCGGCGAGTGTCTTGTCGACGGAGTGCCAGTCGAAGTCACGCGCCGCCGTGCGCGGCGGATAAGCATCCGCGTGAAGGACGACGGAACGGTTGCGGTGACGGTTCCGAAATGGGGCGCGACGCTGCGCGAGGCCGAAGCCTTTCTGCGATCCAAGTGGCAGTGGGTTATGGAGCACCGCGCTGCCGTGCTCGCGCGTCCGCGTCAGGACGCCACTCCGCCATCCGCGGACGAGCTGGCCGCGCTGCGTTCGCTTCTTGCGGAGCTTACCTCGCAGTGGGCCGCGCGGCTTTCGGAGGACGGCGTCACCTGGACGATGCGCGCGATGAAGACGCTCTGGGGGAGCTGCCACATCGTGCGTCGCCGCATCACGTACAACACGGAGCTTGCGCGTGTTCCGCGCGAACAGGTGGAATACGTCGTTGTGCATGAACTCACGCATCTCAAGGTCGCGAGCCACGGTCCGAAGTTCTACCGGCTCATGGACGCGCGGCTCCCGGGCTGGCAGCATCTGCGGCGTCGGCTCAACAAGAGGGAGTTCGCCCCCATCCCGCCGGCCGTTCCGTCCGCGCCGCCTCCTCCTGCGCCGTCCGCGGCAGATGTGCCGCGCCGCGTCGTGCAGTGCGAGTTCGACTTCTGATTCCCTGAAGCGCCTCGCTGCCAGCATTTGCAAGACGCACAAAGTTAGCTCTTCGGAGTTTATATTTTTTAGCGGCATGCTGTTCTTTGATGAACCAAAGTTGTACTGTTTTTTGAGAAAGTTGTATAGTCTTTTCTCCCCGTAAGGCGAAGTATTTGATATACTTTGTGACATTCGCAATCAAGCCAAGGGGCAGCAAGACTGATGAATGGCATTAAAAACAACCGCAATGCGGCTTTTGGCGCCGCAGCTTTCGTCCTCGCCGTGCTGGCGGGGGCGTATTCTTTTGCCGACGATATTGTCGGCGTGATGAGCGTAGACGTCGGGACAAACGGACTGGCCGAAGTGGAGATGCCGTTTTCCCCAATGTGCCCAGACCAAGGGCCCATCGGCTATGTCTCGGGCACGTTTCTCGGCGACGGCGGTGAATTGAGCGACCGCCTCGTACGCTTCGACGCAGATTCCGGCACGTCGACGAACGCCGTCTGGGTCGGAGACAGCTGGCTTGATCCGGCGACTGGTCTTCCCTCCCTCATGACCGCAAAACCGGGCGACACGCTTTTTCTGCTGCGGTACGACGCCGATCCGTTCGGACTCTACGCCTTCGGACGCGTCGCGCCGTACCTCACGCCGCTCTCGCCCCCGTATTTCTCGTCCCTCTTCGTCGATTCCACGAACGCGACCGTCTCGCTCGGCGTCTCCGCGGCGACCTTGCCCTACGACATTCTCTCCGCCGACTCGACTAATGCCGCTGCGTCCGACTCGGGCTGGCTACACCTCGGCCGCAGCGCGACCGACGGCGTCTGGTCGGATGATGCGCCTCCGGCTGGATTTGTCCGCCGATATCTCGTCTCCGACGCGACGCGCGATACGGACGGCGACGGTCTCTCCGACGCACTGGAGTTGCACGTCTACGGTACTTCGCCGCGCCTCGCGGATACAGACGGAGACGGGATTCCCGACGGACGCGAAGTCGCCTGGGGGTTGGATCCGATTTCCGCCGGGGCGTCCTCCCCGTTCTTCTGGTTCGAGGGCTTTGAGCGTCCGGCCGTCGTCCCCGGTCCGATCGACGGTCAGAACGGCTGGAGCGTGAAGGGCGATGCCGTCGCCGATGTCCAGGAAGGTTTTGCTTTTGAGGGCGCCGCGGCGCTCGGAATAAACGCATCCGAGGAAGGCTCGTCCGAAGTTTCCTGCGACGTGCTCGCCGAGGCGGACGAGATATGGCTCGACATGCGCATGCTGCAGATGGCCCGGGATGATTTCGACCCCGGTTCGGACGAACTCATGGCGTTTGCCGTCACGGTGTACGGAATCGTCGCCACCGATGGCGCCGCCGTGCGCACCAACGCGTCCGTACGCATCGTCGACGAGGCCTGGACGCGCCTAACCTGCCGTCTCGACTTCCGCACGAGGCGTTATGACCTCTACGTCGACGGAATCATCGTCTTCAATGGACTGGTCATGAAAGGCGACTCTCCGCGCCTTTCGCAGATCAGTTTCTGCGAAGGTGGCGGCACACTTGACGCTGTGTCCCTCACGACAGAGCGTCCGCTGGGGCTCTCCTCCGACGGCGATGCGCTTCCGGACGAATGGGAATTCGCCGCGTTCGGTTCGCTCGGACGCGACGGTTCCGGCGACTTCGACTCCGACGGACTCCCCGACCTCGCGGAGTTCCGCGCAGGGACAGATCCGCTTTCGTCCGACACCGACGGTGACGGAATGCCTGACGCATGGGAGGCAGCGCACGGCTTCGATCCGCTAAACTCAGCCGACGCCACGCTAGACACTGACGGCGACGGACTCTCCAACGTCCTCGAATTCGCGCTCGGCACAGATCCCGCATTCTTCGAGCCAGACCCTCGTCTTGCCGTGCCGGGCTTAAGGGCGGAGTTCCGCCTTGCGCCCGTCGGCATCGCCGAAATGCCGATATTTTCCTTGCTCGAGCCGTTCGCCGTCTCAATCGCCGAGACCGTCGACTATGCGGACGGCACGTGGCCGACGGCCGTAGAGCGGCGTGCCGACGCCTTCGCGTGCCGCCTCATGGGCTTTGTCCGCGCCCCGGCATCAGGCAACTACACCTTCTTCGTGACGGCCGACGACGGCGTGGAGCTTTTCGTCGACGGACGCATTGTTGTGTCCGATCCTCTCCCGCACAGCGCCCGCGAGCGGTCGGGGGCTGTTGCCCTCGAGGCGGGATGGCACCCGGTCGAGCTCGCCTACTACGAGCAGGCAGGACAGGCCGTCCTCTCGCTCGCATGGAACGGACCTGGCTTCACGAAGGGGCCTGTCCCCGTTTCCGCGCTCGCCCACTATCCGACGAACCTGGCTCCGCTTGCCTCGCTCACGGTTTCGAATGGTCCGTATGTCGAAGGACAGGATATCGTTCTTTCGGCCACGGCGACCGACGTCGACGGAACCGTCCGGTCGGTAGCGTTCTACGACGGCGACACACTGCTGGGCGTCGCGCAGCGCGGCAATGCGTCGTACACCGTCCAATACTCTGCGCCGGGTCCGCACAGCTTCAGGGCTGTTGCAACGGACGCAGAGGGTGCTGTTGGCGAGTCCGCAGCCGTGGAAATCTTCGTCGAGACGATGCCCGCCGGATTCGCATCCGGACTCGGCGTGTACTACTTCCAGCTCGCGTCGGCAGTGTCGGCGCTGCCGGACTTCTCGGTTCTTGATCCTGTCGCTATCGATGTCGTCGACATCATCTCCTTCCCCGCGACCGCGCTCGCCTGGGATGGCGCGCCCGCGTCCATGACCGACCATTTCGCAGCCGCGTTCACGGGTGCGCTCATGGTGCGGGAGGCGGGCTTCTACAAGCTGTCGCTCCGCTCGGACGATGGCTCGCGGCTCTACATAGACGGTGCGCTCGTCGTAGACAACGACGGAGACCACTCGATGACCACGCTTTCGGCATCGCTGCCGCTGTCCGTCGGACTCCATGACCTTCGCGTCGAGTACTACGAGAACGCCGGAGAGGCTGGGCTGGAGTTCTCGTGGAAGCGTCCCGACGGTGTTTCGGAGGTCATACCGCCCACAAGTTTCTTCCGTCAGGTAGGCGTGACAGATTCCGACGGCGACGGTATGTCCGACTGGTGGGAGGAGCGGCACGGACTCGATTCCGCCGACCCCTCCGACGCGGCGCTCGATCCCGATGGCGACGGACTTCCCAATCTTGCCGAGTGCCGTGCGTGGACGAATCCGCACTCCGCCGACACAGATGGAGACGGCATGCCCGACGCGTGGGAAACTGCAAACGGCACGATTCCGTTCCTTGCCGACGCCCTCGAAGACCCTGACGGCGACGGACTCGTCAACATCGAGGAATTCCGCGCTGGGACAAATCCGATCGTCGCCGACACGGATGGCGACGGAGCGTCGGACTATGCCGAGTTGCGCAACACGCGCGGAAATCCGCTTGTCGCGGACATCTACTGGGCGCCTGTTGCCGTTGGGTCTACGGTTGCGGGTGCGTCTTTCGCCGCCTCGACGGGTACATGGCGCACGGACGCTGAAGGCGTCGCATACGCAGCCGAGCGCGCGGGCTCGCTCACGTGGAGTCTCGACGTCCCGCAGGGCGGAGCGGACGCGCTCGCAGTGCGCGTCGGACAGCACAACTTCTACGCTAAGACGGATTCGTTCGACCTCTCGCTCTTTGTCGACGGACTCTTCGTCGCGCGTCAGGTCGTCTCCGCGCCTTACGGGACGAGCGAGGACGCCTACTTCTTCCTTCCAGATATCCCAGCCGGCGAACACGAGTTCCGCCTCGTCTGGCACAACTGGGAGGTGAACACGTTCCTCGCCGTCTACGACCTCCGGTTCGTCAACTTCGGCGGGCCTGACGCGGACGGAGACGGCGTTGCGGACTGGAAGGAACACAGGGCGGACGAAGCGACCGATGTCGCCGACCTTCCTCTCGAGAGCCTCGTCTCTCCGCTCTGCGTGGAAGGGCGGGACCTCTGGCGCGATGTGCTTGAAGTCGAGGTCGCCTATCCAGGGACGAACGCGACGTTCGCGACCGTCAAGACCATTGGCGACGGATTCTACGCCGACATCCCGCTTGCCGAAGACGGTGTCGCGACAATCTCCCTCCGCGACCGCTCGCTCGCCGGGTCGTTCAATGTCGCATGGAAGCCGTTCGACGTCTTCGCGGAGGACTACACGACGAACGCACTCGTCATCCGCACGGGCGACGCGCTGAGGATCGCGCCGTATGAAAGCGCTGAAAGCGAAGTGGCGATCAGCGTGGCCGACGGCACCAACGGATGGACCGCCGTCACCAACTGGATCGAGTCCGCCGCGACGCCGTATGTCTTCGAGGCGGAAGGGCTCTATCTCGTCTCGGTCGCGCACGAAGGGCTTGTCTTTGATGACGCGGCCTATGCGCTCGTCGAGATCGTGCGCTCGCGATTCCCGAAGCGCAACCCCGCGATCCTGATGGACTCCGACGAGACTTTGTCCTGTCCGGAGCTGTCGCCCCGCAATCTCATCGAGCATGACAGCGAGCTCCAGCTAGAGGCGGAGGCGTTCGAGAGCGGCGTCAAGCTCTCGCTCCTCACGCACGCGGACCGCGACCTCGGGCTCGTCTCGCGCCTTGACGAGGGCGGGGCGATATCCGACGCCGTGCAGGTGACGCCCGTGTGGGCGGACAACGGCACGTACTACCGCGTTGCCGAGACGTATCCCGACGGCTCGCAGCTCGTCGAGGTGTCTCTACTCCTCGG
>JAEEOY010000269.1 GCA_016284515.1 Kiritimatiellia bacterium | reverse complement strand
ACCGTCTCGTATTCCGTTCCGCCGACTTTCGCGAGGTTGGAGTCGAGCCCCTCGAAGTGGTAAGCGCCGCCGAGCGACGTGACGTCCGTCGCACCGATGTACCTGACGGTCGAGATTCCAACAGACTTCTCGGCCATCGCGTACGTGCCGAGATTGACGCCGCCGATCGAATAGGAGACCGTATGCTCGCCATCGTCAAGCGTGACGACGACGGTCACGGGAGAAGTAGTGTTCGCGACGACGGAGAGATTCGTCACCGCGCCATTTGCAGTCTGGACCGCATAGCGGTTGACGCCGCCAACGCTCACGACCATGACACCTGCGCGCGAAGTCGTTTCGAACGCGGTTTCCGACGGCGAGCCGAATTCAAAAGTCGAAGACACGGTGACGCGCGCCGCACGCGGCGCGGCAGTCGTTGCCACGAACGTTGCGTTGGAGACGCTGATCTTGCCATTCTCGGCCGTGGCCTTGTCGCCAGACCAGGCGCCAGTCGATCCGAGCGCCGATGCCGTCTCATGGACCCAATCCGCGCTCTCGTCGACCTTGATGGTCCCCTGCGCGAGATCGACGCTCTTGGTGTAGTCAACGCCATCAACAGTCATCGTAATCGTGCCCGTATAGACATTGCCCGCCGTCACTGCGCCAGAGGGAATTGCGAAAGTCGCAACGCCATTTGCCGCATCAACCGTGCCAGTGTAGTTGACGCCGCCAATCGTGACCTTTGCCGACACCACGGCGCCGTCTGGAATGGAGCCAGTGAAGGAAACTTCGACGGCGCTCCCGTTGTAGTCCGTCAGGGGCGTCGAACTCGCCTCGCCAAGCGCAATAGAGGGCGACGGCGGAACGCTGCCAAACTCAAAGCAGCCCATGGACGGAGGATTCGCGAAGTCGCAGTCCATAAGGTCCTTGCCGATGCCGGAATACGTCGTGCCCGCGTACTTCGCAGGCGAGTCCGCGCCAAGCGTGTAGTCGCCAGCGGCCGCGTCAGTGAACTTTGCGTCGCCCGTCTTGCAATGCGAGCCGACCTGCTCGCCAGATGTCTCGATCGTCACGCAGTCGTCGGTATCGAACAGGCAGTAGTCCACGTTCGTCGCATGATGCAGCTTTACGTCGGGATTGCCGCCCACCGTGGTATTGCCAGCGACAATGCAGTTGACCATCGTCAGCTTGCTGCTGTAGTCGCTGCCAACGCTCAGCGCGCCGCCTTCGGAAGTCCGCCCTTCGACGCCGGAAACGTTCTCCACAATCGTGGTGTTGCGAATCGCCACGGCGCTTCCGTAATTCTTCAGCTCCATGCCGATGCCCGCGCCCTTGCTCGCGCCCCAGGCATAAGCAGCCCTGTTACCGCGGACCAGGCAGGCGTCTATCGTGATCGGACCGGAGTAGTCGCCGTTCACGCCGATGCCGCCGCCCTTGCCGCCGTTACCGTCGTTGGTGTTGAAGGCAATAAGCGAGTGGTCGATCGCACCCTGCTTGATGAACACGCCACCGCCGTAGGCACCCTTGCCCGAAGCAGTATTGTTGCTGACGCAGCACCAGGAAATCGTGCCGCTCTCGACATACAAACCACCGCCATGATTCCAGTCCGCCGTAATTTTTCCGCCAGTCATGGTGACACCCTCAAGCGTAGCGTCGCCAGAAAGAGTTGCCACACGCTCAGAGCCGACCTGCTTGATGACGGTTCTCTCCCAGCCCTGACCCGCAAGCGTGACGCCGTTCGTGACCATCAGCTGGGCGTTGATGTAGAACGTACCGCTGCCGAGCGTGACTGTTCCATGCGTTGGCGCAGCGGCGTCGACGAGCGCCTTAATAGCCGAGAGGTCGTTTGCGCCAGTCGCGTCGTTGCTCGGCGCAAGCGCACCTTCCGGATCGACATGCGGCTGGGGGTCAGGCGTAGAACCGCCGCCAGTCTTGGGAAGGACGACGTCCTTCGTCTGCGTCGCGAACGGCGCATCAAATGTCGCCGTGTAGCGACCAGTGCCGTCCGTCGTTGCCGTCGCCGCGACGACTACCGTGTAGACAGCAGTGACGGTCTTGTTCGTCGTGTGCGAGGAATCGGCGGTGCAAGTCGCGCTCGCAGTGCAAGTCGCGTTGCCGGAGGACCAGACATAGGTCGGCGCGCCCCAGGTGTGGGTGTGCGGTGCCGGAGGGTCGACAATCGGATCGCCGCCAGAGCCGCCACCAGAGGTGCTTCCGAATTCGTAGCAGCCCATCGACGGAGGATTCGCGAAGTCGTTGCATGAAAGATCCTTGCCGATGCCGGAGTAAGTTGTGCCAGCGTACTTTGCAGGCGAGTCCGCGCCAAGCGTGTAGTCACCCGCCGCGGCGTTCGTGAACTTAGGGTCCCCGGATTTGCTGTTCGTTCCGATCTTGTCGGCGGAATCGTCAAAGAGGCAGTAGTCAACGCCGCCAGCGTATGCGAGGTCCATGTTTGAACCGTTAACAGTCGTATTGTTCGCAAAGATGCAGTTGACCATCGTGAGCTTCTTGCCAGAGTCGCCCTCCGCATAGACGGCGCCGCCCTTGGAATTGTTGTTCACGCCGCCGCTGCCGCCAGCTGCATTACCGACGATAGTCGTGTTGCGGACAGTCATCGTCGTGCCCCACATCGAAATCGCGCCGATGCCGCCGCCCTTTCCGTTGCGATGCTGTGTATTGTTGATCGCGCTGTTGCCGCTAATAAGGCATGTGTCGATCGCAATAGCACCAGAAACCTGGTTGGCGCCAATTCCGCCGCCAACATTAGTGTCCTCGTATGTGGATACGACATGGTTGTCCGCGACGATGGAGTGGTCAATCTGGCCAGGGCCGGTGAAAGCGACGCCACCGCCAATCGCAACGTTCTTGCAGGTCATCGAGTTGTTCGTTATGCAGCACCACGAAATCGTGCCGTTGTTCACAAGTACACCACCGCCATACTGGTAGGTGGCATCCTTTACAAAACGTCCACCGGTGAGCGTTACGTTCTTGACCGTCGCGCCACCCTGAATCGTTGCGACACGCATGCTATCGCCAGAGGAGACCTGCTTGATGATCGTCCTCTCCCATCCCTGGCCCGCGAGTGTGACACCGTTCGCAACCGTCAGCTGCGCGTTGATGTAGAATGTTCCGCTGCCGAGCGTTACCGTTCCGCCGTTTGCAGTCGCATTTATCGCGGCCTGAATTGCAGAGAGGTCGCTCGCGCCAGTCGTGTCGCCGCTTGCGGCTATTGCGCCTTCAGGATCACCCTGCGGCTGAGGGTCAGGCGTGGAACCGCCGCCGGAAACGGCAGTCGCCGCGCTTGCAGTGAGGAACGAGGCAGAGGACTGCGCGTACTCGGCCTTGACCCAGTCGGCGGAGGAAACGGCGTCGCGCAGACGGAACTCGTCGAAGAGACCGGTGAAATGACCCTGGACGACATCCTTGTCCTTCGCGCCGAAGATAAGCTTGTTGTCCGTGTCCTGTACGGCAGTGATGGTCGAGTCCGCGAGCTTGACGCCGTTGGCGTAGGTCGTAAGGGTCGTGCCGTTGAAGACGGCGGCGATATGGACCCAGGTGTTTTCCGCGGAAGGCACCGTGCTGGAAACGGCCGTAAGCGAACCTGCGTATCCGTTGAGAGTCGTGTAGTTGGGAAGCGCGAGCTCCCAGTCCGGCGCATAGCCGCCGCCGCGGTTGCGGCTCGCGAAACGCGCGAGGCCGTCCACCGTCGTGAGCGCTGTCATCTTTACCCAAGCGGACATCGTGAAGTCGCTGCCGACGTCGAGAAGCGTGGAGTCCGCGACCTTCAGCATGGACTGTCCCTGATACGACGCGTTGTTCGCGGAATTTACGCGGCTCTTCCCGAAGACGCCGTCGGCCGCAACCTGCTGCGTCGCCGCGGCGGCTCCGATCGGCTCCGCGTCAAGTCCGTTGACGGAATCGGAAACAGACCCGCTCGCCTCGGCCATGTGCCACACGCCGACGTAGTCCGCCTTCCAGGTCCAACGCGACTCGACCGCGTCCGCCGGAGTGCCGCCGTAGTACATCTTGAACTTTGTGCCCTGCGAAAGCGACGGCATCTTGACCCACACGAGCGAAGCGCCGTTCGCGTTCCACTGTTCGATTTCGTAGGAGAGTGAATTGCCAGCGGCGTCCGCAAAGCGAAGCTCGCTTCCATTTGCGGAGTTCGCCATGTCGGAGTAGCTGAAGCCCGAGGGCGAGCCCGCGGCGATTCGCACGGCGACAGGGAAATCAGAAAGCATCGAAGCCCCCGTGTAGCCGGAAACCGTGAACTCAACCTGCTTCGAGAAAACGGAAGTGTCAACCGCATGGACCGGCTCGGTCGGCAAGTCGGAAGCCGTCGCGGCGGGAAGCTCGTGAACGGCCGCGAGCATCGCGTAGTTCGCGATGGCGGGAACGCTGTCATGCGTGGACATAGCCCTGCCGCAGTCGATCATCTGATCGTACGTGACAAGCGAGGCGAGAGGCGTAGCCGAAAGCTTGACAGTCGCGCCGCTTGTGGCCGTGACTTTGACGGGGTTCTGCTTCATCAGTTCCGCGCCGCGGTAGAAGAGATCCTTGTGGTACTCGCCAAGGGACTTGCCAGCCCTTCCCGCCGCCGCCTTGACGGCCATATACTCCTGCTCGGTGATCTGCACACTGGGATGGAATTCGATGAACGGGGCGTTGGCGTTCCATGCCGCCTCGGCGTTGGCCATTTCGGTCGAGTCGAAACCAAAGGCCTTCAGTACTTCGCGGGCGATGATGCGGTTGCCGACGACGTCCATATGGGTTCCGTCCTTCGTCGCCTTGTAACCAAACTGGTTGATGACAGGATTGGCGGCATCTTCAACGCATGCACGGAACGCCTCGTAGGTTTCGGCGTATGGAATGTTCCGCGCAGTGGCGATGCTCTTAACGGCCGCAGCATAGTCGCGAACATTCTCCTTGAAGCCCTCGCCGTTGACGCCAGTCGGCGACAGGAGCACCGGCGTGATTCCGGCGGCGATCGCCATATCCGCCATCGCGGCGACGTCGTCAGGCGTGCTGTTCGTGTTGGTGGGCCAGTTGCTGCCGCAGTCATTCACACCCGCGAAGATGGTGCAGACGTTCGGGTTCTTGGCGACCACGTCGTTCTGAAAGCGGTTCTTCATCTGGACGGCCGTCTGGCCGCTGATGCCGACGCCATACCACGTAACGTTGATGTTGTTCGCGGCAAGGCCCTGGACGACAAGGCGCAAGTAGCCGTCGACCGTATCCTTGCCGAACTGGGTGATCGAGTCGCCCATGAAGACAAGGGTGTCGCCGTTCTTGATCACCTTCTGTCCGCCATTCGCGACGAGCGCGACTGCTGCAGCCAGAGACAGGATTACGTTTTTAATTTTCATAGATTACGACTCGCTTTCTTTAGAGGTTTTCCATGCACCAAAATAATAACACGAAACGAGTCGAGTCAACAATTATACTAAAGTAGTATACCTCGGAATGCCTCCGAGAGGCGTCAATCGAAGAGCAAAAAAACGCTTCTTCGACTCAGTCGACGCAGAAGACGACGCTGGGCTTCGCTGCAGGCGGCTCAACGCCGCCGCCCTGCACATCCGTCGCCGCGCCAGCGACGAGGAACGAAGCGGAGGACTGCGCATACTCGGCCTTGACCCAGTCGGCGGAGGAAACGGCGTCGCGCAGGCGGAACTCGTCGAAGTTTCCGATGAAGTGCCCCTGCCAGCAGTCCTTGTCGTACGCACCGAAAACGAGCTTGTTGTTTGTGTCCTGCACCGCGGCAATCGTCTGTTCAAACACTTTCTCTCCATTGGCGTACGCCGTAAATGTAGTGCCGTTAAAAACGCCCGCGACATGCACCCAAGTGTTCATCGCAGACGGAATCGTACCCGATACCGCCGTCTTCGAACCGGAGTATCCATTCAAGGTGCTGTCACCAGTAATCGCCAGCTGCCAATCCGGAGTGTCGTAGACAGCCGCAACGTACCTGTTCCGGCTCGCGATGCGGGCGATGCCGTCGCCAGGAGTCGATGCCGTCATCTTGACCCATGCGGAAAAAGTAAAATCGTCGCCGACATCAAGAAGCGTCAAGTCGCTGACCTCGAGCATCGACTGGCCGGAATACGCGTTTAGCCCCGGAACGCCATTGACTCTCCCCTTCCCGAAAACTCCGTCCGTTGCAGATTGCTTCGAGGCGCTGTTGCCTTTCGGCACCGCTTCCATTCCGTTTGCGGAATCAAAAACCGAACCGCCCTCTTCGGACATGTGCCAGACGCCGACGTAATCGGCCTTCCACGTCCAACGAGACTGGACATTGTCCGCTGGCGTGCCGCCGTAGTACATCTTGAACTTGGCGCCTTGCGAAAGCGCGGGAAGCTTGACCCACAAAAGCGAAGCCCCGTTCGGGTTCCAGCTTTCTATTTCATAAGACAGCGAACGACCAGAGGCGTCGGCAAAACGAAGTTCGCCACCATTTGATGAGTTTGCCATGTCGGAATAGTTGAAGCCCGATGGCGAGCCCGCGGCAATACGCACAGCAACAGGGAAATCAGAGAGTGTAGACGCACCAGTGTAACCGGAAACCGTGAACTCTACCTGCTTCGAGAAAACGGAAGTAGTGACAACCTGGACCGGCTCAGTCGGCATGTTGGCTTCGGCAACTGCTGGAAGTTCGTGGATTGCCGCGAGCACGGCGTAGTTCAGTACATTCGAAAGACTTCCGACTTCCGACCTGATGTCCGTCTCGTTCTGGCGGAGCGCCCGGCCGCAGTCGAGCGCCGCATCATAGGCGGGAAAGCCCACGAGTGCGCCAACGGAAAACTCGACACTTGCCCCGGCCGTCGCTGTCACTTCCGACGGATTCTGCCGCATCAGCTCGATGCCGTGCAAAAACAGTTCCTTGTGGTATTCTGCGACAGACTTCCCCGCGTTCCATGCGGCCGCCTTTACGGCATTGTATTCTGCGGTTGTGATCTTGACGCTCGGGCGGGCCAGATAAAACGGCTCGATCTCGTTCCATGCGGCAGCCGCTTTGTTCAATTCCTCCGTCGAATCGAAACCAAGCGCCTTCAGCATCTCGATTGCGATAATGCGGTTTCCGACGACATCCATGTGGAGACTGTCGATGGTGGCCCTGATCGGAAATCCCTTGTCAGTCTTCCCGATGACAGGATTTACGGGATTCTCTATATAAGCGCGAAATGCCTCGTGAGTCGTCCCATACGGAATGTTCCTCGCCTGTGCAATGCTCTTGACCGCCGCGGCATAGTCGGTGATGCTCTGCGGGAAGGACTCGAGCGAGCTGCCTGTCGGCGAGAAGAGAACCGGCTTTATTCCCGCCTGAATAGCCATGTCGGCCATCGCGGCGACATCGTTAGGAGTGCTGGCCGTATTTTTTGGCCACCCTTGCGCGCAATCGTTCACGCCAGCAAGAATCGTGACGACATTCGGGTTCTTGGCGATGACATCGTTCTGGAAGCGAGCCCTCATGTTGGCGGCGGTATTGCCAGCAATGCCGGCGCATATCCACGTCACGTTGACGCCGTTTGTAGCGAGCCCTTTGGCGACCAAAGGCAAATAGCCCGCAGCGCTGTCCTTGCCGTACTGCGTGATTGAGTCTCCCATGAAGACGAGCGTGTCGCCGTTCTTGATGACCTTCTCGCCGCCATTGGCGACAATCGCGGCAACAGCCGCCGCACACAGTATCGCTTCCTTGATTTTCATGGCATGCGCTCGCTTTCTTTGACGAGTTGCAGAAGTCAGTCTATGCTAAACACGACGCTCGGCTTCCCCGGAGTGATCGTCAGCGTACGCTTCAGGAGATAGATGACATTGTCGTGGTCAACGGCGACTCGGGCTTCGTAAGTGCCGACTTCCACCGGCGCGCCCGCAAGTTTCACGCCGTCCTTGTAATATTCAAGCATGCCGAGTTCCGAGTCGGTCAAGGCGGCAAAGTCGGTCCCGACGAGCGATGCCTTGAGCGCCGTGCCGTCATACACCTTCGTCGTAGCCCCGCCGATGGAGAACGTAGGAGTACCGGCAGTGCAACCATCGTTCGCGCAGGTGGCGGTCAGTGTGTCGCCCGAGGCCGTCAGCTGCCAGTCGTGCTGGTGCGTCGGCGCGTCTGGCGGCACGAAATCCGCAGTCGAGAACGCAGCAGCGGGACTCCCTGCCGCGTCGCAGAAGTTCACCGCATTGGCATCGAGGTTGTTGCATCCGTAGCGAACGACAAACGGAGGATTGAGGTACTGTTCCGTCGGCGTGACCGCAATCGTCGTGGAATCGACGAGACGGACTGAGGCATCGTAGTACTTCTTGTTCACCTGACCGAAGTAGTCACCGCCCATCTGGAAGCCACGCAGCGTCGCTCCGTCCTTGCTGACGATTCCACCGTTGGCGTCGAAGTGGAGCAGAATTTCGCGGGCGTTGGAAGGATTCACCTCCCAGCTCTTAAGAATCGGGCCTTCAGGATAGAGACCCGTTTCGCCGTAGATGTACTTGCGGGCGAAGACGCTCATGCGCGCGCCGAGTTCCGGCTTGCGCGGAGGATGGATGTCGGCGAGATCGCCGATGTCGAGCGTCGGGACGACGTACACTCCAGGCACAGTCGCAGCAACTTTGTTCTGGGCAAGGCGAATGTCGCACCACTGGCCATAGGCCCCGTAGAACGGAAGCTGAGGAACGATAAAAGGAAGGTTCTGATTGTTCCAGATGGAGCGCCAGTTCTGAATCATCTCCGTAAGGCGGGTCGGATATTCGCCGCTGAAGCCGAACATGCCATCGGACTCGCCCTGATACCACAGTACGCCCTTCAGCGGGAACGGGGGAATCGGCTCGAGGTAGTTGTTGATCATTTTCGTGTAATGGTCCTTTGAGCTCGTGCAGTTCGGCATCCACTCGGTAATCAGCGAACCATCTGTCGCCGCGATGACGACGCCCATCGGCACGTTTACAGTCTTCTGCAAGGAACGGGCAAAGAAGAAGCCCATCGCCGAGCACTTCCCAGCCGTCGCTGCCGATGATATCTTCCACTCGTTCTTGTTCAGCTGCCATTCGAAATGGTTCTCGGTGGCCTCGATGAAACGGATGTTCGGATAGTCGGCGTCCTTGAGCCACTCCTCCGCATCGGCGAAACGCTCGATCGGATAGTAGGCGTTTGACTGTCCGGAGACTAGCCACACGTCGCCGACCGTAATGTTGGTGGCCGTCAAGGTCGTAGTGCCGTCGGTTGCTGTCAGCATGTACTGTCCGCCCGCGGCATTTATCGCCGGGAAGTCCACGGACCAGCGCCCTTCGCCTTCGTCCGTCTTCGACGTCTCTATGTTTGCCGTGGTCGTCTTCGTCAGTCCGTTGAACGTGACGGTGATCGTCCTGCCCCAGTCGGCCGTGCCGCATATCGGCAGCGTCACGCCGCGCTGCAGCACCGCGTTGCTGTCGTAGTACTGGTTGATGCGGAACTTCGGAATCGTATAGGCGGCCTCGCATTGGAACGAGAGCCCTACGGTCAAGGCGGCGAAAGCCAGAATGTGCTTGATTGCAGTCATGTACGGTCCTCCTTTAAGTTGTTTCGATGGCATTATACTACAATCGGTTCATTTTTACACTTATACGAAAGTAGTATACGTCGAAATTATTGCGCTACGAGCTTGAAAAAGCCGCAATTGGAGCTCGGGGAGACAGGAACATCAACAGACTGGCCGTCCGCTCCCAATTTGATTTCGCCTTCAATCGGCTCCCAGTTGACGAGATCGGACGACTGGTAGATGGACACCGTGAGGTTCGTCGCCGTAGTGCCGCCGATTCCAGGATCCGACTTGCCGGTAGCGGCCATCAATTCGGCGTAACGCGCGAGACTCGTCCCATTGACAGTCTCAAGGTTGTAGAGCCCAGTGAACGAACCCTGGCCGATTTCAGTAATCCCTTCGCCTAATATAAGCGATTTGATAGACGACGCAACGGCCGCCCACGGCGCATCTGCCGCGGAGCTAAAATCCTTTACCGCCCCGCTGCCGCTGAGGACGAGCTCGCCATTCTCGTTCAGTCGGGCCATCACGTCCCATTCGACTGGCGATCCAACAGCCCAGAGCTCCGGCGGAACGACATTGGCCGGCTCGACAAGCCATGTGGAATGGTCAACCCCTTCCTCCGGTTCATCGTCGTTCGCTTCGTTGAACGGAGTGATGCGTACCCAGTCCACTTCAAAGATGCGCGTGTCAAAACTTGGTGTTCCAGCCCAGTCCTTCGGGAACCATGCACCAACCCAGAAGCGCGCGGCACGAGTCGGGACATGGGAAGTGTTGGTCCGCACAAGGACGCCGTCGACATAGAACTCGACGCGCGCAGTGATGTTAGTTCCGTGGTCCGCGCCGCCAGTATGCCAGTCAAAGCGGTAGGTGTGGAAATTGCCGTCGTCCTGCGATTCTGCGAGCGACACGAAGGCCTTCTGGCATTCGTAGTTCTTTTCGCCGCATATTGTGTTGCAGAGAGCGTGTCCAAAATCGATGTTCTCGTTTGCAGACGCAGGCCGCCCCGGCATCTGGAAGTCGATCTCCTGATTCTTGTTCGTCCCGCCCGCATATGTCCACATCGCGCTGCAGACGCCAAGGACAGGCGCGACCTTGGCGCGGATCTCGTAGCGGCCCGAGGCGAAAAAGTCGCGCGTCACGGCACAGGCGCCGACTCGCGTGAAACGCTCCTTGCCCGACTCGTCAAAGCCGGCTACTGTTCCCTGGTAAAGATCGCCGTGCGCCTCGCACTGGAGGACGCCGTTCCTGACGTAAAGGTTTTCCGCAACTACGCCGCCGCTGTAGTAAGCGTGCCACGAGTCGAAGTTCCTGCGAGCCGCATACCACTTGCTCGCGTCGACAAACCCCGAACCGAAATCGTCGTAGAACGCAGTCGACGAAACATTCGCAGACGCGATGGACGAGCAGACGAGCGCGAAAAGAAACAGTGCGCCC
>JAEEOY010000268.1 GCA_016284515.1 Kiritimatiellia bacterium | reverse complement strand
TATGAAGAGCGAGGGACAGTCTGTTGACGCATATCGTCGGCTCAACCGGCGTCGCGTGATCATTGCCGTCAAGCTATACGACAAGACTGGCCGAGGCCAGGTAGACGGCATCATCCGCTTTCTGCGGCAACGGCGCGAGTGGGTGCCGTTGTTGGTGCATACCGAACGGGAGTTGGCCGACGAGATCGCGCGCATCGAACGCATAGGCGAAGAGGCGGGCATTTCCGGACTGATTGTCGGGCCACTCGCTGACGATGCGCTGACGCGTCGCGCAATTGGCCTGGCGCTGCCGATGATCGTTATTGCAAAGACGCCAGAACTGGCCAATGGGGCGAAGGCACCGCTTGTCTTCGCACGCAATGACAATGCAGCGATTGCGACCGTAGCGGCGCAGCATTTCTTTTCGCTCGGCGTTTTCCGGTCATACGGATACGTGCCATGGTTTGAACCCCGCGACTGGTGCCGGGAACGCGCCGATGCCTTTGCCGAATGCGTGCGGCAGGCTGGCGGACGGATGTCCGCCTTCGCATTCGACCGCGGTAACTCGCTTGCCGACTGGCTGCGCGGTCTTCCCAAGCCGTCCGCCATCCTGGCCTCATGCGACCGCGTTGCCTCGCTCGTCGTCGAAGCCTGCGCAGACCTTGGGCTGGACATCCCCGGCCAGGTTGCCGTAGTCGGTGTAGACGATGACGAGATTTGCTGCGAATCGACGGTCGTTCCGCTGACGAGCATCGACAAGGACGATGCGTTGCTCGGCTACCAGGCCGCGCGGAGGATGTCGCAACTTCTGAAGCGCACGGTGCGGGCAACGGCATTGCGGCCGATCGAGCTTCGCGCGGCACGTCTTGTCGTGCGGGAATCGACCGCTCCTCTCAAGCCGACGGCGCACCTCATCGAGCGCGGTCTTCGGTTCATTCGCGAGAATGCGTCGCGCGGGATCGGTGTCGGAGATGTCGTGCGCTGTCTCGGCGTCTCGCGCCGTCTTGCCGATCTCAGGTTCCGCGAGATGACGGGAAGCACCATTCACGACACCATCATCGAACTGCGGCTGGCGGACGTCAAGCGCATGCTGCTGCAGACGAAGCGGTCCATGTCGGCCATTGCGGCGGAAACGGGTTTCGGTTCGCCCAACAACCTGAAGAAGATCTTCAAGCGGCGTCTCGGGCAGACGATGACCCAGTTTAGGTCTGCGAACAAGCGTGCCTAAACGGATACGTTATTGTTGCTCGAATGGATTGACAAAGCACTTGTCACGCAACGGACTTCTTTGATATTCTTTTCACGCAAACGACGCAGGGAAAGGCGGACAGTCATGAAACCAATCAACTTCAGGGGATGGACGGCGGTCATTGCGGCCATGGCCATGGTCGGCGCCCGCTTTGTGCTGGCGGCGACCGTGACGGCACCGGACGGCGGTGCGCAGGCCGTGGCTGCGTCGAGCGAGATTGCGTTGACGAAGCCGGTCTTTCGCTGGCTATGGGGCGGCTTCGGCTTTCACAACTCCGAATCGTCCATGACGGGGATCATGAGCGACGAGTTCAGGGATGAACGCGTCTACAAGACGTTTCGGGAGATTTCACCGACGTATTCGCGCGTCTTCGCCGGCTACTACAACTGGACAAAGGACGCGATGGACCGCTTCGCCGACTACTACGACGCGACTTTCCGCAAATGCAAGACGAATGTCTATGTCGTGCCGGGACGCATGCCGGTCGTCACGTCAGACTTCGATGTCGACAAATACGCCGAGGAAGTCGCCAAGCGGCTCGAGTATGTCGTCAACGAGCGCGACTGCGTGCGGTTGAGATATTATGCGCTGTCTAACGAACTGTCTGTCGGACCGACATACTGCTGGTTCCCGCAGGGACACTGGGATGTCTACGTCGAGCTGTCGCAGGCCATCCAGCGCGCCTTTGCGCGGCACGGTCTCGACATAGGACTGATGGGCCCCGACTCTTCCGGCTACGACCGCATGAAGGATGTTTACTGGGCATTGACAAATGTCAACGAGCAGACTGAGGTTTATTGTTGGCATCTGTATGATCGCGAGCACCGGCCGGGAGATCCGGAAACATATGAACGGCTTTACACGGCCGTGACCGACCTAGTCTCTCGGTGCAGCCGCAGAGAGAAGCGCCTTTCCGTCGGAGAATTCGGCTTTACGGGCCGCAATGCGCCGTGGGGCGCCGGCGTTATGCGCGATGACAGCCATGTCGGATTCCGCGATCCCGGCAGTGTCGCCGCGAATGAAGCGGCGATTTCGCGGGCCGAGATGGGACTCGCAATCATGAACGGCGGGGCAATGCACGGCATCACCTGGACGATGGTAGACTATCCAGATCCGTTCCTTAGGGAGAACGGAGACACGCCGGACGAGAAGGCGATCTACGACGTTGGACGCTTCTCCGGCGCACCCCACACGCTCGACATCCGCTACAACAAGAACGGACTCTTCCGCTGGTGTGAAGAGGAACACGACTACTCGGCCTATCCCGACCTCTATACGATGGGTTATCTCGCGAAACTCTTCCGCAAGGGTGCGCGTGTGTTGCCGAGCGAGACGGCGGATGCGGACCTGCGTGTGGGCGCGGTGACAAATCCGGACGGGTCCTGCTCGATCGCGGTCGTCAACTGGGGACCGGCGAAAACAATCCGCGTCAGATCAGCCCATCGGCTCGGGAAGCCGCTCAGGGTCTATGAGTACGACAGCGCGAATCCGCCGCACAACGACTTCAACGACCTCCAGCCGCCGAAGGGGCTTGTGACGCCGAAGGACGATGTATTCGAGGCGGCGGTTCCCGCGCGTTCGCTCACGTTCTTCACGACGGACTACACCGACCGCAAGCCGTCGCCCGTGACGGGAGTCGCCGTGAAGGACGGTCGCGTCACCTGGACGGCTTGCGCAGATGCCGACCACGTCTATTACCGCGTGTTCAAGGACGGACGTCAGATAAGGTCGACCGTGGCGACATCCTGCCTCGCCGACGGGACGGGCGGATGCTATGATGTCAAGAGCGTTGACCGCTGGGGCAATGTGCGGTAGTCGGGTGAGAATTCATGTGATAGGATTGTGGCAACTTTCAATCAAACCACTAAGGAGAAAATGCAGCGGAATGCTCTACTCCACAGATAAAATGATTGCGATCTTTGCTGCGTTTGTCTGCGCCGCCGACATGGCCGTTGCGGCACTGCCCGCGCCGCAGTGGATTTCCGGCGACTCGGCGGATCCCGCGAAGCCCGCGCCGATGCTGCTGAAGGAGTTTGCGCTTGATGCAAAACCGAAGAAGGCCGTGTTCTCCGTCGCCGTCGCGGGATGGTGCGAGGTCTACGTGAATGGCGAGAAAGCCGGAAACGACGTCCTCTCGCCCGTCACCTGCCAGCCGGACGAGCGCATCTCGTCGCTCGACTTCTCCGTGGCGGATCTGCTGAAGTGCGGGACGAACACGCTGGAGGTGCTTCTCGGGAACGGATGGCAGAATACGTTCACGACCGACGCCTGGTATTTCGCGTCGGCGCCGTGGGTCAGCTGCCCGAAGATCTGCGGCGAGCTGAATTGCGACGGACGGACGCTTTTCGTCACGGACGGAGCATGGCGCGTGTACGACTCGCCGATCATCTTCAACGGACTTCGCAACGGCGAATGGTACGATGCGCGGAACGAGGGCGCTCGCGGCAATCTGCGCCGCGCCAAGGTGGAGAAATACGCGCCCTGGGGCGTCGTCTCGCCCGAGGATGCCGTGCCGTGCCGCGCGTTCGAGACCTTCGCGCACAAGCGCGTTCTCAAGTCGCCTCAGGGTCTCGACATCTACGACTTCGGCGCAAACATCGCGGGCTGGTGCGAGATCGAGGTCGAGGGAAAAGCGGGCGCGAAGGTCGTGATAGACTACGACGAATCGCTTGCGGACGATGGTTCGCTTCTTGGACACATCAAGCAGCATATCACAGGGCGGGGGGATCCGCGTCCCGTGCAGCACGACGAATATACGCTTGCCGGGCGTCCCGGCGGCGAGATGTGGCATCCGCGATTCACATACCACGGTTTCAGGTACGCGCAGGTGACGCTCTCCGGCGAGGTGCGGCTTAAGTCCATACGTGCACGCTTCGTCCATTCGGCCTTCGAACGGGCGGGAACGCTTGAGACGTCCGACGCGACTTTCGCCGCGCTCCAGTCCGCGACGGAGCGCAGCTATCTTTCGAACTTCGTCGGCATCCCCACGGACTGCCCGCACCGCGAGAAGAACGGCTGGACGGGCGACGCGCAGCTCGCGATGGAGACGGGGCTCTGGAACTACGACGCCAGGGCGAGCTATGTCCATTTTCTGCGGATGATGCTCGACGCGCAGCGTCCGAACGGCGCGGTTCCCTGCATTCTCCCCTGTTCGACTAAGTTCGGCTTCTTCTGGGGTAGCGGCCCGGCCTGGGACGCGATTCTCTTCGAGATTCCCTGGCAGCTCTACCGGTTCTACGGCGACGACAAGCCGGCGCGAGCGGCGTATCCGGCAATGAAGCGGTATATCGCGTTTATCGAGGGCAAGGCCGATGGCAACGGCCTCTACGATTACGGTCTCGGGGACTGGTGCCCGCCGAAGGGATTAAAGAAAACGCCGACGCGTCTCACGGACAGTGCGTATGTCTACGCGTTCAACCGCCGTGCGGCGTTCTGGGCGGAACGCTTTGGCGAGACGGAGTACGCGGTTGAGCGCGCGGCCGCGGCGGAGCGGATAAAGGCGGCCTTCAACGCGGCGTTCTACAAGGGGGACGGACTCTACGACGACGGACAGCTGACGGCGCTTGCCGCGCCGCTGTACTTCAAGGGACTCTGCGCGGACGGCGCGGAGGAAAAGGTCGTCCAGCGCCTTGTCGCGGCGGTGCGCGCGAACGCCCACAAGGCGCACTTCGGCATCCTCGGTGCGAAGTGGGCGCCGCGCGTTCTTGCGGAGTTCGGCTATGCGGACGACGCTTATCTGATGTTTGTGCAGCCGGAGATGCCTGGCTGGGCGTACTGGCTCCAGTTCGGCGATGGTACGCTCCGCGAGTCCTGGGCGAGCGACAGCTCTCACAACCACATCATGTTCGGCGATCTTTCGGCGTGGGCCTACGAATACGCGGCTGGAATCGTTCCGCTTGAGCCTGGCTTCAAGAAGATTGCTTTCCGTCCGCACGTCCTCAAGGGCGTCGATTCCTTCATCGCGACGCACAAGACGCCCTTTGGCGATATCAAAGCCGGCTGGCGGCGCGTAAACGGCAAGGTTGAATTCGTCTGCGAAGGGCCCAAGGAGATTAAAGTGTTGAGAGGATCGGATGCAGGGGAAGAGGCGACCGTAAAGGTTGACTTCTCCCATGAGACCGGCCTGGTAAAGCCCATGCACGGCGTTGGCCAGCCGCCTATGGTTGACAAGCTTGGAAGCTGGTCGATGATGCACTACATCAAGGAGGCGGGCATTCCGTATTCACGGCTTCACGATGTCGGCGGCTGGCTGCGCGGAGGGCGACCGAAGCGCAGAAGCCCAGCCCGACGAACGAATGAGCCAAACGAAAGTTAAGTCCCGTATGTGGGGTACGTGGCAATGGAAAAAGCATCAGTCTACAAATACGGAATGTCCTCGCTTGCGATATTGCTTGCGGGATTCTTGTCCGCATCGGAATCGTGGACAATGGAAAACCCGTATGCGTTTGCTCGCGAGAAGGAAGCTGTAAAATTGCTGCAACTTTCCGATGGCGCCATCGAGCTGCGGCATGCGGGCGGGGCGGACTGGGCCGTGAACGGATTCCCTCGCATAGCGGTAAAGCATGGCGATACGTTTGAAGTGACGTGCGGGACGGCGGCGCTCGCAGACGTGCCCGACTCCTGCCCCGTCGGTTTGGGCGCAGTCCTCCGCGACGAGAACGGAAAGGAGGTCTCCTGGTCGTTCGGCACGGTGAGCGTGAAACCAGGAAATCCAATCAAGGCAGCGTTCATGGTTCCGTCCGGTGTAGCTACAATTCAGCCGCGTGTGACGGGCAGAGGTGTAGCTGGTGTGCGATTGCGGGATGTGTTTGCGGTGCGAACGGGGAATATACTGCAGAAAGATTCGCCGATGTCGTCTTGCTTGTTCACGAACGCGTTTTTGCGCGGTAGCGTGACTGGCGCAGGATTTGAAGTCGAGGATATTAGGACGGGACGGAAGTGGAAGCCGGCTGAAAGCCTGAAACTTGCGGGTGATGTAATTTCATGTTGTCAGGATAATGATGGCGATATAATCCGAGTTGATATAGTCATTCCTACGTCCATGAAACGCTGGTACGCGGAATATAACATTTTGAAGGACAGTCCAGAAGTCGTGGTGACGGTCGGGGGCGGCGGCGAGATGTCAACGTCGCTTGACTATCCCACCGCGTTTGCCTCGCAGAAGGGCGACCGGCTCATCGTGCCGATGAATGAGGGCATATGCTATCCTGCAGACGAGTCGGACGAGATCCCCGGGCGACTCATCGCCTACGGCGGACACGGCATCTGCATGGCGTTTTTCGGCGTGCAGGACGACGCGACGGGCGCAGGGTGGATGGCGATCATCGAGACGCCGGACGACGCGTCGATGATTGCACGGCGTGACGCCGAGACGAAGCTCTGGGCGCTTGGCCCGAGCTGGGACGACCAGAAGAAGCGCTTCGGCTATGTTCGGCGCGTCCGCTATATTTTCTTCGACAAGGGCGGGTATGTCGCGATGTGCAAGCGCTATCGCGCCTACGTGAAGGATATAGGCAAGCTCAAGACTTTTTCCGAGAAGGCGAAGGAGCGTCCGCTCGTCGACCGGCTCCTCGGTGCGCCGAACATCTGGACGTGGGAGAAGGATAAACTTGCCGTTGTTTCCAACCTCGTTTCGGCGGGAATCGATCGCTTCCTCTGGAGCGGCGGCGGATCGCCCGAGGAAGTGGTGGCGATGGCCGCGATGCCGAATGTGCTTGTCGGGCGATATGACATCTACCAGGATGTGTACCATCCCGACCAGCTTCAGAAGCTTGGGCGCAAGAGCGGACCTAACACCGAGGCGTGGCCGAAGGACATCGTATGGAACAGCGCCGACTCTAACGACTGGCGGCATGCGTGGGGCGTCCAGGCAAAGGACGGCACGTGGACTTACTGCGCGATGATGTGCGACAGCGCGGCACCTGCCTACGAGCGGTGCAATGTAGCGAAGGAACTAAAGACTAAGCCTTACAACGCCCGGTTCATCGATACGACTGTGGCTTCGCCATGGCAGACGTGCTGGAATCCTGCACATCCGATGACCCGCTCCGACAGCCGCCATTGGAAAATGGAGCTGCTTCGCATTCTCGGCGACGAGTTCAAGCTCGTGGTTGGCAGCGAGACGGGACATGACGCGAGCGTGCCTTACTGCGACTACTTTGAGGGGATGCTTTCGCTTGGCCCATATCGCGTGCCTGATTCTGGACGCAACATGATTCAGGTCTGGACGAACGTGCCGGAGCGTGTAGAGAAGTACCAGGTCGGCGAGAAGTACCGACTTCCGCTCTGGGAGCTAGTCTACCATGACTGCGTGTGCGCACATTGGTATTGGGGCGACTACAACAATAAGCTGCCTGACATCTGGTGGAAGCGCGACCTTTTCAATGTGCTCTACGGCACGATGGGCATGTATCTCTTCAACAATCGCATTTGGGCTGATAACAAAGAAAGGTTTGTGCGCAGCTATCGCATGACCTCGCCTGTTGCCCGTGCAACCGGCTATAGCGAGATGGTCGACCATCGTATCCTCTCCGCCAATCGCACCGTGCAGCAAAGTAGTTTTGCAAACGGCACGGTCGTGACGGTCAATTTCGGCGATGCGCCATTCGAGCTTTCAGACGGCACATTGCTTCCCGCCCGTGCCTATCATGTTGTCCCACTTTCTGCTGCATCCTCATCCGGCGTAGTAGAAAACTCTGTGAAACAGCTAGAGGTATTGATGCTCGGCAACAGTTTTTCAATATGCAATCTGAGCCAGATGCCAAAAGTCGCGGCCGGGATGGGTAAGAAGGCCGTGATGGATGCTCTTGATGGGGAATAATTGATCGAACGGAACAATTTACTAACACAAGGAAGATAACGATGAACACCAAAATGAAGACAAAAAAGATGCTTAAGCTCAGCATGGCGTTTGCAGCGTTGTCTGCGGTAGCCATGGCGCGCGCGGACTTAACACTTGAAGTGGCTGGCACTCAATCGTTTTCAGATGCGGTTGTTGCGGCTGGTTCTTCTGTCGCGGCACTCAACGGCGGTGCGTCAAAGAGTGAGCGAATCGTCAAGACTGGTTCTGGTACGCTGACCATGAGCGTGCATGATCTCAACCTCGCGTCGTGGGAAGGTGACTTAGTCATTCGTGCTGGAACGGTGCGCGTGACTGTGAGCGCAGACTTTGCGACTACGCCAGTTGTCCTAGGCAGCATCACTGTTGGCAATGTGATTGTTGAGGATGGCGCGACGCTTGAGATGTATTCCGAGAAGATTGCGAGCGCCTATTCCTATTCTTATGGAACGGGACCGTTGCGCCCTGTCCATATCTCCGGCACTGGCGTGAACGGCAAGGGTGCATTGCGCTTGGAGATTGAATCAGGAGCCGCCGGAGGTTCTGTTCGCGCGGTGGTGCCGAAAAACTTGGTTCTCGATGACGATGCTACGATTGGTTGGATCAACAAGTTTGGAGTGATAAGGGACTCTAATGCTGTGGATCTCGGAGGTAATACGTTGACCTTCTCCGGTGAGTATGCGTCCGGGAGCGGAAGCATTGCGTGGTATGATGCCAATAAAGGATTTGTGAATACTGGTAACCTTGTGTTTGATGGCGTAACTCTGTATAGCCGTTCGACAAGCCCTGACGTTTGGGAGGGAGATGATTCTCACTCCGTGACTTTGAAAAACGGGGCTTCGCTTGCTTGGGATTGGAATGGTGTCTATGTCGGTTTCAATTGGCAATTGACCGGGTCGCCTAAGTCATTCATCAACGGTTCTCTTGGAAGCTACGACATTTACAGTGATCGGTCCAATTGGTACGGTCCGATGAGGCTTGGGTCAACCGTTGAACTGTATTATCAAAACGGAAACGATACTGACCGGTCGAATAAGATACTGTGTACTTCGCTTCTCGGTAAGATTAGCGGTGTAGGCGGATTCTTGTCCGACGCCACACAGTCAAAATACAATAGCGGCGGATGGAAGACGACAGGGCTCAATCTTGGCGGCGACGGCAATGACTTTACTGGGCCGCTCGCGCTAAAGGGCATGACGCTTGGGCTTTATTCTACAAACGCAATACCTCACGCCAACGACAATGTCGTTCTTACCAACTGTGTGGTGAAGACTGTGTTGTTGGGCGGAACTGATCCAGCTGGCAAGACCGATCCGGTCGTCACAAGTCTTGAGACTTTGCGTATTGTGGACGGCGGGACAATTGACGGCAATGTTGTGTTGTCACGCGTTGCGGCCGAGAAGATTGTCAAAAGCGGAGCTGGAACACTGGATGTCAACTTGCCTATGGATGTGAATCGCATTGAGCTTTTAGGTGGCACGTTAAAGCTGTTTCAGGTTGATGCTGGGGAAATCGACCTTTCGTTGTTCCGCAGGTCGACTGCTGGGTTGCAATACGGATATCTTCCGAAGGGCGATAGCGATCAAAATAGTGGTTATGTTGGCATTGACTCGGAGCCTTATAATGTCTATGTCACTAATTCAGTTATCCGAATCCCGCTGGAATGCGATGCGCCCGTTAGCAGTTGGTACGACTACTTCCATGTCACCAACCATGCTTATCGCACATATAGCGGTTATGTCTGGAACGACGAACACGAAGCGCGGGACTGGACATTCCTTGTCACCTACAACGGCAAATGGGATCTTACTGTTGCCGGCGAGACGAAGAAAAACGATCCACGCACTCCGCCATTAGGAGCAGATCATCCTGTTCCTACGCTCTGCACATTTACGCTGCAGCCGGGTGCTAACGAGTTTCGCTTCCGTTCTGGCAACCACTTTGTCTCGGCTCACAATTACGGCAACGTAGCTACAAACGGTCTTGAAAACTGGACGTCCGACCGCTATGCGTGGGGCCTTGTGTATGATCCGCAGGGTAGAGGATCGCTGGATGCAGATTGCTACACTCAGTTCTCGACCAACGAGGTAATACCCTTATTCACCACAACTGTTCCAGGCGGGAATTCCTACGCCAGCAGAATAGGTACTCTGGCGGGAACCTCAGACGCAACCTTCGACCTAAATGGCCAGACTGTTTCTGCCAATACCGTTGAAGGTTGCGTGAATGTGTCAAACGGCACGGTGACCGACATAAGTACATGGAAGTTGCTTGCAGCGGAAATCATTGATCCCGGAACGTATGCCAATGGTTTTTCCTTTGCGTCAGATGCGGTTGTCGATGTGGTCGATGCGTCTGACTTGCCCGTGTTGCATTCAGCTCGCAATTCCGGACCTTTTGTGCTGGCGGTTGACTTCCTTGGTGCGATGCCAGTGGTATCACAGCGTTTGCACGAGGAAGGATGGAGGGTGTTTGCGGAAGATGGTGATCTTAAGATTAAATATGAGCCACATGGACTAACCATTATTGTCCGATGAAAGAGGCTGATGTGCTTGGTGTCAGAGACTTTGCAAGAATTGCAAGGAAATGGCGAAAAATGAACAAGCTAAAGTACTTGGCGATGTTGCTCTTCGCGGCGGTTTGCGCTTGCGGCGCATTTGCCGCGGATGGTAAGTTCCCCGTAGAGGGGCAGATGCTCGTCGGTGTGAACTATTGGGGCTCGAAGTCGGGCGTCCACATGTGGCGCGCGGACGAGTGGGATGAAGTGGCCATCGAGAAGGACATCGCCTCTCTCGCTGCCGTCGGCGTGGAGGCAATGCGCGTCTTCCCGACATGGAGCGAGTTTCAGCCGCTCATCAGGGAGAGGAAATATCTGGGTGCGCCTGCCCTTGTGATGCGCGAGGGCGGCGACGAGGAGATATTCGATCCTCTTTGGCTTGACCCAGGTGCGGTTGCGCGTTTCGAGAAGTTCTGCGAGATTTCCGAACGGCACAATGTGAAGCTCATGGTTTCGCTCGTAACCGGCTGGATGTCTGGGCGGCTTTTCGCGCCGAGGATCGTCGAGAACCTGAATCCGATCACTGATCCCGAGGCCGTGATGTGGGAAGGACGATTCGCCCGCGCGTTCGTCCGCCGCATGAAGGGGCAGAAGGCAATCATCGCCTGGGACCTCGGCAACGAGTGCAACTGCATGGGCGAGGCGGAGTCTCGCGCTCAGGCGTGGATGTGGCTGAACACGATTTCTTCCGCGATAAGAATGGAAGACTCGTCACGTCCCGTCATATCGGGAATGCACAGCCAGACGTCCGACGGATACGGAGCGCAGCGCGGCAACTTCAACAAGTGGACGCTCCAGATGCAGGGCGAGCTCCTTGACGTGATGACGCCCCATCCCTATCCGGCGTCTTTCCGCATCGAGGCGAACAGGGGCCCGTTCAATTCTTTCCGCAATGCGCTCCATCCGACTTCGCAGTGCCTCTTCTACTCGGCTGTTTCAGGGAAGCCGGCCTTTCCGCAGGAGCTTGGAAGCCTCGGACCGAGGATGTCCCCGGAATGGATGGCGGCGAAGGGAATGCGGCAGCAGATGTTCACTTGCTGGGCGCATGGGTTCGGCGCGTATCTCTGGTGGTGTGCGTTCGACCAGTTGCACCTCGGATATCCGCCGTTCAACTCCAACGCGATGGAGCGCGAGCTCGGCATTCTCCGCGCCGACGCCGACCGTACTCCGAAGCCGGAAGCGATGACAATCAAGGAGTTCCGCGCCTTTCGCGACTCGCTGCCGTTCAAGGCGCTTCCGTCGCGAAGAATGGATGGCGTGTGCATCGTTTCGGAGCGCGAGGAGTTCTATCACCAGACGTTCGGCGCGCTCATGCTTTCAAAGGCGGCTGGCTTTGACTTGGAGTTTGCGGCGGCCGATTCCCGCGAGATACCCGAGTCGAGTTTCTACATAATTTCGTCCGGGAAGGGGTGGGAGACCTACGGGCAGAAGATGTGGGAAACGCTTATGGAGAGGGCGCGCCGTGGCGCGACGGTGCTCGTCTCGCGCGGAGCGGATGCAGGCTACTCCAATTGGCTTGATTTCACGGGTCTTGAGCAAACCCTGTACCACAAGGGGAGGAATGTGTCGTTCGAGTTCGGGGGAAGGAAGATGTCGGTGAGAGACAGCCACACCGCAGAGCAGAAGCCGGTCGACTGCGAAGTGGTGGCGAAGGACTCCACGGGCAATGTCGTCGTGAGCGTCAAGAAACTCGGCAAGGGTAAGGTGATTGCCGTCAACTTTGCGCTCGAGAAGTGCATCATCGAGCAGGAGGGCGAAGTCGTGGACAACGGCTTCTCCAACGAGCTTTGGCGCATCTACTCTTTTGCCGCGCGCGAAGCGGGCGTGAAGCGCCTCGTCACAAAGGACGATCCGCGCCTAATCCTGACCGAACATCCGCGCTCAGACGGTTCATGTCTCGTTGTCGCCGTCAATACGCATGACACGCCCGTTGAAGCTCAGGTCAAGGTTGCTGGCACCATCGGCAAAGTGTGGAACGGCACTCTCAAGGACGGCGTTCTCTCAATTCGCGAAAATGATGGATGCATCTTTGAAGTGACGCCAAATGGAAAATAAAGAAGGTGCTTATGCGAATGCATTGCAGGACGACGAGAAAAGTGTTTTGTCTCAAGCTTTTTGCGGTGGCGGCGTTAGCGCTGCCGCTTGCAGCGGCGGCCGGGGTGGTGTTGCCCGAGAACACGGACGAAATACTCGTCAATCCCGATATGGGGCTGGTGATGTTCCACTATTCCAACCGGCAGTGGGCATATGGGCAGCTTCAGGAGCGGGGCGACACGCTTGACTGGTTCCCGGGTGTGTCGACTGTCTACTTTCGCCTGCCGTGGTGCCTCTTGGAGCCGAACGAAGGGGAATACCGCTGGGACATAATCGACAGCTACGCCGCGCCGTGGATCGCGGCTGGAAAGCAGATCGGCCTTCGCGTCACCTGCTGCGAGTCGCGCTACCCGTTTGCGACGCCCAAGTGGGTGAAGGACGCCGGCGCCAAGGGGTGGTTTTTCGGGATGAAGATGATCAAGATCTTCGGCAAGGACCCTCCAGGCGGAGAGATGGAGCTGTGGGAGCCCGACTATGGAGACCCCGTGTTCCTCGAAAAGCACGAGAACTTCCTCAAAGCGATGGCTCGGCGCTATGACGGAAACCCGAACGTCGCGTTCATCGACGTGGGTTCGATCGGCATGTGGGGCGAAGGGCATACCCACGCCTACGAGAAAGAACTCAAGGCCGCAGGATGCGATCCCGAGGAGACGTTTCACCGCCACTACGAACTGTACAGAAGGACGTTCCCCCATTCGACCATTCTTTGCATCGACGACCAGGCGGGATCGATCAACCCTAAGCCCGTCGCGGACGTGCCGCTCATGAAGAAGGCCTACGACCTCGGATTTGGGTTCCGCGACGATTCGATCATGGTGTTCACATCGGACATGGTGCAGGAGCGTCTGAAGTCGCATCCGTGGTGGTTTCACGCGGATTGGGCTGAGTATTTCGCCAAGTCCGCGCCGGTGTTCGTGGAGCACGAGCACTATGGACTCTCAACAGACCGAGGGGCGTGGAACGACGAAAAGCTTGTGGAGTCTGTCGATGCGTACCACGCCACATGGCTCTCGCTCCATGGCTGGCCGAAGGAGATTTACGACAACTCGAAGGAGGCATACGCTCGCGCGGCGCGGCGGATTGGCTATCGCTTTGAACTTCGCAAGGTGGAGTTTCCCGACGAGGTTGCGCTCGGCGAGCCGTTTGCGGTGAAGTCCGAATGGGTCAATGTCGGCGTTGCAAAATGCTACAAGGGCGCGACACTCGCGTTGACGCTTCTCGACGGAAAGGGGCGTGTTGCGTGGGTGTCGACGGACTATTCGCATGATTTCAAGGACGCCGAGCCAAAGACGGGAGGCGTGGAGAAGCCGATGTCGCTTTCGACGCGCTGCGTGGCCGGATTCAAGGGTGACATCCCTGAGTTCAACGACGGAGTATGGGTGTATACGGTTGCGAAAAAGGTCGGCAACTTTGCCAACGACAAGAGAGTGCCCACCATCGAGCCAGGTATCTATACGCTTTGCGTTTCCCTCGGATCGCCGGACGGAACCCCTCGCATCGCGCTCCCGTTGAAGAGACAGATCGGCAATACCAGGCGCTATTCCGTCGGTGCGATCAAGGTCAAGTAGTATATTAAGGAGAAAAATGAAAAAGATTATGCCAGCTATAATTGCTTTGGGCGGCGCATTTGCCGCGATTGGTGGGGATGTCTCGTTCAAAGAAGACACAACCGTACTTCCCACGTATGCGCCAGGCGGCTATGACAAGACGCCGCTATTCTACACGGGGCGCGTCTATCAGGGTGCGCAGGGACGCGTCTATCCTTATCCGATGCAGGACGTCCTTCACGACGAGAAGATCGACGAGACGTACAAATACCTGACACTTGAGAACGACTGGCTTCAGATGGGGCTTCTTCCCGAACACGGCGGACACCTCCTCAACTTCACCGACAAGCAGACGGGCTTCGAAACGTTCTATCGACAGCATGTCATAAAGCCCGCGCTTATCGGTATGCTTGGCGCGTGGATTTCGGGCGGCGTCGAGTGGAACTTCCCGCATCACCACCGCGCGACGACAGCGATGCCCATCGACTGGCGCTTTGTCGCGAACAAGGACGGCTCGAAGACGATATGGATTGGCGAGACGGAGCTCCGCCGCCGCCTCAAGTGGACGATAGGGCTTTCGCTTCTCCCTGACCGCGCAGTCCTGAAAGCGGAAAACATCTTCATGAACCGCCAGCCGTGGATAGAGTCGATGATCTACTGGGCGAACGTCTCCGTGCACTGCGGCGACGATTACCAGATTCTATTTCCGCCGTCGATGCATCTCGGCTTCGATCACCACAAGAACTACTGGACGAGCTTCCCGATTGGTCCGCGCAAGGAGGAGGTCGAATTGCTTCCCTCGCAGCGTTCGAAGTACGCCGACGACATTTCCGGCACGATGGATCTTTCGTGGTGGCGCAACTTCACAATCGAGTCGCGCTCTATCTTCGGCATGGACCCAGACAACGCATTCATGGCGGGCTACGACCACAAGAAACAGTGCGGCACGGCGCATGTCTCGAACCGTCACATAACGGTCGGCAAGAAGTTTTTCCTCTGGGGCAACTTCCCCGAGGCGCATGTGTGGGACACCGTTCTAACCGACAACGACGGCCCGTACCTTGAGCTGATGGTTGGCTGCTGGAGTGACAACCAGCCCGACTATTCGTGGATCGCGCCCTACGAGACGCGCAAGGTCGAGCAGTTCTGGTTCCCTGTGAAGGGAATCGGCGGCATCAAGAACGTGACAATCGACGGCGCCGTAAACGTTGATCGCGTCGCCGAAGACAAGATGCTCGTCGGCTTCCATTCTACCCGCGTCCTCAAGGACTGCACGATAACGCTTTTCAAGGATCGCGAGGCGGTCTTCACCGAGAAAGACGTCGCCATTGATCCGAATAGTCCCTGGTGCAAGACTGTCGCCGTCGAGAAGAGCGTCACCGATCAGCGTTACACGGCTGCAATCGCCGATGCTTCGGGCAAGGTGTTCCTCTCCTATACGCCTGTTCCGCCGCAGGGCGATGTGAAACTGCCGCCGAAGGTGGAGAACCCTAAGTCGCCGAAGGAATACACAAGCGCGGAACTCGCTTACGAAGTCGGTCTTCGCCTCGACCAGTTTCACAATGGTCTCATCGATCCCGAGCCATACTACAAGAGGGCGATAGAGATCGACCCCGACTATTCCAAGGCCAATCTCGCGATGGGCGTCCGCCTCGCAAAGAACGGCAGCTACGCCGCGGCGAAACCCTATCTCGAAAAGGCTGTCGCGCGCGCCACGCAGAACCACACCCGCGCCCTTGACGCCGCGCCCGAGTACTACCTCGCGCTCGTCGAGCGCCAGATGGGCAACCTGAAGTGCGCCGAAGACCTTTTCTGGCGTTGCACATGGCGGCTCACACACAAGAAGGAGTCGTATGTCGAACTTGCACGGATTGCCGCGCTCAGGGGCGAGTGGGAAGAGGCGCTCGCGAGGATAGCCGACGCTCTCGCGCTCGGCCAGGACGAAGCGAAGCTGTGGACGATGAAGGGGATTTTCCTGCGGAAGTTGGGAGTTAAAAGTGGAGGAGTGGAGAAGTCGGTGAGTGGAGGAGTGGACTCACCCACTCACAACTCACCCACTCATAACTTCGACATTGCGTTGAAGTGCGATCCGCTGGAGTATTGGGCGGTTGTAGAGCGCGACGGATTTGCCGCGGCCGAGAAGAACCGCGGGCTCAAGGCACAGCAGCTTCTCGAGTGCATCAGCGACTACTGGGGGATCGGGTGCTGCGACGAGGTGATCGCGCTTTGCGACGCCGCGCTTGCAAAAGCAGAAGCCGAGAATCCGTATGCGACCGAGGGCGCGTTGCCGCTTAAGGACACCCTCGCCGCTTGTTACAGTTACAAGAACGCGCTCTTCGGTTATTTCAAGGGCGCGGCGCTTGCGAAGAAGGACGACATGGCGGCGGCAAAAGGCGCGTTCGGCGTAGCAAACGCAATGCCGACAGACTACTGCTTCCCGAACCGTCTGGAAGAAGAGGAAGTCCTGATGATTGCCGCAAAGGTCGCGCCGGAACTTGCGAACACGTGGTACTACCTCGGCTGCTGCGAATGGAACCACGACCGCAAGGACACCGGCCTCGCAGACTGGAAGCGCTGTGTGGAGATTTCTCCACACCATGCGCTTGCTCTGCGTTGCATCGGTTTTGCGCTTTCGCACCCTGGCACCTACTTCGCAAACACCGGTATCCCTTCGGGCGTGCCGAGCAAGGAGGCGTACGAATACTACCTCAAGTCGCTTGCGGCCGAGCCTCATTTCCGCACATTGGACGAGGCGGGCAAGCTTGCGGAGAAGCTGAAGCTGCCGGCGGCTGAGCGGCTGGCACTTATGGAGAAGTACATGGATACGGTCTACAAGTACGATCCGTGCGTTTTGCGCCTCGCCTACACCTACAACGCCGTTGGACGCTACGCCGATGCGCACAAGATACTGACGACGCGGCGCTTCCACGTCTGGGAAGGCGCGGACGGACTTCTTGCGCCGTTCGTAGAGGCGTGTCTTGGACTTGGACGTTCGCTTATGGAGAAGGGCGACTACAAGACGGCACTGAAGTATTTCGAAGAGTCGACTACTTATCCTGCAAACCTTCAGGCGGGGCGTCCTGGAGACGCGGGCACTGAGCCGAAGAGCCGCTATTTCATGGCGCAGTGCAAAAAGGCGCTCGGGGACGAATCTGGCTACAAGGCGGAACTTGAAAATTCCCTCAAGGGCTGGATTCATGCGGGGGAGATGGACTACTGGCGCGTGAAGGCCCTGCGCGAGCTTGGGCGCGATTCCGAGACGGCGCCGCTCATAGCGGAACTTAAGACCGCCATCAAGGAACTTGAAACACCGCAGCCAGAGGTCATCAACGCCTATGCGAAGTTCGCAGGCGACAACTCCGCGATGGAGCGCGCGGCCAAGGCCCGCGAAAAGGCAGGCGAACTTAAGAAGCTTCTGGGCGAGATAGAACGGTAGTGGATGATTACATACGACGGAATACTATGGGGTCAGACCCCATGGCAACACACGTCGTTATGAATATGCCAAATGTATTTGGTGACTTTTGTGCGGCGTGTCCGCGAGCTGAGTCTGCGCTTAACGCACTTGTTTCATTGGGCACATGATATTATGGGAATTATTTCGCATTGCCATGCATCGCATAATGTGTGTGCATTGATCATTATTTTCGCGGTGTTGTCCTGCGCACTTTATGCTGGTGGTGCATGTGACGGCCGTGCGGATGCGTATCGCTTCTCCGGGTACGTTAAAAGCGACGTCGCCTCCGCGTATATTTCCACGAGCGGAGGGCTGTCGGACACGCGCCCCGTCTCGACGCATACGCTGGGACTGCGCCAGGATCTTGGGGGCTTCGGCTTCATTGATGGCTATATATGGTCCATCTGCGCGCTTCACGACAAGCAGCGAGACAAGCACGGCCAGCTTTTCTACTGGCTGGAGGGCGCGGCCCACTATGGGTACGATCTGCCGCTCTGGGAGGGGACTCTGCTCCAGACGAAGGCGGGCCCATACTGCGGGCTTCCGCTTGATTACGTCCACGAGCACAATCCAAGTCTTGGCCTCAGCGTCGCGCAGAGATTCGACAATCCCTATGTCACTCCATACTGGGGCGGGATATGGCTGTGCGAGCCGAGCCACAAGGGGCGTGTGAAAGCGGGTCTCGTAAAGGGGTTTGAGCTTCGCGACAACCTAACACTGTCGGTCTATTTCCAGCCGACGTGGATGGACCATCGCCGCTACAGGGCGAGGTACGGCTCGGCGATAGAGGAGAAGACCATTATGGGCGGCGCCGTGGCGTTTATACTCTTTGGCATGCAGCTCGACTGGAAGTTCTCCGACGACCTCAGGTTCTATGCGGCGGTGTCGCAGTATGACGTGGTAAATCGCCAGGCGCGGAACTCCATCAAGAACGGTGGGCACTACTACGACAAATGCGACTGGCCTCTGCTGAAGGTGGGCGCGGCGTTTTCGTTTTAGATGTGGTTCTTTGCATGGTTAGAATCACGAATGTGGGATGGTTGAGTCGGA
>JAEEOY010000267.1 GCA_016284515.1 Kiritimatiellia bacterium | reverse complement strand
CCGCAGAAAGCGGATGATGCCGTCTACCTGGCCTCGGCCAGTCTTGTCGTATAGCTTGACGGCAATGATCACGCGACGCCGGTTGAGCCGACGATATGCGTCAACAGACTGTCCCTCGCTCTTCATAGTCGTTCCGTGATTGGCTTCACAGGCCCTGGCTCCACCTGCACAAGATCAATGTCCTCGCTATAGCGCGCCTGAGGGTTTAGATGAAGTTTGTGAATTGCCGTACCGCCGCGAAACGCCAGCGCATTGGAAAGGAACGGATCGCTGAAGATATCCACCAGCGCTCGGCAGATCACCATGTCCTGTTCGACAAACGAGTTTTTGGTCCACGGGAAGTTGTCGCTCCACTCCGTGATGTAGCGTTCGGCTATCATAAATCATCCACTTCAAGATCAAGATTGACTTTAACATGCCAACGACGATTGAGCTCGCCGTCGCGTCGCTGTTCAAACGGGCTGAGCGGCGTGTTGACGGCACGCAACCCCAGAGAGCGCCAAACAGCGTATAGCGCATCGGCTTTTTCCGTATTACCGATGACGTTTTCGCAGATGTAGCCAAGTCGCTGCCAGACAACGCACGGCACGAACGCGCCAAGATCGGACGAAGCGGCAAAGTCAACCGATTCAAGCAATTCAGCAAGAACCGTAGCCACCGATGACATTCCACCGACCAAGTCGGCATGATGCACCAGGTCAAAGGCTGTCAGCACTGCATCTGCAAATCGGACGACTCCACCATCGGCATTGCGGACGACGATGTGCTTCTCCGGCATCTGATCGCGATAGACAAGGCGGAGCATGCCGTGCGCGAGACTAGCTCCACGCATACGCGGCAAGGTGACAACCGCGAAGTCCTTCTGGACGCGCTGATGACCAGCACCCCAAATCGCCGCCGAACTCGTGAGACCTAGATAATAGCGACGTCCAAGTTGTCGCATAAGGTCGTCCACATAAAAACTGGGCGGCACTTCGCCGCGAAGCTGATAACGATCTGGCACACAGACATAAAAACCACGCATCGGAGAGACAATCAACTTCCTGGCCTTGAGCCGATGCAATGCAAGCGCAAGTGCCGGATGACGCAATGATGTTGCAGACATTGCCTCTTCCAATGTGAATGTTGGCCGCCCCGAAATGAGCCGTCCATGCACCCACTGGGCAATGCTTTCGCGTTTTTCTATGCGTTCTTTATCATCCATTGATAATAATCCTCACAACTCGTGCGAATAATGTACCATATTTTTCTTCTCATGACAAGTGGGCTATCTGCAGCTACAGATTAAACGATGAGTCCCCAAACCTCATTCGAGCCGAAATCTCCACCTCGTCAGTTCCGTTGCGTAGATTCTCGGACGACGAGCGGCGCGGGAAGGAGGATTTCGCGGGGGTGAAGCGAGGGGTTGCTCATGCGCTCGACGAGCGCAGCGAACGCGGCTTCGGCAATGCCGTCACATGGCTGACGGATCGTCGTCAGCTGCGGCGTCATGACGGACGCGATCTGCACGTCGTCGAAACCGGCGAGCATGATCTCCTCGGGAACTTTTCTGCCGAACCGCGCCAGCGTCTGCCGAAGCCTGGCCGCAGTCTTGTCGTTGCCGCAGACAAAGGCGTCGGGTTTCGTCTGCGCGATGAACTTCCTAATGGTCGCGGCGTCGTCCGCCTCTGCGTCAAGGACAAGCACCTTCACCCTGCGCGCCTCACGCGCGGCGGAGATCACGCCGTCGCAGCGTAGGCGAACGCTCGCCGCGCAGTGGGCGTGGACGAGAAAACATATCCTCTTCGCGCCTGCAGCCGCAAGATGGGCGCCGACCCTGCGCCCGGCCTCGAAGTTGTTGATGCCGACGAGGTCGTACCGGCTCCTCTCGGGCGGCACGACGACGTCGTTGTCTATAAGCACGACTGGGATCTTCGCGGCGTCGAATATGGACATGATCTCCGCATTCAGCTCCTGCCCGTTGTCCAACAATGCGATGGGCTGGAATATCACGCCGGAAACGCGCTTGCGGGCGAAGTCCTCGGCAAGCGCCTTCGCCTGCGCCGCGCGGTTGACCGGGTCGTCCGAGTAGGCGTCGCCGAAGAGGAGTCCGTACCCTGTCTCCTGACACCGGCGGGAGAGCCCGCTCATGACAGGGAGGAAGAACTCGGAATACGCAACGCCGGGGAGGATGAGTCCAATCGTCCGCTCGGACGGGAAGGTCCCCTTCCCGCGCCGCGACGTTGCAAACCCGCAGCGCACAAGTTCTTTGAGCGCCGCGACAGCCGTGGCGCGGGCGACGCCGAAGCGCCGCATCAGCGCAGGTGCGCTCGGAAGCGGTCTGCCGTCCGCGAACTTTCCCGCGAGGATGTCTGCCTTGAGCAGGTCGAATATTACGCTGAACTTGTTTTCGCCCATGATGCCCTCTTCTTGGGGGAAATTATACCACAACTGTCATTCACGCGCACACGACAAGCGCAACGTCGCCATGCGCCTCTAAGTTTTCCGCGCCGCAAACGAGAAGTCGATCGCCCTTCTTCACGTCAACACCGTTTACCGAGCCAGCGCCGTCCGTCACAACGGCTACGGAGCGGTCGCGCGGAAACGCGATTCCCCCTCCGCCCAAGACCCGCCACATGCCGAACTTGTCGGTGAACTCCGGCCCGCAGACGCAGAACGCTTTGTGGTCTTTGCGTTCTTTGCGGCTAAAACTCTCAGCGACCTCTGCGCTCTCGGCGCCTCTGCGTGAGATAAAATGGCGGCGGTTCGCAGACCCCGGCTCTTCTGTGTATTCCGTGTGTTCCGTGGTTTGACCAGTGTGCTCCGTGGTTTGAACCCCTTCCCCGCACCCGTAAAAAAAAATTTAATATTTTTTTCACAAACCCCTTGCGCAAGGCAAACGAAATATGCTACAATCCAATCATCGCAAAAGAAGGCTTTCGATCGGAAGCGGGATTTTGCGTACTTAAACTGAACTGAAAAACTGGAGAAATGTATATGAAACAACTGACAATGACGAAGGTGCTGACGCCGCTCGCGGCGCTGGCATTTGCGTTCGGCGTGCAGGCTGCGGCCGTCTCTACCGAGACGTTCGACACCTACACAGCCGGTGCATCGGTCACCAACCAGACAGGTTGGTCTTTCGCGCCTGGCGCC
>JAEEOY010000266.1 GCA_016284515.1 Kiritimatiellia bacterium | reverse complement strand
AAAAAGGGGACGAAGGATGAAGAAGATCAAGGTGCTTCTTGTCGATGATCATGCGGTAGTGCGAATGGGCCTCAAGTATGCGCTTTCACTCTTCAAGGACATTGAGCTAGCCGGCGAGCTGTCGGATGGGGAACGCGCGGCGGAACTCATGAAAAGCTCGGGCGCGGATGTCGCCCTGCTTGACATCAGGATGCCGGGCAAGGACGGCCTAGCCGCCCTCGGCGAGATGCTTGCGGCAGATCCTTCCGCAAAGGTTGTAATGCTCACTACGAGCTCAATGGAGGAAGACGTATATGCCGCGCTGAACGCCGGCGCGAAGGGATACGTCCTAAAGGACCGCAATCCGGAGAACATCGTCAAGGCAGTGCGCACCGTCGCGGAGGGCGGAACCTTTATCCCCGACGACATCAAGGCGATCTACAAGGCGAGGAGCGAGGAGCCGGAGCTTACGCCCACGGAGCGCGAGGCGGTTGGACTGCTCGTCCAGGGGCTCAGCAACAAGGCCATAGCCGAAAAGGTCGGGATATCCGAAGACGGCGTGAAGGTACGCCTCAAGCATGCCTACGAGAAGCTCGGCGTAAATGACCGCGCTGGCGCGATATCCGTCGCCATCAGGCGCGGCATAGCCCGTCCCGCCGGTGTGGTGTAGTCTGCGTCCGCTTGGTGAAAAATGAAATGCGGTCTGTCAGTCCTGTGCGCGGCGCTTGCCGCTTCGGCCTTCGCGCTTCCGCGCGTGAAGATCTCGGATGTCCTCGCCATGGACGCAGACGAGATCGCCGCATGCGGGAAGTGCGAGCTTGAAGTGCAGGTGACGTTCAACATACCCTGGGTGGAGAATGCGTTCGTGGCCACCGATGTTGGCGATGTCGACGGGCATGCTCTCTATTTCACGACGTTCACGGAACCTCAGCCCGGCAAGTTCGACATGGTCGAGCCCGGCGACATAGTGAGGGTCGTCGGCGCTCCGGATCCGATGCTGCTTGAGCCCGGAATAGACGTGGAGAGCGTGAAGTTCGTTTCGCACGCCGACCTTCCCCCGCCGCGTCCCCGGTCTGTTCTTGGAATAAAGGCGGGGCACTTCAACAACTGCCGTGTGCATGTGCGCGGCGTCGGCATGTCGGCGGCATACGGCACCGCGGTCGGGAAACCGGCGTTTCTCCTGTGGCTTTCGACTTCGGACGGAGAGGTCCGTGTGCGCGTCCGCGCGGATGGCCTCTCGCCTGCGGCGTTCCGCGACGCGGAGGTGGAGGTGGACGGCGTGGTCGTTCCCGTGTTCAATCCGCGCCACGAGTTCATCGGCGCGGAGATCGAGGCGCTCGACGCGAAGTCCATCTCGGTGGCGAAGGCGCCGCCGGAGGATCCGTTCTCCGTGCCCGAGTGCGACACATGGTCGCTGCTCGCATGGAGCCCGCGCGGACGCAGGCTGCACGCCTGCCGCGTCATGGGCGAGGTCACGTGCATCTACACGGAAGACGGTGCGTTTTCCGTCCAGCGCGGAAAGGCGTCCGCGAGGGTGTTCGCGGACGGCGAGCCTCCGGCGGTGGGCGACATTGTGGAGGCTGTCGGCTTCCCGGCGATACGGGACGAGTGCGGCGCGCTCGTGGGTGCGCTTTGGCGGCGCACGGATGCGGAAGTCGAGCCGGCGGAAGTGCACCGCCTCTCGCTCGCGCCTGGGTCGCTGTTCGACCTCGGCGGGTTCATGGCCGACAACGACCTGCAGTTCCGCCTCGTCGAGCTCGTGGGACGCGTCGAAGACGTGCGCCTGGAGCATGGCCCGGGCGGGCGTCTCATCATTGACGTCGACGGGCAGAACGTGGACGTGATGCTCCCGCCGTCCGTAGCGGCCGAGCTTCCCTGGGGGATTGAGGACCGTCCGATCGTGCGTGTCCGCGGCGTTCTTGACGCGCGTGTCTCGCAGGGGGACGCATTGAACAGGCTGTTCAGCTTCGAGGGCTTCCATCTGCGCACGAGGGACGCCGGCGACATAGTGCTCGTCCCCGACTGGCAGTGGGGCGCGAGGAGGGCGCTCGGCTTCGCGTGGGCCGCGCTCCTCACGGTGCTCGCCGCGTTCGGCGCTTTCGCGGCAGTCGTCGCCTTCCGCCGTCACCGCGCGCGCGTCGGCGCCGAGGCGATAGCGGCCGACAGGCGGCGCATCGCCGCTGAACTGCACGACACGATATCCCAGCACATCTCGGGCGCGAAGCTGTGGGTGTACTCCGCGAAGATGGCCGCGGGCGACACGCTTGCGCCTGGCGCGGCAGATGCGCTCGTGATGGCGGAGAACGTCCTTGAGGCGACGCGGCGCGAGATACGCGATGCAATCATGGACCTCCAGAGCGACGAGTTCGTATCTCAGTCGCCGGAGTCGCTTCTGCGGAGCATCTGCCGCAACGAGTCGGTCCCTGGGCGGACGAGGGTGCGCAGTTTCCTGCGCGGGCTCCCAGTGGACCTCCCGATCCGCGTGAAGCGCGACCTCCTTGCCATCGCGTCCGAGGCGATCGGAAACGCCGTGCGGCACGGCGGGGCGGCGAACGTCATCGTCGTGAGCGAAGGCGACGGCGCGGGCGCGTTCACGCTAGACGTCCTCAACGACGGCGCGCCGTTCTCGGCGGACGCCGCGCCGGGTCCGGAGAAGGGGCACTTCGGCATCTCCAACATGCGCGAGCGCGCGGCGCGCTCCGGCATGACGCTGACGTTCGGCGAAAAGCGCGGCTACGTCGCGGTCACGCTCGAGCGCCGGACCGGGTCCTGATCCGCCGTGCTCGCCTGCCGCAAGGCGCTCGCGCGCCGTCCCTCCCCGACTGAGCTGCCCCTGATGAGGATTCAAGGCGGCACTACACTTTCGTGTATTGTCCCGTTGTGGGCGTTTTGGTAGAATTGCGGCATAAAAGAAAATTGCAAAGGAGCCGAAAACAATGAAAAAGCCGCAGATTGAATGTCTCGAATCGCCTTCCACGCCGCTATCTTCGCACAATCGCAGTAGTGCGATTCTTGCAACTTTTCTCGCCGCGCTCTGTGCCGCAGCGGCGATCGGTGGCACGCTCGACACGACGCCGTTTCCCAAAAAGATTCCGATAACGATTTCCGGCTACGCGGGTTCGACGGAACTGACCGATTTCCCGGTGCTCGTCACGTTGGCGGAAAATGCGCCGATTGGTTTCTCCTACGACGACTGCGCGACGGACGGCGCTGATCTGCGTTTCGCGGATGTGACCGGTGCGCTCCTGCCGCACGAGATCGAGACATGGGATAGGACGGGGACGTCCTGCATCTGGGTCAAGGTGCCGTCCATCGTCGGCACGGCCACGAAGATTACCTGCTACTACGGCGCGGACGGCGCGGCCACTTTGCCGACGGTCAGCGCAACCGATGTCTGGTCGCGCTACGCGGCTGTCTTCCACGGTGGCGCGTCAATTGCCGATGCAAGTGGCCATGCGACTGCAATTACCGTTAATGGCGCCACGACCGCGACGACCGGCGGCATGGCCGGCGGCGTGATGACGAAGTTGGACTCGAAGGGCGTCCAGTTCACGAACCCCGTCACGTCCGGTGCGCTGTCGTCCATCGGCAAATTCTCGTTCTCCGGCTGGTTCAGGAAGAGCGGCGGCACGACGTCCGTCGTCTTCTCGAACAAGGGGTACGGCGAATGGAACGGCAACGGATTCCTCGCGCTGGTGGAGAGCGGAAACTACTTCTCCGTCGGCGTGGGCGTCAACGGTTCAGGCGGGCACCAGCCCACGTCCAACAACAACAAAGGCAAACTCGC
>JAEEOY010000265.1 GCA_016284515.1 Kiritimatiellia bacterium | reverse complement strand
AGCAATAGTCGTCATCCCCGGGGGTGCGGCGACGACACCCCTACGGGTAGCGGCCCGCGATCCCCCGGGGTAGCGGAAACGCCCCACCCCCCAGGGTGCGCAACCACCGGAGCGCGCCGCTTCGCCTCTGGCGGCGCGGTCCGGCAGAAAAGTAGAGGCACGGACTAGCAAGGGACAGTCCCTGTGAAAAACGCGGCGACCCTGTTACTTCGTCCGGAGCTCGAACACGGCCGAGTCGAACGGACCGCAGAGAAATCAACACAAAAGAGCGGCTACGGCAAGAGAACAAGCGAACCGAACGAGGATGGCGTCCACGATTCAAGGCCGCGGCCCCATGCCGCCGCACCGCGCGCGGCGCCGGAATCGGTGTCGGTAAGCCTGAGCGAAAGACCGAGGCGCTGGCCGGGCTGCGGACGGATTCCTCCCGCGTCGCGCCACGGGATCCGGAACTCGTAGCAGGTGTCGTTGCCCTTGCGCACGACGGCAATCTCGTATACGGACGAGTCCTTCGCGAGCTGTCCGCTCGCGAGGCCCGCGGCGTGCGCGGCGGGGCGATAGACCGTGTGCTTCCCCGAGCCGCTGCCCGGATTCGCCGCGGAGACCCACCACTCGATCGCGGCGCTGTCCGTTCCGGCGAGGCGGTTTGCGGGATGTAGCCCTATCTGCAGCGCGTCGCCCCTAAGCGTGTTCTCGCCCGTCTGCGCACTGTGGACGTCGTCGCGCACGCGCACCGCCATGTAGAGCGCTTCATCGTCCCACGCGAGCTGCGCGATTCCGGAGAGGTTGTCGGGCGTCCACTTGTAGCCGCCTTCGGACGCGATCTGGTTCGCGCAGAGAAGCGGAATCGGATCGGCGAAGTCCCAGTCGGAGAGGTCGCCGTCGATCTTCCGCGCCTTCGCGGCGCGATGCGCCTCCGTCGCCCAGTCGGTGCCGTCGTGAAGCGTGAGGCGGATGTTGTCGTAGAGCGCACCGCCATTTTCGCCGCTCGCGACGGGTTGCACCTGCACCTTGACGTCGTCCGGCTTCGAGTTGAGCACCTTGACCATGAACTGCCACGCACCGTGCGTATCCTTCGGCGCGGCGAAGACGTCCGGCATGTAGAGGTTGCGCGAGGAGCCGTTGCTGTTGACGAGCGACGCGTTCGAGCCCGCGTTCATGTTGTCCGTGCGCATCCACGCGGTATAGAGGAGCTTGCGGCCCGGCGACGGATTGTCGGCGCGCTGGAATAGCTGAATCCAGCCCTTGCCGTGGTCAAGCGAAAGAGCGTTTCCGTCCTCGCCCGGACGGGAGCCGTCCAGCTTCACGATCCTGCCGCCGCCGTTCCACGACTCCTTCGACCCGCCTTTCGCCTCGAATCCGCCGTTCAAGAGGAGGTTGCCAAGCGTCGCGGGATCGATGACATCAACAGCGAAGTCGGTCTGCGCCATGACGTTCTCCTTGCCGCCTCCGAGCTTCCAGGCGACGCGCGCCACGCCCTTCGCGGGGCCGGAGGGGAACGTCTCGGACGGAAGGTCGAGGATGAAGTATGCGCTCTCGCCGGGCGCAAGACTGAACGCCTTGCCCGACTTCCCGCCGGGAACGACCGCGACACCGACTACTCCCTCGACGGGCGTGCGCAGCGGATTGCGCACCGAGACGCGCACCTGTGGCGCGGCGCCTTTCACGAAGCTCACTGAGGGCTTCGGCGTGAGCGGGCCCTGCCCCTCGAGCGTTAGCGTGCAGCGGACGGCGAGAGGCGTAAGCGGCAGCCCCTCGTAGATCAACGGCATCGCGCCGGCCTTTATGGAAATAGTGTCGCCCTTGGCGGCGATGGTTCTCTCGTTGCCCTGGTGGTCGGTACTGACGATGGTGGAGCCGGGAGTCGCGGGGATATTCACCTCGACAGGCGCGGACTTCTCGTCGCCGTTCGCGGAACCGACTACGGCAAGCGCCGTGCCGTCCTTCCGCTCGAACACGATGACGCGAGCGCCGGGTTCGGCATAGTAGGCGCCGACTGGGCGGGCGTTGCCGAGCTTCGCGGACATGACGGCGAGCGTGGCGGCTACTGGGCGCGGCGTATAGTCGTCGAGGAGGTACTTCCAGTTTCCGGCGGGGTTCGCCTCGCCGCCGAAGTAGATTATGCCCTTCACGCCGGCGACGAGCTGCGCCGGCCATACGCGCAGCACGTTGCGCGACTGGAGGACGCTTCTCTCGAGCGCCTCGCGCCCGTCCATTCCCCACACCGATATGCCTGCGGCGGACTCGTCGTTCCAGACGGTCTTGATGCCGCCTGCAGCGGCGTCGGCAATCGCCTCCGCGGCGCTTTCGTACTCGCCGTAGTGGATCGGGAGGATGTCGACGTGCTTGCCGATTCCCGCGCCGAGGACATCGAGACGGAAGTTGCGCGGCCAGAGTCCGCCCGCAAGCATCGAGTGCGCCTTCGGGTTCACCTTCCTGAGCTCCTCTGTGCCGATCTCGCAGAAGCGGCTGTAGTCGGCGGCAGGGTTCGAGCTCTTGTTTCCGGGGGTGATCTCGTTGAGCCATTCGATGCCGAAGACGCGCTTTCCGAACCGCTGAGAGATCGCGCGGATAGACTCGCGCCAGCCGGCCTCGTCGAACGGATACGGCTCGAAGCCGGGCGAGTGGACGTTCGGCGGGAGCACCCACTCTGGCGCGCCTACAAGCATAAGCCACGGCTTGATGCCATGCCTCTCCTGGCGATCCATCTGCGCGGATATTCCATCAAAACTGTATTCACCGCGCTTCGGCACAAGCGCACCCCAGTTGACGAACATGCGGTTCACGGAGAAGCCGAGCTTCGCGGCCGTCTCGCATTCGAGTTCGGTGCAGAGATCGGTCGCGCCGAACGGCGCACGCTTGCCGCCAAGCGCCTTGTCTACGTCGGGAATTATGCCGAAGAACGCGTCGACCGACTTGTCGCCCGAGCGCCCTTCCGCGAGGAAGCAGCCGAGGCGCTTGCCGATGGCGCTCGAGAGATCGACCTTGACCGTCTTGCCAGAATCAGGCATCGTAGCCGAGACAGAGCCGACTTCCTCGAGCTTGCCGACATCGTCAAGGGCGAGTATCTTGATGGCGACGGGAGAACCGGCCTTCGCGTCCGCGCCGGCGATGAGGTCGACGACTGGCTTCTCGCGGCCTGCGACGAAGAGTCCGCCGGCCGTAGGCGCGACGATGTCGAGCCCGTTGATCGGGCGGACCATCTTCGGAGCCCCGCACGTCTTCGTCCACGGGAAGTCCTTGTCGTCGCCGCCGCGGAAGCGGACGTGGAAGAAGAGCGAGTTGTAGCGGAAGAACTTCTTGATCTTCTGCGTGACGCGGACCGTGCCCTTGCCGGGCTTCACCTCGCGGAAACCCCAGCCCGCCCCCGGATAGTTGACATGGTGGCTGCTCTTTTCATGGACGCCGTCGGGGTTGTCGATCCACGGGCCGCAACCGAAGACAACGACGTGGCATTTGTTGTTCCAGTATTCGGAAGGGTCGAGGTAGTAGTCTGCCACGACGTCGAACGACTCGCCCTCGCGAATCTCCTTCATCGGCTCGTCGGTGCCGGGCTTGAAGCATCCGCGCGGGACAATCCAGCTCTTCTTGTAGGTGATTCCGGCGGGCGGTTTCGCGCGCGCGGCCTTCGCCTCCGCCTCAGCCTTCCGCTTCGCGGCCTCCGCGCCGGACATCTCCCAGGTGATCTTTCCGCAGAAGATCTTGTGCGTCGCCTTGCCCCAGTCGCCGTTCGGCGCGATGAAGGCGAGCGGGCCGAAGTGCCCGACCTTGTCGCTCCCCTTCGCGGTGAAGGCGAACACCTTCGTCTCGCCCTTCTTCATCGTCTGCGGCGGACGCCACTCGCCGGTGCCCATCCAGCCGCCGTCGGTCTTGAACGTGTGCATCGCGACGGTCACGTTCTCGCTGGGTCCGAGGCCCTTCTTGAGCGTGACCTTCACCTGAAAGCCGGAATCGGGAACGACCGTGTCCGGCGTCTCGACCTTGAGCCAGTCGTCTTCGTGAACTGCAGCATGAAGTGCAAGCGCCGTGCCTGCGACAATCAATGCGGAAAACAGTTTCTTCATTGTTGTTTCCCTTGTTTGTTTTAAGCCGTTTGTTTAGTTGTGTAAATGGAAGTTGGAGTGAAGAGTTGGAGTTGGAGAACGGAAGTGTAGCGCCGCTCTAGTGGCATCAGCGCAAGACTATCATGAGCGCGGAAGAGCTCGTCTCGTAGCAGCCGATGTCGATTCTGCTGCCATTAAGACGCTTTTTGCCCGCAAGGTCGACCGACGCCATACCCTCGTAGTTCGCGCCCTTGTTCACAAGCGGCCCTGCCGGCGTGTAGTTGCCGTTCGCGTAGTCCTTGAAGAACGACGACGCCGTGCCGGTGATCGTGCCCTCGGGGAAAGCCAATTCCGAAATGTCGCCATCGACAGCGCCGTTGGCAAATTTGGCCACCGTTCCTGTCGGCAAAACAGCCGAACCGTCCACGGTGTTCATCACGCCTGCGACGACGACGTTCTGCACCGTCGCACCCGAGGCGATCCGCATGGCCGACCATTCCTTGCAATATTCGTTCGTGACGGACAGCCCGGAATCGACGATCGTGCAGTTGCGCATGACCGAGGTGCCCGACACGTTGATGAGCGTGACAGGCTTGTCTTGGCTGTTTTCGGTTAAGAGACAATTTTCGGCGCGGGCCGATCCGTTGAGCTGCAGGACGCCCGCCCGGTTATCCGCCCAGCCGCCTGACTCGGTTTTCGACTTATTGCCGCGGAAGATCGTATGCGTCACGAGACCAGCCTCCAGCCAGCCGCCCGCAGCCCGCGCGTTGTCGCGCACAGAACCCGCTTCGACGACACAGTTGGAGACCATACCGCCAGCTGTACCGATATAGAAATTGCCGCCATCCTGGTTCCCATATCCCTCCCCTTTTTGCATGGTCAGATTCGCAATAAGCGCGTCCGCGTTGTTGATGACAAACACGCGTTGGTTCTGGCGTGCGTAGCCAGACTCATGAGCGTTTGACACAACGACGGACGACACCGTGTCACCCTCGCCAATGATTCGAATGGCCCCCTCGATCGAAAGCTCGGATTGAAACGGATACAGCCCCGGCGCGACGTGGACCGTGCACGGCGTCGTCTGCGCGATGTCTTCCAGCGAGGCGACCGCCGCCGCGATGGTCGCCTTCGGAAGCTCCGGGGTGCCGCCGTGGTTCGCGTCGTCGCCCGTCGTGGCGACGTAGCGCACCGCCGGGTCGAACGTCGCGTTGACGACGGTCATCGTCGCGGTCGAGGCGGTCCCAACGGTGTCGCCCGAGACGGTCAGGACGAGCGTGGCGTCCGCATCGACGGCCGCCGTGAAGACCGGCGCGACGGCGAGATCGACCGAGGCCTCCCCCGCCGGGATCGTGACGGACGAAACCTCCGGATCCGCAACGGCGGCCAGGCCGGGGCCGGAGAAGGCCACGCCGACCGTGAGCGCGGGAAGGCCCGTCGCGTCGGCGTCGGCGCGCGCGATGCGGAACGTGCCCGCGGAGAGCGTCCCTTCGTCGGCGTTCGCGACGGCGGCAACGGCAAGCGCGCCGACGTGGAACGCCGTCGGGCAGGCGGCGGAAACCTCCGTGCCGCTCGTCGCCGTCGCGCGGACGGTCGCCGTGCAGGTGCCCGCCGCAAGGCCGGAGACGACGGCCGCGTAGGTCGCGGGCAGCGCCGCGTCGGCGGTCGTCATCGCGAAGTCGGTTCCGCCCGCCGTGCAGACAATCGAGTCTGGAACGCTTTCCGACACCTCGACCGAGACTGTGAACGAGCCGTCCGCATTGCGCACGAGAACAGGCGTTGCGAGAACAGGAGCGGTATGATCCACCTCCACGACGCCATCAAGGACGGCGAACGATTTCGGCGCGTTGACCGAATCATATTCCGCCTTGATCCAGTCCGCCGTCGCGCTACCGTTCAGGACGCGCACCTCGTCCATGTCGCCCTGGAAGCAGTTCTTGTTTCCGTCAAAGAAGCCGCCAAACGCCCAGTCCGATTTGCCCGGGTCGAGGATGTTCCGCGCTGAAGACGTGGAGTAGATTGTGTCGCCGTTGAAGTAGGAGTCCAGGGACGTGGCGGCCTTGTCGTAGGAAAAGGCGAGGTGACCCCAGGTGCCGACGGCGAGTTTGCCTTTGTTGTTGTTGGACGTGGGCTGGTGCCCGCCTGAACCGTTGACGCCCACGCCGACGGAGAAGTAGTTTCCGCTCTCCACCAGCGCGAGGAATCCGTTGCCGTTCCATTCGCCGT
>JAEEOY010000037.1 GCA_016284515.1 Kiritimatiellia bacterium | reverse complement strand
AGCGCGATCTCACCATCGACGCGGGTGCGACGCTGACGCTTCAGCCGGGTGCGATCGTGAAGTTCGGCAGAGGCTGCCAACTTAAAGTCTGTGGAATGCTTGAGGCGCAAGGGACGTTGCTTGAACCTGTCGTATTCACGTCGCTGAAGGATGATGCGCACGGCGGCGACACCAACGGCGACGGCGCGAGGTCCGATCCGAATGGCGGCGACTGGCGCGGCATAATTGTCGGCGCTGATTCCTGGAAAGGCGAGTTTGTCGGCGGGAGGTGGGTCTGGTCTGGCGATGCCAATCTCGCCTACGCGAAAATGATGTATGCCGGCGCCGGCAACGAGACGGGCATTATTGAGACGAAGATCGACGATAGCACGCTGACGATGACAGGGTGCCTTGTCGCGCATTCTTCGGCGGACGGAATCTGGAACTGGGGCGGAAAGATTTTCGCCAAGAACTGCGTGGTCGTCGATACCGGCTGGGCGAGCGCGCCCTATCGTGGCCTAACCAACGAATACGTGAACTGCGTGTTCTACGACAACAATGTCGGAATGAGCCATTGGAGCGGCTGGCGCGGAATGCCCGTTTACCGGAACTGCGTGTTCGCCAAATGCACATACGGATGGTGTGAATTAGGAAGCGGTAAATACGGTGATCCGCCGCATGGCAAACTGGATGCGGGAAACAACAATGTTTCCGTCGAGAACTGTCTCTTCTGGAATGCCCCCGATGATCCCGGCTTGCATTCTTGCGGTCTTGCGGGCAAGAACGGAAACCTGTATGGAGACCCGCTGTTCCTCGATCCCGAGAACGGGGACTTCAGAATTTCGGTGGAATCGCCGTGCGTGGACGCGGGATATGGCGACATCGCGCCGGAACTGGACTACTACGGCCAGCCGCGCATGGACGTGAAGTTCGTGCGTAATACGGGCAAGGCGAACGCCGAGGGCGTGTTCCCGGACATCGGCCTCTACGAGGTGCCGGGAAATACGGAGCAGCCTGTGATGAACCTCGAGGTGACGGATGTTTCGTTTGCGCCAGCGACTGTTGCGCCAGGCGAGACGCTGGCCGTCACCTACACGGTGAAGAACGCGGGCACCAAGGTGGCGAAGGGTTCGATCCGCGACACGGTGCGCATCAAGTCCGCCGCGAACGGCGGCACGATGACGGCCGGAACGGTGACGCAGAGCTACAATCTGGCGACGAACGAGACGGCGACGCTGACGGCGCGCGTCGTGATGCCGTCCGCGCCGGCGGGCGACTGGCTTGTGGGCATCGACGTGAACCCGAACCGCGACGTATTCGAGCAGAACTTCTTGAAGAACGCGCTGTGGACGGATGACGCAGTCGAGGTGACGTTGCCGACGATGGCCGTCGGTTCGTCCGGCGAGACGATTGCTGCGGGCGCGACTGCCGCATGGGAACTGACGGGGCTTCCGGCATCAGGTGGCATCGTGCGGATTTCAGGCGGTGCGAGCTTGGCGGCGATTACGGCGATGGCGTCGATCGGCCACATGCCCACATTGGCGATGAACGATGCCGTCGCGGTCGTGATTGACTCAAGGACGGTCGCGCTGGTGATTCCGCCGCATGCGGCGGGCGAGGCGGTGTATCTCGCCATCGAGAACAGCGGCATCACTTCCGCGACGGTCGACGTGGCGGTGCAGCCGCTCGCGACGGAGCTCTGGGCGGTGTATCCCGAGACGGCGGCGAACGTGGGCGACATGGGCTTCACGTTCACCGGCGCGGGACTCACGGCGGAGAGCGAGTTCTATCTCGGCGGAATTAAGGCGAAGAGCGCGACGGCGATTGACTCCGCGAGCGTGTATGCGGTCTTCAACGTGCAGAACATCGCGGCGGACCGGTATTACGACGCAAGCGTCGTGGGGAACGGGGAACAGGGAACGGGGAACGGACGAGTGACGATCCGCGACGCGGTGTACATCAACAAGGTGGCCAAGGGGCCGATCCTTGAGGCCAAGCTGGAGCTGCCGGAGCGCACGCGCGACAACCGCGTGTACACTGGCTATGTCGTCTACGAGAACACGGGCGACACGCAGATGAACGCGCCTACGTTCATCATCAACATCGCGGAGGCGTCTTCGACCAACACCGTAATCGGCGCGTACGACGATGACGACGACAACCTCACGCTGCAGCGCGTGCTGATCGTCGGCCTCGGCTCGTCGCATCCGGCGGGTGTCCTGAAGCCCGGCGACTCGGGTCGTCTGCCGTTCAAGTTCAAGCCCGTCGGCCGCTACCAGTTCAAGCTCGACTCGCGCTACACCTCCGACGAGGTGGCGAGCGCCGTCACGCGCATGAACCTGCGCGGCGGGCCGGTGCGGTTCGACGGTTCCTCGGCGCGCGGCCTCGCGAACCTTATCCAGAAGGGCGAAGAGGCGGCGGCCATCTCTGGATGGCTGCTCGACGTCCGCACGCGCGAGCCGCTTGCGGACGCAGGGCTCGGCCTGACGCTGGTTGCGGACGCCACGGGAGGGTCGCCGTCCTCGGCGACCGAGCCGTTTGTCCGCACGGCGACGACGGACGCGAACGGCTACTTCTCGTTCGAGCAGCTGAGGGACGGCGCGTACCAGCTTTCGGCCGATGTCGGCTACGTGCTGGTCACGACGAACCTCATCAGCGTGGCGGGACAGGCGGACGTCAACGGCTACGAGGCGACGGCGCTTCCGCCCGGCGTGGTCACGGGCTACGCGATGCGGGACGACGGCAATCCGGTCCAGTACGGCGACGTCACGCTCTTCGCGGCGGCGGGCGACATGGTCGGGACGACCGTGAAGACCGACGGCTACGGCGCGTACCGGTTCACGGGGCTTGAGGACGGCGCGTACACGGTGTA
>JAEEOY010000264.1 GCA_016284515.1 Kiritimatiellia bacterium | reverse complement strand
TTCCTTCAGCACCCCGCCATAAGCCAGCTTGAGCCCGCCCTCCGGGAGCGCGAGCCTCATCTTCTTCCGTTCGACTATTCCGACACTATCAGACATAATTGCCGCATATTATACCATATCGGCACGCTGTTGAGGGCTAGTTCACGGAAGTGCTGCGCCGACGAGCCGGGAGACGAGCTTACCGTCCGCCTGGCCCTTGAGACGGGCCATCGTCTCCTTCATGACGCGTCCCATGTCCTTCTTCGAGGAAGCCCCGGTCTCTGCAATCACGGCCTTGACGACCGCCGCGACCTCGTCCTCCCCAAGCTGCGCCGGAAGGTACTTCTTGAGGAGCTCGAGCTCCTTCTTTTCGCCCTCGGCAAGTTCCGCGCGCCCCGCGGCGGTGAACTGCGCGATCGACTCCTCGCGCTGCTTCGCGCCTTTTGAGACAACCGCGAGAATGGCCTCGTCCGTCATTTCCTTTCCGGCGTTCACCGTAAGGTCCTTCGCCTTCGCAATAACGCCGCGGATTGCGTTCACCGCAACCATGTCATGTTCCTTCATGGCGGCTTTCATGTCCGCCATCAGCCTATCGTATATTTCCGACATTCGATCACTCCTTTCAAAACCACACTACTATGCCGCACCGCCCGGGTCAGAATCCGAGGTTAAGGATGGGGAAGACGATTGCGCCGCCGGATCCGCTGAAGTTGAGGACGCCCAGCTGGACGCCGTGGAGATCGCCGGTGAAGTTGAGCGCGCCGAACTGGACTCCAACGGTCCTAGACGCGACGTTGAGCGCGCCGAGCTGCACGCCGACGCACGTCCCGGCAAGGTTGACCGGCCCGAGCTCGACGCCAGTCATCGTGTCGGTCACGTTGTTTATGAGGCCAAGGTCCGCCACGGCAAGATTCTCGACCTGTCCGTACCCAAGGTTGATCATGCCTCCGAAGACCGTATGGGACGGACTGGGCAACTGGATCGGCGGCGTTATGATCGAAAGGCCAAGCGGCAGCCAGACCCTCGTGTCACTGCTGCTGCTACTGCTGCGCGCAGACTTCTCGCCAGCAACGGCGGCGAAGGCGCACGCCAGAACCGCAACCACAAAAACAAGTTTCTTCATGTATTTTCTCCTTTCGTTTGGCGAATATTATAGCATATCAACGGAATGCGGGTAAGCGCCCCGCGGTACCCCGCGGTAAGCGCCAGGCGAAGCTCCCCTATGACCTCCTCGCGGCGTCCGTCAAGATCACCGTCGCCGTCATTACTTCTCATGGCGGCGCGTCGGGGAATACGGACAGCCCGAGCCGTTTGCCGTCGAGCCGCACCAGATGCACTTGTTGCCGCCCGGACCGTGCCGGTGCAGCCGGTCCGGACCATACGAGCACCCATGTCCGTAGCTGGACGAGCCGCACCATTCGCAGTGCTTCTCGTCGTCGCGGTGCTCATGAAGCCGGTTGGGGCCGTATGAGCAGCCGTGTCCGTAGCTCGTCGAACCGCAATGTCTGCATTTTGTCGCCATGTCAGTTTTCCTTTCGTCTGGCGTATATTATAGCAAATCAACGGAGCCGCCGCGGCACATCCGCCGCGCCAGCCCCTTTTTCCTGCGCCCTACAGACAACAGCTCCAATGGTAGCCCGACATTTCCCCTGTATCCCGGTCGAGCACAAGGATGACTCGCCATTCGCCGCCGCAGGCCCCGCCGTCAAACGCATGACTTTGAGTCAATGATATGAACCGCGCAGGCAGCGGCCTTTCGCCGAAAACAAGCCTCTGCTGCGTTTCGGCGTCTTTTTCCATCTGTTCCTGCACGTATTGCGGGATCCCCTGCTCCGGTATAGGATAGTCCAGCATTATAAACGAATTCGTCGCCAGCGGATATGAGTGCTCGACGGCAAACCGAACCAAATCAGCCTCTTCGCAATGACAGGTCAACCGCTCTTCAACCTGGCCGAACTTCGCCTCGCTTCGATAGTGTATGTCTTTCGCGCTCGGCGGAAGCCACTTGGCAAACGCACTGGGACGAAAACCACCAAAGGCCATTTCGCCCGTTGTCGCATACCGACGGTCAATTGCACGGCACTGCCAGGACATAAACATCGCGGAGACTGCCGCCACCGCGAACACTGCAAATCCAGCCGCAACGAGAATGCTGCAGCAGGAATATGCGACCAGGAGGATTCTGCGCAGCCACCGCTTTTCGGGCATCTTCAACCGCCACCCTTGCCAGAACACGATCATGCCGCATATTATTGGGATCAAGAGCAGCACAGCGCTGGCCAGCAACAGCGATTCCTTGAACAGCGAAAAGAGAACCATGCTCAGTACCCATGCCAAACCGAAGAAACGGAACCCAAGCAAAGGATCGATAAACATCAACAGCGGAATCATCCGGAACACCCATGTCAAGATGCCGACATTGCGGCGCCTGCACCACGCCGGGATGCTCACCACAAGAAACAATAGAAATAGTATGATGACATTCATTTCGATTAGACCCTAAGAAAAACACTCATATTACAGCAAGATCCGCACCGCAACGGCGGCGAAGGCGCACGCCAGAACCGCAGCCACAAGAACAAGTTTCTTCATATAGTTTCTCCTTTCGTTTGACTTATATTATAGCAAATAAGCGATGCATCCGCGGCAAATCCGCCGCGGACTTGCTATCGGCTCAGCTGCCTGTAGCATTCGTAGGCCGCGATGGAGACGGCGTTGGCGAGGTTGATGCTGCGCGCGTGCTCGCCCGGCATCGGAATGCGGAAAAGCGCCTCGCGGTAGCGTTCGTAGAAGTCCTTGGGGAGTCCGGACGACTCGTTGCCGAACACGAGCGCATCGCCCGGCTCGAAGCTGCAGTCGTAGAGCGACTTCTCGCCGTGCGTCGAGAGGAAATGGACGCGCCGCGGCTGGACGGACGCGAGATAGTCCTCCCATGTGTCGTGTATCCTGAGGTCGAGATGCGGCCAGTAGTCCAGCCCCGCGCGCGCGACATAGCGGTCGTCGAGCGCAAAGCCGAGCGGCCGCACGAGGTGGAGCGGAACGCCCAGCCCCACGCAGAGCCGTCCGATGGCGCCCGTGTTGTGCGGAATCTCCGGCCGCAGCAGGACAATTGAGAAGTCAGCTTTCATTTGTCGACATTATACCAAATCCCCTTCTTTCCGCATATCCGCCCCGCAGCGCCGCCAATCCGCACCCCTTCTTGATCGTTTTCCAGTCTCCCCGCGACATGCCTACTGCACTCTCAGCGACATGCCATTGCGCGGGGCGACCGGCTCGAGCCAGACGGAGTCAATGGAGATTGAGTCCGTGCCGGACTGCGTGTCGTTGAGGAACGAAAACACGTTTTCGCCCGCCTTCAGCAGCTCGCGTGGAATGGCGAAAGGATGGTCCGTTTTCGTGCCAGGCGTGTCCTTCGTCGCGAGGCGCTCGCCGTTCAAGTCGATGCAAAGGCGCGTTCCCGTTCCACCGCCTTCGGGACCCGTGCGGAAGTGGAGAATCCAGTCGTACTCCCCCGCGAGCGACTGCGGCATCACCGCGTGCCAGCTCATGTGGTTGCCGTCGCCCGTGTACAGCATCGCGCGCGGCACGTGGCGCATGTTGCCGTCCACCACGTGGTACTCTTCGTACACAAGCCCCTCGTGTCCGAAGTCACTCCAGTCGTCGTCGCGCCTGCCCACCTGCCAGCCGCCGCCGAGCGCCGCCGCGTCGAGCGTCACCACGCCCGTTCCGCTGTCGATGCGCGTGACGGTGAGCGTGTTCGTGCCGACCGTGAGCGCCGCCGCCCGCACGACCCAACTCTGCGTCTCGCCCGCCTTGATCGGACGGTTGCCGAGCGGCTTGCCGTTGACCGCCACGCCCAGCAGGCCCTCCGCCGAATCGCTCGTCGCCTTCCAGCGGAAGATCTGCGCGCGGCCGTCGTCATACCCGGCCTCAATCGGAAACTTGAACGTGACGGACACCCCGTTCGTGAGGCCGCCGTTCGGCACGGGCCACAGCTCGCCGTCCACGTCGAACCCGCCCTCCGGCGCCGTGTCGGCGGAAAGCTCCGTCGTCGCGTCGTTCTCGACGCCCACGCGCCACGTCTCCGCACGCGGCCAGCCGAGCGCCGCCAGGATCTCCTGCTCGGAAAGCGTCCGCTTCCAGCACGCGAACTGCTGGATGCTGCCCCTGAAGCACTTGTATGTGTTTTTGCCGCCCGAACTGGGCGGGGGCATCTGGTACCTGCCGTTCTGGGGGGATTCCGTTCCGAAGCGCAAGGTCCCCCCAGAATACGGCACGAGGTTCACCGAGTTCTCGTACGTCCGCGACACCTGCTTCAGAAGGCCGATGTCGGTGTTGCCGTCCGGCGTCGTCGGCCCGTCCTTGACCAGATACGCCGTCATCATCTGCCCGTCCACCGTCACAGCGAAGTCCACCCAGCCGCAGCCGTTGGAAATCACGAAGCTCTCGCCCAGATCCCAGCTGCTGTTGTACGTGTGGATCTGGAGCTTGCGCCACTCCGTGCTGGTCCCGGCCAGGCCGAACATCATGCCGCTCGAGGAACCGTAGCCGAATCCAAGCAGCCACTGGGTGTCCAGCACCGGCTCGGAGAAGTCGGGGCGGAAGCGGACGATCCAGGTGTAGTGGCTGTCGAAATCCTTAAGCGGCGTGCCGCACGTCACGGCGCAGGGAGTGACATAGCCGGACGTCTGCGTCTCGTTCGTCCAGACTACCTCCTGCGGAAAGTAGAGCGTCTGCATCTGCCGCCCCACGCCGCGTCCGGGCAGGCGCACGAACTCGTTGGAGATGACGGGCTTGTGCCCCGCCGCGCCATAGGTGCCGGTGGTGAGCACGACGGTGTTGAGGGAGTTGGTGATCTCGCCGACGTCGAGGACGTGGTCTCCGTTCTTGTCGATCGCCATGCCACGCATCCAGATGTAGGCGTCCGCGAACACGTCCTCGCTGCTCACGGACACCGTCGCCGCCGGAAGCGTCATGCTCATCGCAACCGCCGCCAACCCAAAGACAAATGACATTCTCTTCATTCTCTGCACCCTTTTACAGATTGTAATGAAGGGATATGATACCACATTCCGGCCCGCTCTTAAAGCGAAAAGGCACTGATTAAAAGTCGATTATCAAAAGCCAACTACCCTACCGTCTGCCAAGGAGGTGGAGCTTCCAGCTCCGCCACGCCGACGCGGCGAGACGCCGCATCTCCTTGACAAGACACATCCTCCCAGACTCCGAAACTCCCAATAGCGAAAGCAACCGTATAGCAGCGGTTGAAAAACGCGAAGCACACGGCGAAGTGGTAACGAAGCCCCTTTGCCAACCATCGGAGTTAAAGGAACAACGGGGACTGTCCCCGATATTTTCCGCGCGGCACATCTGCCGCGTCACGCCGACGCGGCGAGACGCCGCATCTCCTTGGCTCATTCGCGAGGAGCCGCTACCCAAGGAGACGCACCGTCCCGGTGCGTCACGCCGACGCGGCGAGACGCCGCACCTCCTTGCGCCGACACTTATTGCAATATGTGACGTGACGAGCAGTTACCTGGAGACGCGGCTTCCAGCCGCGTTAACATGTGACCGGAGCGGACAAGCGGAAACGCAATTTCAGTCCGGCTGCTGTCCATCGTGCGCCTTCCATGCGCATTCGGTGATCTTCATGTCGGTGAAGACAGCAGTGAACGAGGAGTCTTCGGGCGAGCAGGCGTAGATTCCGAAACGTATCTCGTCCGCCGCGGCGCGCATGTGGCAGACGCGCATCTGACTGAACACGACGCCGTCATGGGAGCACTCGATGCAGAAGTCGTCCGCTCTTCGCGAGAAGCGGTACCACATCGTCTTCACGTCGGCAGGAATCGCCGTCGTCGCCCAGTCGGAGTATCCGTCGTTCGTCACGACGCTGCCGAGGTGCTGGAAGCTGTCGTTCTCGTACTCCACGGACGCTTTCAGCCAGTTCTCGCTGTCTAGATACATGACGACGCCGCACTGGTCGAAGCGATGATGACTCTGGGAGAAGTCCGTCTTTACGACGAAGCTAAAGTACTTCTCGCCGGTGCTCATCTGCAGGGCAGGCGCGTTGTCGTTGCGGAAATGGTAGTACGTGCGTTGCCAGAGGTCGGTGCGCGGAGCGGTTTTTATCGAGATCGCGCCGTTCTGGACGGAAAAGCCCGCGGGCTCGCGCGTCCACTTTAGAGAGGATGCATCTATGCATCCGCCGTTGGCAAGCGCAATCGCGACCGCATCGTCGCGTTCATGCGCAACCTCCGGCAGGCTCGCGCACGACGTCGCAATCTGACACGCGCCGACTGCTATTATCGTTTTCGACAGTTTCTTCATTTCGACCCTCAATTCGTTTATGCGTCAATTATACCAAATCCCCTTCTTCCCGTATACCCGCGCACCGCGGCAAATCCGCACGCAACAGGGGGTCCGTCGCTCCGCGACGGACTGCAATCCCAGATTCCACGGCAGCTATATTGCCCCCGCATTGCTCCGTCGCGGAGCGACGGAGCCCCTTGCAATATGTGACTGTGAGATCAACTGCCTGGAGACGCGGCTTCCAGCCGCGTCCTCCCTCCAAGGAGGTGGAGCTTCCAGCTCCGCCATAATGGCGCGGCGAGACGCCGCACCTCCTTGCGCCGTCACTTATTGCAATATGTGACGTGGCGAGCAGTGGGAGGTGCAGCTGTTTTTCCGTGTATTCTGTGTATTCCGTGGTTTTGATATTCTGTAAAACGTTTAAAACTGTCTGGCGCGGCAAATGCGCCGCGGATGAAGCCGCCACCCAACGACGATTTTTTGGTATAATATTGTCGCTTTCGGGAATTGATGCCCCGGGATGGGGATATAAAACGGAAGTCGTCCGGACCGGGCCTGCGGCAAAGGAGATT
>JAEEOY010000263.1 GCA_016284515.1 Kiritimatiellia bacterium | reverse complement strand
GCGTATATGTGTTTGCTGCGTCGACGGAGCGACGCAACCCCCTGCAAGCGATCCGTTCACTACCGGGCCACCCTACAGGGGGTCCGTCGCTCCGCGACGGACATTCGCAGCTATCGCACACACTCAAAAGAATCGGGAGCGCGCGAGAAAAGCGAATGGAAAATGACGTTCTAGTCAACTGCTCCACGCCCTTCCTTGTTGCGTCGCGGAGCGACGCAACCCCCTGCCAAGATTCGCGGTCCCGCGAAGCGCAAAACGGCGAAGAGCCTACGCGGAATGAAGTCGACGCGTTCAGTGGCGCCGCCTATTTAAGCGCCTCCTCGCAGTCGCGTGCGATCTGCGCCTTGAGCGCGTCAAAGGAGTTGAACCTCCTCTCCGGACGCAGAAAACGGAGGAATTCGACTGTGATTCCCGAATCGGCGCTTCCGCTGCGGGATTTGCCAACGCCATCGGGCGGAAGCCCGAGGAAATGCGCCTCGAGAACCGGCTTCTCCCACGCCCTCTCGCCGAACGTCGGCGCGACGCCCCAGTTGACGACGGCGCGCGATCCGCCGATCTCCGCGGCATATGCGCCGCGCGGAAGCCTTATCTCCAGCGAGTCGAGTCGGAGGTTCAGCGTTGGGCAGCCGAGGCGGGATCCCTCGCCTTTGCCGGAGAACGGAACTCCACGGGCCGAGAACGGACGCCCCAGCATCGCGTTGGCGTCCTCGATCTCTCCGCGCTCCAGCGCGGCTCGTATGCGCGTCGAAGAGACGCGCTCTCCGCCGTGGAACACGTACGGCGCGACGACGACGTCTATTCCGCGCGCACGCAGGTACTCCGCGTCCCCCGCTCCGCCGCGTCCGAAGCGCCAGTTCGCGCCGCAGCGCACCGTCGTGCCGGGCGAGATGCCGGCGATGCGCAGGAACTCGTCGGGCTCCAGCCGCGCGAATTCCGGAGTGAAGTCGAACGCGCGCACTTCGTCCGCGCCGCACGCCCTAATGGCGGCGACGCGCGCGTCGAAGTCCATGAGAAGCCGCGGGGCGCGCTCCGGAGCGACGACCGAGAGCGGATGGTTCCGGAACGTCAGCGCGACGTCAGCGCCGGAGAGGATCGCGCGGTGTCCGAGATGGACTCCGTCGAAGAACCCGACAGCGACCGTCATCTCGAAAGCGCCTTCGAAATCGGCTGGACGAGCGCAGGGAAGTCCTTCGGCTCCGTCTCGAGCAGTCTGTCGAACGCAACCGCGTCGTCTACGGAAAGCTTGCCGACCTTCGTGCGCCTCAACGAGACTAGCGTCGCGCCGAGGTCCTGCGCGAGCGCGCGGACGATCACTCCCTTGGACGCGACGAGTGTGAAGTCGCTCGTGCCGCGCTCCGCGTCGCGCTCTGCGACGTCAAAGCGGTAGACGTGCGCGAGGAACTGCGTGTGCTCGCCCGTGTCGGCCACCTCGTACTCTGCGGAGCCCTCGCGGCGGACGGAGCAGAAGCGCGGCTCGACCTGGAAGAGGTCGCCCTTGGCCTCGGACGGCTGCATCACGCGCGCGGGAAGCGGAACGGGGCGACCGTATCTGTCGCCTGTATCCGTCGTCTCGCCGAACCTGAGCGAACCAGACCACGAACGGTCCGCACCCATCACGTCGGACGCGAACTTGTTCGCGTCGCCGAGGAGTATGACCAGAAGTCCGGTGGCCATCGCGTCGAGCGAGCCGCCGTGCCCCACCTTCACCAGGCCGAACTTGCGCTTCACCGTCTTTACGACCGTGGAGAACGCGATTCCGGCGGGCTTGTCGACAAGAAGGACCCCGTCGAGGTCCTCAAGCATCTTTAGCTGCGTCAGGTTTGCCATTTTCCAATCTGTCTATTATTGCAAGAACCTCGTCGCCCTTCTCGAGGGAGAGGTCGAGCTGGAACAGGAGCCGCGGCGTGAACTTGAGCCGGACCTCCCGGTTGATGATCTGCTGGAACCTCTTGGCGTTGTGCCTGAGGTGCTGGATCGCCGTCTCCTTGAGCGCATCGTCGCCAAAGACGGAAACCATGACGGTCGCGTCCCTCAGATCCCTGCCGCAGTGCACTTCCGTCACAGTGATGAGACCAGGTGCGACGGTATCGCCCTGCATCACGGTGAACATCGACTCCGCGATGACGCGCTTGAGGAGGCTGTTGACCCTTTCTAATCTTTCTACTGACATGCCACACATTTTACCATTTCCCGGCGCACCTTTGCAAATCGGCGCGTGGACGGGGAATGGTCGGACTTGCGGGGCTCGGACCCGCGACCCCCTCATTAAAAGTGAGATGCTCTACCAACTGAGCTAAAGTCCGAGATCAAACACGCGGGATATTATACCATATCCCGCGCGCCTATACAATCGCCAGCGGAAGTTATTCCAGCGGGGCGAGGAGCTCGCACTTCGAAACGCCGATCACCGAGGCGGGGACGGTGCAGCGCGCCTCGTCGGCGTCGCAGAGCCCCGTGTAGATGTCCACAAGCCCGTCGTCGCGGAACACGAACCCAGACGTGAAGACGCAGTCGTCGAGCGACGGGGCCTTGGGCTCGTTTGCCGGATAGAAGCTGCGCGTCGCGACGATCTTCGGCTCCGTCGCCCTGAAGGCGGCAGGATCGAACACAAATGCGGCGTTCATGTAGATCTGGCGCGGGATGCCGTTCGTCGCGGCAGGTCCGCTGCAGCTCAAGTGCGCGGCGACGAGTATCCTGCCGTCCTTCATGGCGTAGCCCTGGTTGCACCCGCCCCACTCGTCCTTGCCGAAGAGGCCGGGAATGATCTCCGCGTTCTGCGCCTTCTCGGCGGTGAACTCGTCGAGGCTCGCGATCTCGAAGTAGCCGACGACCGCCTCCGAGCCGTACTTCTTGCGGACATCCTCGCCGCGCGGACGCGAGAAGACGCCTATCCTGCCGTTCTTGAGCTCCACCATGCGGATGTCCTTCATCTGGTCGGGACCGTCCGCGAAGTGCTTGAGCGATAGCGGGTCCTTTCCGCGGAAGAAGCGCCCGATGTAGGTGAGGAACTTGCCCTGCGCGTCGCGCTTGATGAACGTGCCGCCAACGACGAGCTCGCCCTTGACGATCTGCACATAGGGATCCTCGAGCTCAAGTTCGTTGAAGCGCTCGTCGCGCGTCCACTCGTCCTTCCCGGTCTCGCGGAAGAGCGCGATGTGCGAGGCGACCCACTTCTCGTGCTTCTCGACGCGTCCGAAGATGTAGCGCCCGCCGTCGAAGCGGAACGGAACAGAGCAGTTGTAGACGTCCCATCCCTCTGTCCCCTTGAAGACGAGCTTCGCGGACTCGAGCGGCTTCTGGGCCGAAAGCTCGAACGCCGACTTCGCCTCGAGCATCCTTGAAGGACGCGCGCCCAGCGAAGCGCAACCTACGACGACAATTCCCGCGACGAGCGCCGCGGCCGACATGACGATGATGTTATTAGTTTTCACATCGGCAATTATACCACAGCCAGGCCCCGCCGCGCAAGCGAACGCCGTCTGTTTTGCAAAAAATTATTCGTCGCAAACGCGACAAGGGTCACGCAAGGAAGTCCCGCAGGGTCTTCATCGAGGGAATGCGCTCCAGCGGATACCTCACGCCGAACTCGCGCTCCGTCTCCATGACGAGGCGGAGGTGGTTGACGCTGTCCCATCCAGGAATCGACTCGTATGCCGTAGCCTCGTCGATCTCCGCGCGCCCCACGCCGAACACGCGCGCCGCGAGCGCAAAGAACGCCTCGCGGTCTATGGCGGGCTGTGCCACGCCGGTCTCTTTCATCTCGCTGGACTCACTCACCGCTTCCGCTCCTTCCAACAGTCACATTGCCTCCACCAGTCCCACTCGTCCCGCTGTCAGCTTCACCTTGACGCGCCGCCCTGCGGACACTGGGCGACGCGATTGCGACAAAGGACTGTCCTGCGACAACATCGACGACATTCCACTTCCCCCTCGCCATGCAAAAGATCGGGATACCGACACGCCGAAGATTCTTTTCCATACGGACGACACGCCCCGCGAATGACGCTGTGCATGGACGATCCGAACCGGCCATCACGTCAAGGACAAGGCCATCCCCCTCGAATTCGGAAGGCACATAGACACGAAGCCCCGCAGATGCTCCCGACCCAAGAAACAAGAAAGGCATACACGGGCTGCCACTGTCGCAAGGGGGCATTTGGCGCAAGGACCATCCGTCCCCAGGCGCAAACACCGGCACCCTCGCCGCCTCGGCATCGGCAACAAGCTTGTCTTCGTCGGGGACGAGCAGCTGATACGCTCCCTCAAGCGGGAAAGTGTTTGGCTCTGGGAACAGCCCCGCGTGAATCGCGATTTTCTGGAACACGGTGCGAATCTCCCCCAAGACGCGCCCGCCTGTCCATCTGATGGTTCTGAAATCGTCCGCACGTGCGAACACTGGCGTCAACGGGGCAATGCGCCTTATCGCCTCCATGCCATTCGCACGGACAGACTCGCCCTGTTCCCAATACGACGGAAACAGAAGCGGGATGTCTCTACCAATCATTGCATAAAGCGAAAATGGACGAGTCTCATAATGATTCGGACAGACCAACCCTTGAGCTTTTTGCAGCGAAATCTCCCTGGCAAACTTCAATGCCGGCAGAGACCTTCCCTCCATTTGGACAACCGCAGTCGAGGCCACTACATTGCACACCAATATGCCCGTAGCGACAGCAACTCCAAGTCGAATTCTTTCCGCAATGAAATCCGCGCCAATAACAAACAGCGGAAGCGTCCCGCACATCGCGGGGAGCCAGAACCGCCCCGAAACGATTGAATAGCCGCGCAACCTGACATACGACGTGTAGACAAGCCCCGAAAACGCGACGACAGCAAGGAAAGCGCACAATCCCGCCCTTCTTCTACAGATGACGACGACAAGTCCAACCGCCGCGACCGCGACGCCAATCCACCATCCACCGACAAGGAGGGGGAATACCTGCGAGAAAAAGCGGAGAAGGAATCCGGGAAGCTCCGGCAGTCGTGAAAAATCGACGCCGGATGCGTCCAGATGAGCAGCGGCGAACTGGGCCTTTAGATACAACGGCAGGTTCACAAGCGCAGGCACGGCCATCAGCAAAGCGCATCTCAAGGATGACTTGAAGCCTCCGCGGGCAAGAGCCAACAGCACAAACACACCTGTCGTGGGCAGCCAGAAAAACAGTCCCGCAAAATGAAGCGCAACGAAGAGCGACGCGAACACAATTGGAAAGACATAACGCCGCCATGAAAACGCATCATCACTCGCAAGCCGCAGAATCCCCGCCATCGCCATTGCGTAGGCGGCCGCCCATGGCATGTAAAACCAGAGTTCCCCACCATAATAGGTCACTATAGGCATCGTGGCCACAATGGCGCACGAAAGACGCGATGGCTCCTTACCGCCATTGACTAATCGGGCTATATTCAGAATGGCATGAACAAAGAGCGCGGCGGCCAGTGCGCTAAGAATAGATCCGCCGAGTTCAATGCCAAGCAACGCCTGAACTGGACGCCACAGCAGGTAGCCTACGGGCGACTGCGAATCGAAGTCAGCCAGGTTCTGGCACGCCATCAACTGTCCGACGGTGTATTTCCTCTGGCACACGCACCTCAATATCTCGTCGATCCAGAGAGATCGTCCGCAGACAGGACTCGCAAGCATCGAAAGCGCAAATGAGACAAGCGGCCAAAGTACCCGACTCCGTCGGTCACGGTACGCGTACCAGACCGTCTGCCACAGACTTTTTAGCGCCGCCCGAAACAGTTTCCATTTCCTTATGCTCACTTCACCCGTCGTGCGATCCCGCTGCGGCACATTGGCTTCAAAGCACCGTAGTCCATGTCGCGCGGCAAGACCGCTCAGAATGA
>JAEEOY010000262.1 GCA_016284515.1 Kiritimatiellia bacterium | reverse complement strand
GGCTCCCTCGGCGGACAGACCGCGTTCACGAGCGCCGACGGACGCGCGACGATCATGATGCCGCACCCCGAGCGCGGGTTCCGCGCGTGCCAGCTCTCGTACAACGACGGCTCGTTCAAGAAGAACGGACCGTGGATGCGCATGTTCCAGAACGCCTACGCCTTCGCGGTCTCGCGCATGTGATGCGTTCCACGATAAAGGACTTCTGTATGCAGAAGGAAAGATTAGGCGCCGCACTTGCCTGCGGCGCCCTCTTTTTCGCGGCGTTTGCGCCGCGCTTCGCCGTTGCGTCTTTCCGAGCGGAACTTCTTCTCGTTCCGGAGGAGTCGCGTGACGCGGTGGTTCAGTCGCTGCAACGCGAAGGAAGGGCCCGCGAGGCGTCCGTGCTCGTCGCCGCATGGAGCGGAGACGCGGAGCTCTTCGAACACGCGGCGAGGGAGGCGCTTTCCGAAGAGTGGGATTCGAATCTCGCGCTCCTTCTCGCGTCTAGCCTCGCACGCAGAGGCGAGCTCGCGGCCGCGGAATCCGTCCGCGGCGAAATCGCCGCGCACAGTCCGAAGCAGTTTCTCCTCGGCGCGTCCGCAAGATCGCTCGACATGTCGGGAAAGCGTCCTGTCGTGTTCCTACACGGATACATGGGCGACGCGGATACATGGTCCGATTTCAGGACCAGCTTCAAGGCTTCAGGATACGGTTCGGACGATCTACTCGTCTTCCAGTACTACGAAGACAGCGACAGTCCGTCTGGCGCGGACGCGGGCCTCACGGCGCTTGGCTGCGATACGGACACGCCGATAGAGACTGTTGCTGCGCATGTTGCGGCGAACGTAAGGATATGGCTCCGCAGGAGGGCGGGGATTCCCGACACGGACTCCTCACGCGACAGCGAGCTGCCTGCGCCTGACTACATCTGCCATTCCATGGGCGGACTCGTGTTTCGCGTTCTCTATGCGGAGACTCCGGAGCTAGCGCATCGCTGTGTCACCCTCGGGACGCCGCATTTCGGACAGGGCATTTCGCTCTCGGCGGCGGGATACCAGACGAAACAGATGAAATTCGGCTCGTCGTTTCTCTGGAAACTTGCCGAGGACTGGCGCTGGCGCGGGAAGGGCTGCCCCGACATGATATTTGTCGCCGGGACGGTCGAGAACAAAGACTACGGCTACTGGGACGGACTCGTCTACGCGTGTTCCGCTTCCCCGCTGAACCTCTCCGACTCCGATTTCTGGAACCGCGTTTTCTACGTCAACCGCATACACTCCACCGTGCTGTCTGTGCTGCACTCCGGTAAGAAGGCCCTTACGGAAATAAGCGGCTCGCAGGATGTCGTGCTGAAGATCGCGTACGGATATCTCAACGACGCGTTCTATTTCAAGGATGGCGAGCCACTAAAGAATATGCAGACTCTCCTGGATGACGGGGCGAGCACAAACAGCGCCGGCGCGGTCAGTGTCTCCGTCGGAAACTACGGCGGCATGTTCGCGCAGGTGAGGCATCCGATTGCTAACACCGTCGAGTCCGTGCAGCCGCCCGTGAGGTATTCGTCCAGCGCGACCGTAGTCGGACTTCTCAACGACGGGAGTACCTCGTACACTCCGGGGAAGAGCGGTGTAAGCTGGGAACACGGCGCGGACGGAGAGGGGCTTACGAACGGACTTGTCATGGTGTTCGGGAAGCTCCCAGCCACGGACTACGTTGTCCAGCTTAAGGCGCCGTCCTATCAAGACAAATATGTTCGGACAACGATTTATGGCGGGGGCGTCTCCGTGATGCGTTTCCGCGCGGGCTCGAATGCCGCGCCTGTTTCGTCTTTCGATCTCGTCGACGATACCAGCACGCCGTTTACAGTGACGGTCTCCAACTCGTGGTTCGCGGCAAATGCGCTCTCGCACGGCGCCGAAGACCTGGAAGGGTGCGTCGCGGCCGGGACGAACAAGTGCGCAAACGGCTTCACGGCTGCGGAGTCGTGGTGGCTCGGACTCGATCCGCGCGACGCGGAGTCGTCCTTCGCTGTTTCCGCGATCGACCTCACGGACGGCGTAGCGCTTCGCGTGCGGACGGGTTCGGCAGATGTCCTGCCCGAGGACGCATCCGCATCCAGCGCGGCGCGCGCTACTCGCGCGGCATTCGTCGTGCAGCGAGCGGACGCCCCGAGCGGAGAGTGGCGCGACGTCGAGGTGAACTGGACGCAGGGCGACGGATGGTGGCGGCTTGCCGCGCCGCATGCCGAGTCGCCGTCAGGGCTGTTCCGCGTCGTCGCGCGTCCGCACTGAGCTTTGAATCGCCGCGTAAAAATTAGCTGCGTAAAATAGACGAATTAAAACAGACGCAAAAAAATCTGCGAAACAGACGCCAATTTCTTGCACTACTGGTTTGTTTTTGCTATGATTGTCTCAGAAGCGGGGGAGCAAGGGGATATCCTCCGCTAGCTAGGGGAACGAATCGGGAGACAATAATATGGCAAAAATGCCAATGTCGCGCGTTGTCGGCGCCTTCGCAGCCGTTGCGCTTTCGTTCATTTCCAGCGCCGCCGCAGGCGACGTCTGGAAGTCCGTCGCAGACGGTTCTCAGCCGCCCGTGTACATGGCTTCCGACGGAACGCGCATCTCGCTGAGGGCCGAGCCCCTTGACGGCGCGACGCCCAGGGCGCGGCTCGTCGCGGCGCGCTCGCGCATCCGCGCGAAGAACATCTCCTCGTTTCCCGACTCGACCGACGTCTCGACGCTCTCGCTAGGAGACGGAGACCTGAGACTCTACCTTCGCGTCACCTGGGAGAAGGACGGCGCGGTGCGGCGTGCGGAGACATACTTCTCGCCCTCGCTTGGCGACAGGGAGCCGACGCGCCCCGAGGGCATGACGACTTTCGACCTCGATGCATTTGTCGCGCAGTGCGAGGCCGAGGCGTCGCGCATCGTCATTCCGTTCGACATGCCGTTCGACGGACGCGCCACCGTGGCGCTTGACGACGGTGAGGGGCGGCGCGTGCGCAACCTCGTCAACGGACGCCGCTTCTCCGCCGGCGCTAATTCCGTCGAATGGGACGGACGCCGCGAAGACGGGACCGTCGCCGCCGCCGGCGAATACTCCGTCCGCGTCGTCGCCAGCACCGGCCTTTCCTACGACTACACCGGCTCGTTCGCGAACGGCGGCGAGAAGCTGTGGAAGCCTTACGGGCCGAACCACTGCGCATTCACCTCGCTTGTGCTCGGCCCAGACGGGAAGATCAGCGCGTCGTCGCTTTTCACCGAGGGCGGAGACTCCACCGTGGTCATGGACGCCGCGACCGGCGCGAAGCGCCACGGATGGGGCGAGAGCTGGAACTACGGGAACGAGGCGCTCTACCATGTGTGCGGGAAGGACCAGGCGTTCTACTCCGTACGCGAAGGATACGTCGACCACAACGGCGAGAAGAAGAGCGTGTTCCAGATGTACGCGTACCGCTGGGATGCGACATGGCGCCCTGATGTGCGCGTGGATCTTGCCGACGCTTCCGTGATCCCCGGGCAGGACCACGCAATCAGGGTCGGCTCCCCGGCCTGGGACGGGCGTCCCGCGCTGATGGGCGCGGCGAAGGTAGGCGACTATCTCTTCGTCTCCGACAGGCGCGACTCGCGCGTGCACGTCTACTACTGCACGGAGGACGGCGCGGGCTCGCTTAGGGTTAGGAGCTTCAACCAGTCTATTCCCATGGAGGACGCGGGCGCGGTCACGCTCGTCAACGGCGAGGTGTACGTCGCGTCGGGAGGGAAGATATACCTCGTGCGCGCCGACGGCTACAGCCAGTATCTCTTCACGCTCGCGACCGGCGCGAAGCCTTCCGCGATGACAAGCGACGGCACGAACCTCTACTGCCTCCACGAGGGACACCATCTCGTCTACGTCTACCGCGTTTCCGACGGAGCCTTCGTCAAGACGATAGGGTCGAGCGACGACGGGGACTACACCGGTGCCTGGGACAGCAACAGGCTGGTAAACCCGACGGCGCTCTGCTGCGACTCGAACGGCAAGCTCTGGATTACCGAAAACCGCATGAGCCCGAAGCGTCTGTCGCGCTGGAACACGTCGAGCGGAACGTGCGAGTACGAGAAGGTCGGCGGCGAACAGTACGGCTCGCCCGGTGCGGGAATGGACGACGAAGATCCCGGACACTGGATTGCCGAGAACGCCGAGTGGCGCGTCAACCTGCAGACAGGCGAGGAGCGCGTCGTCGGCAAGCTCCTCCCTGAGTCCCGCTCGAACAACGGCGCGTGGAATGTCCCGCAGAACATGAACCGCATGTACAAATGGGTCCGTCGCGCCGGCCGCACGTTCGTCCTCGCGAACAACGAGTCGACGACGCTCTACGAGCTGAAGGACCACAGGCTAGTTCCGCTCGCGTTCGTCTCAACTCCAGGAATCTACTCAGGATTCCTCGGCAGGGAGCATCCGTGCGAGGCCGCCTGGCAGGCGTACAAGCAGAAGTTCTGGTGGAAGAACAAAAACGATTTCCTGTACGACGAGTACACGCCGATGCTTTGGAAGGACTACAACCGCAACGGACTCCTCGACGCTGACGAGATAGAGTACGGCGAGAACGACACGACCGCGCAGTTCGGATACTGGGGCGACGTCATCGTCTCGCTCGATTTCGTCATGGCGGTCAAGGAAGGCGATGGGATGTCCATGCTCACCTTCAACGCCGGGTCGATGGAAGGCGACTCGCTCCCTGACTGGTCGATCGCGAATGCATGGAACTCGCGCAAAAGATGTCCGGACGCGATTCCCGACGGCGGGACGCTTCCGTTCCACCACGAGTGCTACTCCGATTCCGAATACGCGATCATCCCTACGGCATCCCCGTACATGCTTGGCTACCGTGCCGACGGACGCCTCGCGTGGTACATGGACTCGATCTTCCCGAGCGTGCACGGTTCGCACGACGCACCGCTTCCCGTCTACGGCGAGGTGCAGTCGCTTCTCTTTTCGCTTGGTTCCGTCAACGTCGGCGGACGCACAGTCGTCGCGTGGCAGAACAACCACGGCGTGATCTACTTCATCACGTCCGACGGAATCTTCGTCGACCAGCTCTTCTCCGACTGCCGCGTCGCCGGACTTAGCGACGAGTCGTTCATCGGCGGCGAGCCGTTCGGCGGATCGTTCTCGCTTGCGGCGGACGGAACGCCGACGCTGCAGGCTGGCGGCGGTGGATGCCGCGTCTACGCGATCCGCGGACTCGACTCACTGCGCGAGCAGCCGCGCGGACGCATCAGCGTTACGGACGAGCAGATCGCCGCCGCGGTGAGGCTCAATCCATCGCCCGACGAGGCCGCGTGGACCGCCCCGTCTCTCGTCCTCCCTTACCGCGCCGAAGGTTCGTCCCAGGGGATGCTTCGCGTCGCCGAGTGGGTGTCGGGCTCTAACCGCGTCAAGCTCGACGGCTCCTGGAACGAGCAGGCGATGAAGCTCCGCTACACCGTAGAGGAGTCCACGCCGTGGGTGAACAACGGGTTCGACCCGTACATGATGTTCAAGACGGGCGACTGCGTCGACATGCAGCTCGGCGTTCCCGGCCTCATGCGCATCCAGGTCTCGCGCGAGGCGGGCGGAGGGAACGGACAGAGCGTCGTGCGATACAGGTTCCAGACGGACGACCCTGGCGCGTCGCCGCGCGACTACAACAGTCCAACGCGCCAATTCCGCGTGGACGACGTGTCGCTGCGCAGCGACGTAGGCGTGTCGGTTTCCGTCGAAGGCGGACGCTACACGGTGAACCTCGTTGTCCCGCATTCCGTCACCGGACTCGACGGAAATTCGCTCGCGGGCACTTCGCTCCCCGCCGACTTCGGCGTGATCTTCGGCGACGAGAAGGGCGAGATCGACCTTTCACGCGCATACTGGAGCAACAAGTCGACGGTGATCGTCAACGACGTCCCCGAGGAGATTGTGCCGAAGCCCGCGAAGTGGGGAAGCGTCGTGTTCGGCCCGGCGGGCGACGGAGGCTCCGGCACCACCGCGGCAAATTCGCCGCGCGACGCGGTCTTCGCCGGCTACCTCGGCAACCCCGGGAACTTCCGCGCGGTCGAGACGCAGAACGACCCGCTGTTCTACAACCAGAAGTTCGGCATAGGCCCGGCGTACGACGCGTCGCGCGGCGTGATATGGTCCGGAGCGGGCACGGCGCGCATCGCGAAGTTCCGTCCCGACGGCACGCTTCTCGCCATGTACACGCTCCCCGGCGCCGCGCCTTTCTCTCGCCTCGACAAGATGGCGCTTATGGACGACGGATCGATCGTGCTGATTGCCGGCGGATCCATCTCCGCAAATCTCGGGGACGACAGAAGCGGCAAGCTTTACAGGATCGCCGCCGACGCGCCGGACGGATCGAACGCCGAGGAGCTGCATCCGGGCGTTCCCGTGAACGGCATCTCGTCGCGCGCCCGCAACGGCAAGATACTCCTCCACCGGCGCGGCGGACAGGTGTATGAATACGCGCCGTACCAGCAGCCGCGGCAGATCGGAAGCTTCATGATGCCGAACGGATTCTACTCCGTCGGCATGATGGACTGGGACAGAAGGGGAGCCCTGCACTTCTTCGAAGGTGCCAGGTGGCTCTACACCTTCGCATACGGAAACGACGGCATGATCTCCACCGTCGGAGATCCCGTCGTGATGTTCGGCGACTGGGAGATCGCCTGCGGCGAGAGTCAGTTCGCGGGCGATGCGCTGTGGTTCTTCGACGGCGACACGATAAAGAGATTCGACGACGTCACGTTCAAGCCCGCGCCAGGCGTAGTGAAGGGCGGGTCGTCCGGATACTTCATCGGAACCGTCGACTACAACGGCGAACTCAATCCGGCGGGCATCGCCGAGATTTCGAAGGATCTGTATGCTGTTTCCGGACACAGGAACGGCACGACGTATCTCCTGAAGTGGAACGCCACGGAAGACGCACTCGAGGAGGTCGGGAGAATGGGCGTGGTGCTCAACGGACGCAGCCTTTCCGTCGACGACGCGGGATACGTCTACGTCGACGGACTCGTCTGGAAGATCGGCGACAGCGCCAAGTCCGCGCCGCGCAAGGCGATGGGTCCGCGCACGGAGTACGGCGCGGCGACGATGCCGAACGGAAGGGTCGTGGCGATCGGGCGCAGCGGCGAGGTGAGATATGGTTTTCTTTCGGAGGGTTTGTCGACATTCGACCAGAAGTTCGACATGAGTGGCGTCTCCGAGGAGGCGGAGGAGGTAGGGTCCTATTTCCGTACGCGCAACGACGGAACGTACGAACTCGTCCGATTCGACTCGTACGCCCGCGCATACGTCTTCCGCTTCAAGGAGGACGGCACTCCCATCGTCGACGCCGGATGGTCCAACTTCTACGAATGGCCCGTTCCCGGCAACATCTCCGTCGGCGGACTTTCCATCGACGCGGGACGCATCGCGATCACCGACACCGGTGCGGGCACGCTCAAGGTCCTCAGGCTGTCCGACGGATACGAGCTTGCGCGCGTGGATGGACTCGTCCAGCCAACGCGCTGCGCGATGCGAGGCGAGCACCTCGTCGTCTACGAAAGCGGCGCGCAGCGCCTCAGCGCGTTCAAGCTCGCCGTCCCCGCGCAGTACACCGTCGAGGGATATGCCGATCCGACGATACAGCCTGGCGACTACTACTGGGACCGCGGCTGCGAGTCCGGCTACTGGGGCGAGGCGTCGAAGTGGCGCGTCGGGTCGGTCGACGGCGCGGCATCCGCCTTCGCTCCTGACGGAACGAAGGACGTGATCGCCGTCTTCAGCGGAGCGGACGCGCGCATCGACCTCGGTTCCGGCGAGTTCTTCAACATCGTGCTCAAGGACAACTCGACGCTCCGCATCGCGCTCAACGAGGGGGCGGTCCTTCGCGCGGCGGACATCTCGCGCAACCGCTGGAACGGAAGCGCCATAGACACAGACTACGGCAGCAACAACATCTTCGTCAGCGGCGGAACCCTCGACCTCAACGGCTCTGGATTCTACTTCTGGCACGACGGCAACACAATCGAGGCGATCTACGGCGGAAGAATCGAGGGCTTCTCTGTTCGCAACAACTATCACGACGAGGGATTCCGCAATGTCTTCCGCGCGCGCGACGGCGGCGCAATCAATGGATCTGGCGCGATTCTATACGCCCCGTCTGGGGATCTGCTTGAGGCGTCGAACGGCAATGTTGCATTCACAGGCGACGTCTACGCGCAGGGTTCAGGCACAGCGCAGATTTCCGTCGCCGGAGCGTCCGGGTCCATCACGGCCGCGCGCATCACTCGCGACGGCGACGCTTCCGTTGCGCTCGTGTTCGCGCCGTCCTCCTCAGGGCGAACCGCGCAGGGCGCGTACCTTACGCTGACAGGCGACAACGCGCTTCCGGGATCTGGCGTCACTGTCGCAGTCTCCGCTCCCGCGGAGTGGGACTCGTCGTTCCCCGAGGATGGCGCCGTTGCGCTTGTCGAGATTAGGAACGGCGACGCGTCCGCACTCTCCGCCATCGCGGCAAATACGCCGCGCGACGCAGTTGCCGGCGGCGAGCTGCGCGTCTCGTCCGACGGACGCACGCTCTACTACGTGCGCACCAGGCAGCTTGTCGACGAACTCGGCTATGAAGGCGCGGAGGTGTCGCAGTCTGGAGAATGGACGGTCCTCAAGTGGTCCGGAGAGGGCACTGTGACCGTTCCGTCCGACTGCCGCATCGACGTTCTTCTCGTCGGCGGAGGTGGCGGCGGCGGAACGCTCGCCGGCGGCGGCGGTGGCGGCGGCGGAGTCGTCTACGAGCAGCGGCTCTTCGTCCGCGCTGGCGAATACGCCATCCGCGTCGGAGCAGGCGGCGCGGGCGCCACTTACGAAGGCGGCGCGTCGGGCCGCGGAGGCGACACGACGGCGTTCGGACTCGTCGCGCTCGGCGGAGGCGCCGGCGGAGGCTTTGGATTCGGCGACAACGGATACTGGGACGGAAGCGTCGCCGGCGGAGGCGGTGGATGCGGCGGAGGAGCTGGTGGACACCGCGTCGACCTCGGCGCCGGAACGCCGACTCCCGGGAGCGGCACTTCCGGGCAGGGGCGCGACGGCGGCGCTGCAATCTCGCAGCATGGTCACGACAATAAGCCTGAACTCGGAGCCGGCGGCGGAGGAGGCGGCGCGTGGACGCAGGGTGGCGCGGCGTTCTGGAATGACGAGCTCGGACTCATCGAAGGAGGAAAGGGCGGCGATGGTGCTCTGTGCGACATCACGGGCGAGGCCGTGCGCTACGGCGGCGGTGGAGGCGGCGGAACGAGCTCGAACTACCACACGCTCTACGCGGCCGGCGGACTTGGCGGCGGCGGCGCCGGCGGATTCAACAACACATCGCACAACATAGCGGTGCCTGGAGGCGACGGAACTGACGGACTCGGCGGAGGAGGTGGCGGCGCTGGATGCTACACGACGCGCTACGATTTCGACGAGAACAAGGGTGCCACGGGTGGACGCGGAGGAAGCGGCATCGTGATCGTGAGGTATTCGAAGATGTCGTTCCAGGACGTCGTCAACGTGGCGGAGGCTGCTAGTTACGAGATCAACCAGTCGACGTCGAAGCCGTATTTCGGGGCAGACGCTTCTGCGGATGCGCTGCTCGATCCGCTGCGCAACGCAATCTACGGACGCGTGCCTTCGTTCACGCCCGGCACGATTCGCTCCGGAATGGGCAACGGCGGTGCCTTTTGGGAGACGCAGACATCCAACTGGGGCTGCCTTACGGACGGACTCATCCCGCAGCATCCGAAGGAGTACGACGGCGGTAGGGGCTATGACGAGCTGAGCAGCGCGAGGTATCTCGTGCCTGACAACTCGGTGCTTGAATGGACGTTCCCCGAGACGGACCTCGCGAGCGTCAGGCTATGGACGCAGTGGCCGGACGGCAACCGCAACGACATTGCGGTGAAGTCGATACAGGTGCGCGTCGGCGGAGAGTGGGTGACACTTGCGAACTCCGAGTTCTGCTCGGGGAAGAACGTCAACGCCACGGTGAAGAACGACATAGAGCCCTACATGGACGCGTCCGTGAAGAAGCGCTGCGTGTTCTTCGAGCCCGTCTGGGGCGATGTCCTCGCGGCTGGCGCGACGGGACTCAGAATCACGTTCCCAGAGCAGGAACTCGGCTACACGTGCTTCTGGGAGATCGAGGCGGAGAGGGCTGTTCCGCTCCTGCGCGAAACGCCGAACCTGAGCGGAATCTCCGCCGCAGGCGGGAAAGTCGTGCTGTCCGTCGACAACGCGCAGAAGGGCATCCGCTACGGCTACAGGTTCGCCGAGCGGCTGGAAGACCTCGCGACCGCGCCCATCATCTGGCTGGACGGCCCAGCTACCGCCGACGGACTCCTGCCGCTCGAGCACGACCGCACCTCGCCGTCCGGCTTCTACCGCATCGTCGCGGAGTAGTCATCTGCTGTTGCGCCGGAGTCGCGCGATTGCCGCGGCAGTCGCGTTGACCTCCGGTTCTTCGCGTTCCTGTGCCTTCGGCTGCTCGTTCTTCGGCTGCGGCACCTTTTTCGCGGCGTGCGTGCGCTGCGGAAGCTTCAGATGCCATCTGCCAGTCGCGCCGAGACGGCGCAGGAAAATGGCTGCGAGGAACGCGAACGCCGCGGCGAGGTAGATCCAGGGTGCGAGCGGAACAGATGTGCGCACAGCGGGAAGTTCCTCCCAGATGTCGTCGAAAGACGTCCGCGCGCGGCCTCCCGAGCGCTCCGCGAGACGACGCATCGCGCGTTCTCCCGAGGCGGGATCGGATCGTCTGTGGAACTCCGCCGGATGCGGTAGACACGCCGGTGGAAGTGACACCAGCTTTCCGTCTGGAAGCACGACGACGGGGAACGCCGTTTCGTTGCCGTAGAGCGGAACAAAAGCCGAGAGCGTGTCGGACGATTTCCATTCAAGCGCGTCCTCCCTTCGAGAGACGCCGTCATCGCCGCGGTCAAGAACTGTGACGAGCTTGAGCCCGGAATTAGGCACGGCTGTCAGCGGATTCGCTTCGTCCGCTACAGCCGTGACGCGGATTCCGCCGGTCTCCACGCGGCGTTCGAAGTGGAATCCAGACTCCTCCGTGCCGTCGTCTCCGAGCGTCCACCTCGCAATCGCCGTCGCTATTTCCGCTCCGTCTTTTGACGTCATCAGCGGCGCGGCGTGCTTGCCGGCGAGCTCGCCGGTGAAGGCGAGGGTGCGTCCCGCCCCGGCTCGGCGGAAAGCGAGCACAGGAGCGTGTTCGTCATCATGTGTGAAGATTGCAACCTCGGCGTCTTCGCGCGCGTAGGTGAGGTTGTAGCCTCCGATGGGCGCGAGCTTCGCTGGTAGGACGTCCGAGAGCTGCCTTAGCGCCGTTGTCGCCTTGACGGGCGTCTCATTCGTGCACATCGCCGTCTTTGCGACGAGATAGGTGTCCTGCATGAAGAGACGCGGAATCTCCTTCGCGTCAGATTCGAACTGGCACGTGCCGCCTCCTGCGACGGCGATGTCCTTCAGTAGCTGCGCGTCGCAGTCCGACTCCCTGCCAAGTCCGATTACGCTGACGGAAACGCCCGTGGCGGCGGCCTTTGCGAGGTATGAGCGGAAGTCCCCTGGCTCCTCGGAGTCTGCAGCGTCCGCAAAGAGGATGACGTGCTTTGTCGTCGCTGAGGCGCGCGCCAGCTCGCGGAACGCCGCCTTGAGTCCCTCCTCCACGAATATTCCGCCGCCCATCGAGCGTATCCCGAGAACGCTGTTTCTGCGCGCCTGCGCCTGGTCCGCGTACTGCATCTCGAGGATGAGGTGCGGCTGCGAGTCGACGGCGATGACGGACACCTCGTCCATGGATGTGAGCATGTCTATCGCGGCTATCGCGCCGAGGTTTGCCATGTCCATCTTCGTCTTTCCTCCGCCGGCGTCGGCCATCATAGATCCAGAGCGGTCCATGACGATGGCAAGCGCGATGGAGAACTTGCGGTGTTCCTGTCTGAGTTCAAGGGAGACGGGGAGGATGTCCTCGACTGTTGTCTTGTACCATCCACCCGGACCGAACGACCGCTCTCCGCCCGCGAGCGCCACGCCGCGTCCGAGGTCGGTCGCGTAGGAAGCCAAGTCCCGCAGGAACGACGTTGGGAAGTTCTTTGCGGGGACGTTGTCCAGAAGAACGCCGCCGTAGTCCTCGAGCGCGGCAAGTCCGCCGCGGAACGACTTCGCCTCTCGAACTTCGACAGGAACGCCGCCGCGCCTCATCGTTTCCGCTGCCGTGGCATCGGGTTCGTCGGTGAGGTAGAGGAGCGGACGCCGCCCCTCGACCTTCACTAGGAACTCCGCGCGGTTGTTTTCCGGACACGGGTCGTTATTCGCAGGGGCGATTTCTAGCGCGTAGCGCCTGAGCCCTGCGCGTCCGGCGAAGTCGCGGAACACGAGTGGCGTGAGGCCTTCGCGGAACACTTTCGTTCCGCGCGCCAAGACGTTAGTTCCGTGCATCAGCGTGTAGGCGTTCGTCGTCGTTTCCGTCGCGCTTGCCCATGCCGTCACAGGAACGGGCGCGTTGGGCGAAACTGACGCCGGCGCGTTGATCCCGGCGACGAAGAGGTCGTGGGAGAAGGGGCGCGACTGGAGGAATGAGTCGACTGGCGCAGGGGTGGCTTCGGGCGTGGAGGTGAAGAGTCCGTCGGACATAACGAGGAATCTCGTCGGCCGTCCGTCCTCTACGAAAGCCGCGGACTTCCCCAGCGCGCCATTGGCGTCCGAGCCGTCTCTGTCAACGTCCTGCACGAACTCTGAGAAGCCCTGCGCGTCTGGCGTCGTCTCGACGGCGGCGTTTTTTCCGAACGCGACGACGACAAGCTGCGCGTCGGAGCCTCGCGCGGCGGATATGCCGCGGATTATCCGCTGCTGCTCCGCGAGCGCGGCGTCCGTCATCGACCGAGACCGGTCCGCCAGCACGACGAGCCTCCCCGCGCGCGTCGACTTCGGGAACACCGGCTGCAAAAGGGCGACGGCGGCGAGCGCTGCGAGGGCGAGCGATGCCTTCGACTTCGCGAGGCGGAAGTGGACGGCGAGCGCGAGGATGGCGAGAAGGGCGGGAATCCACGCGACGGACTTCGTGCGGCGTGCGTCCTCCGGAACCGCTGCACGCGATCCGAGGTTCACCGTGGCGCGTCTCGTGAGGTCGCTTTCCTCTGCGTCGAGGAGTCCGGCTTCGCACGGCGCGTCCGCGGCCTTAGGACGCATCCCTTGCATACGTGCGTGCGCAGTCGCAAGTGCGTTCTGGACGAACGCGGGGAAGGCTGGCGAACGGAAGAACGGCAGGGTCGGATTGGAGAAGCCGACGTGGCATTCGTTGGACGATACCGACACGAGCGGAACAGAACCGAGGAATGCGACGGGGGTTCCGGGAAGCGCGTCGGAAGAGACGGCGTACGGATCGCCTTCGAGAGTGACTCCGTCCAGGAGCGGCTCGGTGGGATCGGCCCAGACCGGGCCCGTCGTGCGCGCGGCCGCGGATTCGTGGAAGCGGACTAGATACTGCTCTGGCGAGGGCGAGAAGCTGGCGTTGTCGGTGAATACGACGTCCGCTTCAGCCGACGAGACGTAGTTGGTGACGAATCCCGTGGCGTCGAGCGCGCGGCGCACGACGTCGGCGCGGGGCTTGTTGCGGAACGCGACGGCGGCGGAAAGTGCGGGAACATCTGGTGGGGCGAGCGTCACCTTGTTGTCTGCTGCGAGTGCGTCGTCGGGAATTGATGCGACGATGGGTCCGTCGGAGGCGGCAACGGAAGTCGAGAATCGCGCGCGTCCGTCTTTGTCGAAGCGCAGCGTAGCCGCGCCGTGTCCGGAAAGCGTCAGCGTCGTTTCGTCCGATCCGGGGCCGAATCTGCGCACTTCGATGTAGAGGGCATCTGAGTCGGGCGCAGTGCGGAGCCGCCTCGTCGCGGTTATTGCGTAGTTCGCGAGGGGCGTTCCGAACGATTTCCATCTGAGCCCGGCGCGCGCGACGTCCGCCTTTGGCGGCTCGTCAGTCAGGACTAGTATCTCGTCTCCCGGAAGCGCCACGGACTTCGCCGCGTCCATCTCGCGTTCCAATGCGCGCGCGTCGGACGCGGTTCGCACCCTGACGGCGTCCTTTGTTCCGCGCCTCCGCTCGTACACCAATGCCTCCTTTGCGCGGCTTGCGGCGTCGCCTCCGTTCGCGTGCATGGAGGGCGAATCGTCGAGGACGACGTGCAGAGTGCCAGAGCTTCTTCTCCAGGCTAGCGGAGTGAGCGCCGCGGCAACGAGGGCGAGAAGTGCGATGAGCTCGATCCAGAAGAGCGGCGGCAGCTCGATTCTGTCGCGACGCCGGGACTGGGTCGAGACGGACTTCGGACGCGGCCAGAGCATGAGCGAGCCGACCTGTCGCTCGGGGCTTTTGCGGCGGAAGCAGTATATCGCCGCGAGGGCAGCGGCGGTCGTGAGGCCGAAAGCGGCTATGGGCGTCGCGAAGATCACCTTCGCGCCTTCCCATGAATATACACAGCATTGGATTTCATGCCGTATATTTTACCATATTCGCACCGCGCTCTAATCTGCGGCAACATGAGTGCCGCAGATTTGGTATAATATTCTGAAATGCAGAAAAAGGACAGAGTCGCGCCACATGTCGCGGTGTTGCCGAAGAGCGGAATCAGAAAGTTCTTCGACATCGTCGCTCAGTCGAAGGACATCGTCTCTCTCGGTGTGGGAGAGCCCGATTTCGACACGCCCTGGCACATCTCCCGCGCGGCCGTGACCTGTCTCGAGAACGGCGGCACGCACTACACGTCCAATCTCGGCACGCCAGAGCTCCGCCAGGCTATCTGCCGCTATCTCGACCGCCGCTTCGGCGCGTCCTTCGAGTGGAAGAACGAGGTGCTCGTGACGGTCGGCGTTTCGGAGGCGATCGATCTAGCGATACGCGCCATATGCTCCCCTGGCGACGAGGTGCTCTACCATGAGCCGTGCTTCGTCTCGTACGCCCCGACGATCCGACTCGCGCACGCGACCCCCGTGTGCGTCGAGACGCGCGTGGAGGACGAGTTCCGCCTTACCGTCGAGGCGCTTGAGCAAAAGGTCACCCCGAAGACGAAGGCGGTTCTCCTCAACTTCCCGTGCAATCCGACGGGAGCGACGCTTTCGCGGTCCGACATGGCGGACATCCTCGCGTTCTGCGAGCGACACGATCTTCTGCTCCTCGCGGACGAGGTGTACTCCGAACTCGTGTACGACGGCGACGCTGAGCGGAAGCTCGACTCCTTCGCCTCCTTCCCGGAGCACAAGGAGAGGGTCATCCTCCTCAACGGATTCTCCAAGTCCTGGGCGATGACTGGCTTCCGTCTCGGATACGCATGCGGACCCTCTGACGTCATCGACGCGATGATGAAGATACACCAGTACGGGATCATGTCCGCCCCAACGCTCTCCCAGGCGGCGGGCGTCGAGGCGATGGACCACGGCGACAAGGATGTCGACAGGATGCGCCGCGAATACAAAAAGCGCCGCGACTACCTAGTTCCGGCGCTCAATGCGCTCGGACTTAGGACGCTCATGCCGAAGGGCGCGTTCTACCTTTTCGTGGATGTCAGGCAGACAGGTCTTTCCGACGAGGAATTCGCGCTGAGGCTCCTTAAGGAGCACGGCGTCGCGTGCGTCCCGGGCAGCGCCTTCGGCGCGTGCGGGACGGGCTTCGTCCGCATGAGCTACGCGACGTCCCTCGAGAAAATCAAGGTCGCGGTCGAGCGCATTTCGAAGATGCTCGCATGAGCGGCAAACCGCGCGTCCCACAGCTTCATATGAAATCAGCAAGAATACAGCAGTTCACGTCCGGCGCAAGCCTTGCGACGCTGGGCAACGGACTCCGCGTCGTGCTCGTTCCGTGCGAGGCGGAGAGCATAGCGGTCGGACTCTTCGTCGAAAGCGGATCCCGCCACGAGACGGAGAAGACGGCCGGGATATCCCACTTCATCGAGCACATGCTCTTCAAGGGAACGCCGAAGAGGAGTCCGCTCGACATAACGCGCGCCATCGAAGGCCGCGGCGGCAACTTCAACGCGATGACCGGCGAGGAGTCGACGTGCTACTTCGCGCACATGCCGGACGACTACCTCCCCGAGGCGGTCGACATACTTTCCGACATGTACCTGCGCGCGACGATCCCCGACGACGAGTTCGAGCGCGAGAAGCAGATCATCCTCGAGGAGATCAAGATGTACGAGGACGAGCCGGATTCCGTCGCGATGGAAAACCTCCAGCGCGCGCTGTTCCCCGAGTCCCGCCTCGGCGCGCCAGTCGCCGGAAGCGCGAAGTCGCTCGTCCCCATGAAGCCGACGGACCTAAGGCGCTACATGAAGTCCCACTACAGGGCCGACAACACAGTCGCCGTCATAGTGGGCCGCTTCGACCCGGGAAGGGCGCTCCGCCTCGTCGAGAAGGCGTTCGCCTCGCTCAAGGCGGCGCGCGGCAGATGTGCCGCGGAGGGCAGGGCGTCCTTCGGGCGCGTTGTGCCGTCCGTGACGAAGGAGAAGGACGTGCAGCAGACGCAGATCGCGCTCGGATACCGCACCTTTGGCGTGGGAGACCCCAGGAAGTATTCCGCCACAGTCATGGACGCCGTTCTCGGACGCGGCATGTCCTCGCGCCTTTTCCAGGAGGTGCGCGAGAAGCGCGGACTTAGCTACGACATCTCGTCGCGCATGCAGTTCTTCCGCGACGCCGGAATGTTCGTCGTCGCGGCGGGCGTAGATTCCTCTAAGGCCGAGAAGACGCTTGCGGTCGTCGACCGCGAGCTCGCCAAGATTTGCGAGCGCGGCGTATCCGCCGCGGAACTTGAGCGGACCAAGGAGTTCCTCGTCGGGAACTTCCGCCTGTCGCACGAGAAGGTGACGTCAAAGCTGTTCTTCTACGGGGCCACGATGCTTTCATACGGAAGGCTCGTCACTCCCGCCGAGCAGGTCGCAGGGATCAAGGCCGTGACGAAGGAGGACATCAAGTCCGTCGCGCGCGCCATATTCAGGAAGAGCGCGCGGTGCGTCAGCTTCGTCGTTCCGAAATAATCCGCCCTCCGCGTCAGGAACATCCGCCCGCGTGCACACCCAACCACCTAACCATTTAACCACCTAACCATTCTAATGACTCCAGAGATACTTAGCAGAATGGTGACCGAGGTCGGGGCCGCCCCGAACCAGATCGCCGCCGTCGAGAAGCTTCTTGCAGACGGAAACACCATACCCTTCATAGCGCGCTACCGCAAAGAGGCGCACGGAAACCTTGACGAGGTCGCAATCGGAAAGATCAAGGACCGTCTCGAGTACTACAGCGAGCTCGAGGCCCGCAAGGAGACGATACTCAAGTCCATCGACGAGCAGGGCAAGCTCACGGACGAGCTGCGCGCCGCTATCGCGGGGTGCTTCGTGAAGTCCCGTCTTGAGGACATCTACCAGCCGTACAAGCCAAAGCGCCGCACGCGCGCGCAGGTCGCGAAGGAGAAGGGCTACGAGCCGCTCGCGGATGCGATGTGGGAGGAGGCGGAACTTCTCTGGAACGGCGCGGAGCCGACGGACGAGGATCTGCAGTATGCGCGCGACATTGTGGCGGAGCGCATCGCAGACATGGCGGATGTGCGCGGGCTTGTCCGCAACGAGTTCGCGCGCCACTCGCGCGTGAAGAGCGAGGTCGCGAGCCCGGCGCCGAAGGAGCCGACGAAGTTCGAGCAGTACTACGACTACGAGGAGTCGATCGCGACGATTCCCTCGCACCGCTACCTCGCCATCAGGCGCGGACAGAAGGAGGGCGTCTTGTGGGTGAAACTCGTCATCGACGAGGACACCATGGTCAACGCGATACTCGACGTCATCAAGAAGGATTCCGACCAGATAGCCATCGCCGCGCGAGATGCGTACAAGCGCCTGCTCGCGCCGTCGTGCGAGGTGGATGTCACGGTCGACAAGAAGAACGAGGCGGACCGCGCGGCGGTCGAGGTGTTCGCGGAGAACCTGCGTCATCTTCTCCTCGCCTCTCCGCTCGGAGAGAAGGCTGTTCTGGCGATCGACCCCGGCATCCGCACGGGATGCAAGGTCGCGATGATGGACGCGACAGGAAAGTACCTCGGCAAGACCGTCATCTTCCCCCAGCAGAATCCGCTTGAGGCGGCGAAGACCGTCGCGCTCATCGTCGCGAAGTACCGTCCGGAGGCGATTGCCGTCGGCAACGGAACTGCCGGACGCGAAACGGAGGCCTTCGTGCGCGAGACGCTAAAGAAGCTGCACGCGCAGCATCCGGAGATTCCGACGCCGATAGTCGTCTCCGTGAGCGAGGCGGGAGCGTCGGTGTATTCGGCGTCCGAGATAGCGCGCAAGGAGTTCCCGGACCTCGACCTCACGGTGCGCGGCGCAATATCGATTGGAAGGCGTCTGCAGGATCCGCTCGCAGAGCTCGTCAAGGTCGACCCGAAGGCGATCGGCGTCGGACAGTACCAGCACGACGTTTCGCAGACGATGCTCGGCGCGAAGCTGGACGAGGTCGTCGTCTCGTGCGTGAACGGCGTCGGCGTGGAGCTCAACACGGCTTCCGCTCCGCTTCTCGAGCGCGTCTCGGGAATCACTCCGTCGCTTGCGGCGAACATCGTCGCGTGGCGCAACGAGAACGGAAAGTTCACGTCGCGTTCGGAGCTCAAGAAGGTGAAGGGGCTTGGCGAGAAGGCGTTCGAGCAGTGCGCGGGGTTCCTTCGCATACGCGGCGCGGCGAATCCGCTCGACTCGTCCGCGGTGCATCCCGAGCGCTACGAGCTCGTCGGACGGATGGCGTCCGACATGGGTCTCTCGGTTGGCGAGCTCGTGGGCAACAGCTCGGCCGCGAAGAAGATCGACGTGCGGCGCTACATCACGAACGAAGTCGGCGAGCCGACGCTGAAGGACATCGTCAGCGAGCTCGTGAAGCCGGGACGCGATCCGCGCGCAGTCTTCGAGCCGCCGAAGTTCCGCGAGGACGTGACGAAGATCGAGGACGTCAAGGAGGGCATGAAGCTCGAGGGCGTCGTTACGAACGTCACTGCGTTCGGTGCGTTCGTAGACATCGGCGTGCATCAGGACGGACTCGTCCACCTCTCGGAGCTTTCCGACAACTACGTGTCCGATCCGGCGTCCGTGGTGAAGGCGGGCGACAGGCTTCAGGTCACGGTCATAGGCGTCGACCGCGCGAGGGGCCGCATAGCGCTCTCGGCGAAGTCGAATCCTGTTATCGGCGGAGCCGGCGCTGGCGCGGCCGCGGGAGGCGCCTCCGGCGGTGCGCGGCGGGAGCGCCGCGGGCCGCGCACGTCGTTCGGTCCGTCGAACGGCGGAGGTGGATTCTCATGCAATCCCTTTGCAGGACTGTGATTTTTTGGTAATATATTGGCGTAACTTGAGACCGTCCGCACAGCGGAAGGTCGAACAACACAAGGAGGTACCGAGCAGATGAAAAGAATCATTGCGGCCGCGCTTGGCGCGGCGATGCTGTGCGGATGCGTCGCGACGAACGTTCCGCCGCAGGACAGACGCGTCACGATCGCCGAGGATCTCGGCACGAGCGTGTGCATAACGGACATCCGCTGCACGAAGGGCGCGTCGGACTTCTACACATTCCAGGCGAACATGGTGAACACGACGTCTAGCGAGATAGCCGTCGACTGGAAGGTCGTGTGGCTCGACGCCGACGGCGTCGCCATTGATTCCGTCGTCTCGAACTGGAGCTCGCGCATGCTGCATCCGCACGAGATATGCGCGCTCAAGGGCACTGCGCCGCGCGCCGATGCAGTCGATATGCTGTTCTACACAAGGAGGGCTAGAAGATGAGAAAACTGACATTCGCGATCATTCTTGGTGCGTTCGCAGCGGCGAGCGCCACTGCTGCCGGATTCGTGGCCGGACAGGGAATGGCAAACGACCTCGCGACCGGCGAGAACGAGCGTGACGTGACGTTCATTCAGCGCGGAGGCGGAAATGACTACGGGTGGCGCTCGTATGACACCGTTGTCGGCGTGACGGTCCTGTCGTGGTCGATTCCGAACGAGGAGAGCAGTGTCTACGGCGTGAGGCTCAACTTCGGATGGGGCGCGTTCGTCGACATGTTCGGACTCGACTCGGGTCTCTTCTCGTACACGAAGCGTGACTTCGGCGGAATCTCCCCGACGATCTTCGGCAACTATGTCGGGGGGACGATGAAGGGACTCCAGGTCGGCGTCGTCAATGCGGTCGAGGGCAGCGCGTACGGACTCCAGGTCGGTGCCGTAAACTTCGCGCAGGACCTGCATGGCGTTCAGATCGGCGTCCTCAACTTCAACGGAACCGGCGTCGCGTGCCTGCCAATCATCAACGCTGGATTCTGAAGGCAGGGAATAGGGAACAGTGATAGTGAAAAACTGAACAGCCATAAAGGAAACACATGATGAATAAGCTAGTGTACTGTGCAATCATTCTTTCGTCCGTCTTTGCCACCGGGTGCGCGACAGAGCGTTCGCGCCGCATCGTGGATGGCGAGGACACTGAGGTGACGGCGGGGTTCGCCGAGGCCGACCTTCGCATCGTCGTCTCGAAGGCAATCCAGGACATCGACCGCGCGTCGGTGCGATATGCGAAGCCCGGCGCGCGCCGCATCGTGAACGTCAAGCCGTTCACCGTCGACACGACGGCTCGCGGGTCGCAGGCCGGCTATCTCGCCGAATCGCTCAAGCTCTACTTCGAGGAGGAGCTTATGAACGGCGAGAAGTTCATCGTCTACAACGAGGACTTCGCCGCGCAGACCGGCACAGCTGCCGTCAGGCCAGAGTTCATCCTCACCGGCAAGTTGCTCGAGCAGAACGTGCGCCGCGACAACGGCAACTTCTACAGGGAGAACGCGCTGCTCCTCAAGCTCACGGACGTCGGAACGGGACTTGACTTCTGGCAGAAGCGAGTGCCTCTCCAGAAGGCCGTCGACAAGACGAACGTGATGAACTGATCCGGGAAGGCGGTGTCCAAATGAAATCCAGAATACTTCTCGCGGCGGCGGCGCTTGCCTTCGCCGCGTCCGCCCAGGAAGCGCAGATTGAGCCGGAGACCGAGGCTCAGCCCGCACAGGAGCGCGAGGTAAGGCTCGCCGTCTGTGCGTTCGGCACGGCGGAGACGATGACGCCCATCGAGGACTGGCTCGGCAAGACGATCCATCCGGGACAGTACGCCGCGGGGCTTCCGTCCCTGCCGCAGCTCGGCGAGAACAAGGAGCACAACGCCGGGTCCGTCGAAATCGCATGGTCCTCGCGAAAGCTCGAGGTGACGAGCGAGACGGATATGATACAGGCCGAGAACCAGCGCAACCGCAAGCTGCTAAACGACATTCGTCTGAAGGTCCTGAACGATCCGTCGCGCCGCTATGTGCCGCTTGCCGTCGGATATCTCGAGTCCGCGCTCTTCACTGCTTCGAAGGGTGCGATCAAGATGGTCGACCTCGAGAAGGCGGACGTCGCCACGCGCCTCATCACGGTCTCCCTCGGCGACCGCGAAGAGGACTCGAAGGTTGTCGACGTCAATGATTCCGGTGCGAAGGCGGGCGTTCGGATGTTCCGCCAGCCGTATGTCGGCAAGGTGCGCGACCTCGACGGAAACATCCTGCTCGCGTTCGACGGCGTCGGCGAGTGTTCTGAGACGGCCAACAGCGTTGTCTCCACAACGACCGCAGACCCGCAGCGCAAGCTGATCGAGGACGTCTGCCGCCAGATCGTCGCGAAGATCGTCGAGGCGTGCGGAGGCGAGGTAGGCATTGCCGCCGCCGCTGCCGCAGCTACCATCTCGCCTCGCGGAAACGCCAAGACGAAGTGGCTTGTCCTCGACAAGATGGCGTTCCAGGCCGGCGTCGACCGCCAGGCGTTCGACGGCATCGACAAGCTCCTGCTCACGAAGCTCGTGCAGGCGAAGAAGTACAAGTGCCTCGACCGCGGCATGTACGCCGCGGCGGCGCGCGAGGAGGGTTTCGGAGGAAAGGCCGAGCTCATTCCCGCCGGCTACGCCATGAGCGGAGAGGTCGTGCAGCTCGTCAAGAGCGGCAAGTCCCGCGCTATCGCCGGCACGGCGAAGGAGGAGTACATCGCCACCGTGTCGATTCGCGCGAACGACCTCCGCACCCAGCAGCCGTACGAGGCGGAGACGCTGCGCGTCGCCGCGTACTGCCAGACGCCGAAGGACATGCTCGTGCACGTCGTAAAGCGCGTCGCGCTCGCAATTCTCATGCGGGACTATCCCATGTACGTCATGGAAGCAGACGAAGACGACGGACAGCTCACGCTCAGCTACGGAGCCGATTTCCTCGAGGTCGGCGAGCAGTACGAGATTCGCCGCCGCAAGGCCATTGTCGACGACGATACTGACGAGACGGTCTACAAGGAGAAGACCGTCGGCGTCTGCGAAGTGAAGGACGTCGGCAAGAACACATCGTCGGCCGAGCTCGTCTGGGGCAAGGCTCGCGTCAAGGACTGGCTCAGGTTCCACGAGAGCGACGAAGGCGCGACGCCGCCTGTGGCGACAGAGGTCGCCGCGCCCGCTCCGCGCGAAATCTCGGCGCGTCCGCTTCCGGCGAAGAAGCCGCGCATTGCCGTGGCTCCGTTCATCACAAAGTCGCAGACAGTCAGCGTGTGGGGCAACACCCTCGACGCGCGCAACTGGCTCGACACGCTCGTCGACCACCTCAGCATCCAGCTGACGCAGACGGGGAGCTTCCGCACGCTCGACCGCTCGTTCGGTCCGGAAATCGACCGCGAGCTCGACCGCATCGTGAAGGATCCGAACGCGAGCCCCAACGATGTCTGCCGTCTTTCCCAGAAGCTTGCGACGGACTACCTTCTTGTCGCGGAGGTGATGTTCTCCGACGTCGCCTCTCCCGGGAAGGACTACGTGACGGGTCTTCCGCTTCCGCCGGCTTCGGCGCAGTTCGCCGAGATAAGGTTCCGCTGCGTGCACGCGCCTACGACCGAGATTGTCGTCTCGGACATCGTGCGCGTCGATTCCCAGGGCTTCTACGGGACGCCCGAGATATTCACCTCTGGTTCGACGGAGTGGGCTGCGGCGAATGTTGCATCCATCATCCAGTCGAAGATCGACCCCGCGGGATTCTCCCGCAGGCAGGAGGAGATAAGGGCCGCGGCGGCCGCAGCGGCGGCCGCGGAGCAGGCTCCGGCGGCTCCCGCCCCGACTCAGGGAATCAACCTCGGTTTCTGACATGCGCGCGGAGTCTGCATCATCCGCCGTCCGCCTTGCGGCCGCAGCATTGCTTGCCGCCGTCGCTGGATGCCGCACGGTGGACGACGTGATATGCGACTACCGCGGCAGGCTGGCCCGCGGCGAATACGCCGCGGCCGCCGCCGAGCCGACCGAGCTAGCCGCGAAGCCGAACGAGGACACGCTTCTCTGGACGCTGATGTCGGCGCAGGCGCGAAACCTCGCCGGGGAGACCGACCGTGCCATCGCCGACTTCGACGTCGCGGAAGACCTGATGATCGAGAACGACCGGACTTCGGTATTCTCGAGAAGCGTCGACACCGCGTACGCAATGATGCTCAACGACAGGTACTTTCCGTACGACGGCGGTGGACAGGACCGCATCTTCGCGTGCATGTACAAGGCGATCGGCTACGCGTCGAAGGGCGACATGGCCGCGGCGCGCACGGAGTTCAACCGGGCGGCGCAGCATCAGGAGAACTGGCTGTACGAGCGCAGGAAGTACCTTGCGGAGGCCGACGAGCGTCTGCAGAAGGATTCTGCGGCTTATGCGAAGGAGAAGGGCGGAGAGGACAATTCCGGACAGAGCAACGTCGCCATTCAGAACGCAGTCAAGGACGGATCGTTCCGCGAAACGGTGAAGGAGGCGTTCGGCGTTGACATCTTCAGTTCAAGCACCTTGGATGATCTGAAGCCGGAGGACTATCAGAATCCGTACATGTCACACGCGTGCGGAGTGTTCCGCCTGCTCGCTGGCGACGGCGGTGCGCGCGAGCATCTGCGCGATGCTGCGCGGCTGAGGCCGGCGAACTCTTTTGTGAAGAAAGACTTTGCTACGAGCGGTGTAAAGCCGAAGAACCAGGTGTGGATCTATGTCGAGGACGGACTGTGTCCGAAGCGCGAGGCATGGCGCATAGATCTTCCGCTGCTTCTCATCCCGTATGCAGGACGCTACGTCAAGTACGCCGGGCTTGCTCTGCCGCGTCTACTTGAGATGCCGGCGGCGGCGATGTCGTGGAGCGCTGGCGGAGTGCCGATGGAGGAGCTTGCGAGCGTCGAGGCGCTCGCAAAGGTTGAATATGATGTCTATATGCGCGGAGCGATAAAGCGCGAGATAACGCGCACGATAGTCGACGTCGGCGTGCAGGCGGCGCTCGGAATCGCCGCGGAGCATGCTCACGACCGCAACGCGCAGTACGCGCTCATCGCCTCCCAGTACGCCGTCGCGGCGTACAGCGCACTCAGGCGCGGCGCGGACACGAGATCGTGGCCGTCGCTGCCGAAGCGCGTGTTTCTTGCGCGCGTCGACCGTCCGGCGGACGGAAGGGTGGCCGTTTCCGCTGACGGCATGCCTGTCGCCGAAGTCATCGTTCCAGAAGGGAATTCGATGGTCTTCGTCACGAAGCCCGGTCCCCTTGCCGCCGCCTCCGTAAAAGTCGTTAATTTCCCATAAACTGCAGTCGCGCTATCTAGGAAAACATCCCATGACAACAAGACAAACGAAAGACGGGCGTGAGGTTTCGCTGCTGGGATACGGCGCGATGCGCATGCCGACGAAGGACGGCGGACACGCCAACGGCTGGGTGAAGGAGGGCTATTCGCAGTCCGAAATCGACCAGTCCGAACTCGATGCCCAGGTGAAGACGATGCTCGAGCACGGCGTCAACTACTTCGACACGTCGCCGGCGTACTGTCGCGGGGAGTCGGAGCGCCGCCTCGGGGAGGCGCTGGAGAAGAGCGGATTCAAGCGCTCCGACTACATAATCGCCACGAAGCTCTCGAACTTCGCGCCACAGCAGTATGCGCTTTCGGAATGCAAGAAGATGTTCGAGGACTCGCTGAAGTACCTCCGCACCGACTACATCGACAACTACCTCCTTCACGCAATCGGCAACGACGGGTTCGCCACCTTCTCGAAGCGCTATCTCGAGAACGGCGCGCTTGACTGGTGCGCGTCGCTGCGCGCCGAGGGGCGCATCCGCAAGCTCGGCTTCTCATACCATGGCGACCCGAAGGCTTTCGAGTGGTGCATGGACCACAACGACAAGTACAAGTGGGACTTCTGCCAGATACAGATGAACTACGTCGACTGGCTTCATGCGAAGGAGACGAATCCGCGCAACCTCGACGCGAAGTACCTCTACGAGCGCCTTACCGCGCTCGGCATCCCTGTCGTCATTATGGAACCTCTCCTCGGCGGACGCCTCGCGCGTCCCAACTACGCGCTCTCCAGCGAGCTTGCGCCGCTCGATCCGGACGCATCGCTCGCCAAGTGGGCGCTCAGGTTCTGCGGGTCGTTCCCGAACGTCATGACGGTCCTTTCCGGCATGACGAAGACGGAGCACATCGTAGAGAACCTCGCGACGTTCTCTTCGCTGAAGCCGTGCACGGACGAGGAGTTCGCGGCGCTTGAGCGCGCAGCGCTGGCGCTTATCAAGCTGCACACGATTCCGTGCAACTACTGCAACTACTGCATGCCGTGTCCGTACGGACTCGACATACCGGCCGTTCTAACGTTCCGCAACACAGTCATAACGTCGGAAAAGCCGCCGTCCGCGGCAGACATCCTGGCGATGTACAGAAAGGCCGTGCCCGATCCGCTCAGGCGCGCAGAACGCTGCACGGGCTGCAACCGCTGCAGGATGCATTGTCCGCAGAGCATAGACATTTCGAAGGAACTCGGCGAAATAGACAAGTGGGTCGACTCGCTCATAGACGAGGAGGTGTCGAAGTGAAGTCCGAATCCGTCAAGAAGTGGACAAAGCGCGCCGTCGCGCTTGCCGTAGTAGCCGCCGCGGCCGGGGAGTTCTTCGGCTTGCCCTCTACCGGAATCCTCAGGTTGCAGCCGGCGGCCACGATTGCGTTTCTCGTCGTGCTTGTCTCAGCACCGCTTGTCGGGCGCCTTTTCTGCGAGTGCCTGTGTCCTCTCGGCGCGCTGCAGAGCTTCGTCAACTGGCTCGTGCATCCGAAGACTCACGTCCGCCGCGTCTGCACTCGGCTCCCGCAGTCGCGCGCCCAGGGTGCGGTGCGCTGGACGGTGCTTGCCGCGTTCGCCGCGCTGGTGCTTTCCGGATTCGGCGCCGTCGCGTGGTCCGTTACGCCGTACTCGATCTTCGGCAAGGCGATGGCGCTGTTCATTCCCGGCGTCGCGATCTTCGCCATAGTGCTCGTCCTTGCAGCGGTCGGGAAGGGACGTTTCTGGTGCAACTGGATATGTCCCGCCGGCACGCTCTTCACCGCGCTTTCCGCAAAGAGTGTCTGCCGCCACAAGGTCGGCGAGGGTTGCGCGAACTGCAAGGCGTGTTTCAAGAAGACGGAATCCTCCCCGAAGGCCGAAGACGGCGAAAAGGGCGTGACGCGGCGCGAGGCCCTAGAGGGCGTCGCGGTGCTTGCGGCCGCCGAGGCGGTCGAGAAGACGACGGACGGTGGTTTCGCCGATGTGTCGATTCCGCTCGTCCCGAAGCGTCCCGCGACTGTCATGCCTCCGGGCGCGCTCACCCGTGCGCGCTTCGCGTCGAAGTGCGTCGGATGCGGACGCTGCGTGAAGGCGTGCCCCAGCGGCGCGCTCAGGCAGTCCGTGGCGCTTAAGAGCTTCGGACAGCCCGAGTTGTTCTTTCAGACGGACTTCTGCCGCACGACGTGCGGTTGGAAGTGCGCCAAGGCGTGCCCTGCGGGGGCGCTCGAGGTTCCGTCCGCAGACGTCTCGAAGCGGAACTTCCATGTCGGACTCGCCAAGGTGGAGAGGGATCTCTGCATCCGCACGACGGACAGTGTGGAGTGCATCGCGTGCTCGCGCAAGTGTCCGAAGAACGCCATCACGATTGTCGACGGGTATCCTTCCGTCGACGCGACGCTCTGCATCGGATGCGGCGCGTGTGAGCACGTGTGCGCTGCGCGTCCCGAGCCTGCGATTCGCGTTCACGGTCTCGACACCCAGCTTGCAGTCGCCACGCGTTCAGACGAGGAACTGCTCCCCGAGATGAAGGCAATGCTTGACGCAGGCGCGTCGTGCGTCGTCGCTCGCGACGGAGCGGTCGCGGCGAGCGAGAAGGGGCGCGGCGTCGGACCGATCCTCAAGATGTACGACAACGGCAGGCTTGAAGGCGCGTTCGTGGCGGACAAGGTGATCGGACGCGCCGCGGCGGCGGTGTGCGCGCTCGGCAAGGTGAGAAGGGTGCATGCGACGCTCATGTCGAAGGACGGCGCGGCGTTTCTGAAGCAGCACTGCATTGAGGCGAGCGCGGACGAGTTTGTGGACCAGATCCTCAACCGAGACAAGTCCGGACGGTGTCCGCTTGAGATGTCGGTCGAAGGATGCGAAAATCCCGCCGAAATGGTCAAGCGCATCCGCGAGAAGACGGCGGAGCTGCGCGCGGCGGCAGCCAAGGCAGCGGCGAACTAGCCGCGCCTTGAGCGGAAGAACTCCTGCAGCACGTGCCGGCACGGCTCCTCGAGCACGCCTTCGGCGAGCTCGGGGTGATGGTTTATGCCGGGGTGGCGGAAGATATCGAAGACGGTGGAGCCGCCGCGCTTCGGGTCTGAGACGCCCCATACGATGCGCGCGGGCCTCGCGAGGACGAGCGCGCCGGCGCACATGGGGCACGGCTCCTTGGTAACGTAGACGGTCGTTCCGGTGAGGCGCCAGTTCCCGCGCGCGTTGAAGGCCGCGGTCAGCGCGAGCATTTCCGCATGGGCTGTCGCGTCGAGGAGACCCTCGGTTTGGTTGTGCGCGCGTCCGAGAATTCGGCCTTCGGCGTCTACGACGACGCATCCCGTCGGCACTTCGCCGTCCGCCGCCGCCTTTTCGGCCTCCCTTAGGGCCATTTCCATGTACTTTATGTCATCCACTTCGCTCATTTGTGAATATTATATCATATTGATCACATCTCGCCGACCCCCAATGGCATGCCATTTTTTGGTATAATATAGCAAATGTTCGAAGTGCGCAATATAGCGTTCACGTACCGCAGCGAGCCAGTGCTGCGGGATGTGTCTTTTGTCGTCTCGCCGGGCGAGGCGGTTTGCGTTGTCGGCGCTAATGGCGCCGGCAAGACGACGCTCTTGAAAGTTCTGGCAACGCTTGCCGTTCCGGATTCCGGCATTGTCATTGTTGACGGCCAGAACGCCCTCGCACGTCCCATCAAATATCGCCGCCAGCTCGGCTATCTTCCGGAACGCATCGCGCTTTACGAAGACATGACGGTGAAGGAGTATCTTCACTACAGGGCGCTGCTCAAGGGCGAGATGTCCAAGCGCATACGCCGCCGAATCGATGAGGCCTGCGAGATATGCCGAATCGGCTCGCTCCTCCGTTCGCCGATAGGCACGCTCTCCGCGGGGCAGGCCAAGCGCGTGGCCTTTGCGGACGCCATTCTGCTCCGTCCGCGCGTCCTGCTTCTCGACGATCTTCTCGCCGGGCTCGACAGCGAGATGCGCGCGGACATGGGAGAGATAGTCTCCGAGGCGGCGGCATTCTCCGCCGTCGTCGTGACGGGGCACGAACTCGACGACCTCGCCAAGTGGGCGAACCGGTTCCTGGTGCTGAAGGACGGCGTGATTTCCGCGTCCATAGACGCCGTCGGCGCGGCGGCGGAGTCGGTTCGCACCAAGCTTGATGCGGCGCTCAAGGGAGTGCCTGAAAAGGGAGCGCCTGAAAAGAACGAAGCGGACGGGAAGGGGGCTGCGAAATGAGTCCGATGAGGGTCACAGTCTCCCGCACTCTCGGGCGCATGCGCAGTCTCTATTCGTCCGCGCTCGCCATCGCTGCGTTCCTTTCGGCGAGCGCTGTCGCGTTTTCGTTCGGACTCGAGGCGGCGGAGGGCGGTTCGCTTTCCGTAGCCGCCGTCTGGGCGGCGGCGGTGTCTCCGTTCCTGCCCGCGCTCGCGGCATTCCTCGCGATGGACGTGTGGAGCGACGAGAAGCAGTCCGGGCGCATAGAGCTTCTTCTTTCGGCCCCGGTGCTCGAGCGTGACCTGACGCTCGGCAAGTACCTCGGCGTGTTCGTCGCGATTGCAGCGTCGACGCTCCTCTCGTTCGCCGTCACTGTCGCGGCGCTTAGGTTCGCCGCGCCTTCCGCGCTCGCGGGGGTGGGTCCGCTCGGCTTCTGTCCGGCGTTTATCGCCCTCATGCTGCAGGGCGCGCTCTGGTCCGCCGTGTCAGTCGCGATGAGCGCGATGTTCCGCCATGCGGCGACGGCCGCTTGCGCGTCGCTACTGCTGCTCGTCGGCATCCCCCGCGGCGGATGGGCCGCGCTGCTCGCGTGGGCGCCGCAGGGAAGGCCTCAGTTCGGTGAGATGCCGCTTGACGCGCAGGTCGTCGACATGGCGTCCGGACTGTTCTCCTCGGGTACAATCGTCTCGTACCTCGTCCTTTCGGCGTTCTTCCTGTTCGTCGCGTCGAAGTTCGTCGCCATGCTGCGCTTCGGCGGACGCGGTGGTCGCTCATGGCGCATGTCAACTGGCGTAGCCCTCGTCCTGGCCTTTCTTCTGTCCGGACTCTGCGTTGAGCTTTCCCACCGCACGGATGTCAAGCTGGACGTTCCGGTCGGGAACACAGGCAAGCCGTTCTCTGCGCGAACAAGGAGCATTCTCGTCGAAGCTCAGGGCGACATGACGGCGACATGCTTCCTTTCGCGCCGCGATGCGCGCTTCAGAGAGGTCAGCAGGTTCCTCAGGGCGCTCCAGGCGGAATCCGCGTCGCTAGGCGGTCTGAAAATCGACATCTCCTACATCGATCCGCGCTGGGACATAGGACGCGCCGAGGAGCTCATCCGTCTTGGCGCGAGTGAGGACAGCATCGTGTTCGTGAAGGGCAGACGCAGGGCGTTCCTTCCGCTTTCCGACGGATTCGGCGAGCGTGTATGCGCGTCCGCGATACTGCGCCTCACGATGCCGCCGCAGCGCCGCAACGTCTACTGGTCCATCGGCCACGGCGAGATTTCAGCCACGGACTACGGATCGTGGGGGATGAGCGACATCGCTCGCGACCTGTCTCGCGAGGGATACCGTAACGCGACGATAGACCTTTCCGGCGACGCGTCCATTCCTTCCGACTGCGCCCTCATTGTCGTCGCAGGCGCGAAGGACGACTTCTCGCGCGCCGAGACGGGGCGCATTGATTCGTATCTGAAGGCAGGAGGACGTCTGCTTGTGCTGACATCCGCCGCGGAATCTGGCGGGGTCTCTTCCCTGCTTCCGTCGTGGGGGCTCCGCGCTTCCGCCTTCCAGGCGACCGGCACGCGCACCGTAACGGGTTCCGACGTGATCGTCGGCGACTTCTCCGAACACGCGATTTCGAAGCCGCTCGATGGCTCGCGCATCCTCCTTGAGCGTCCGGTTGCATTTATGCCGTCCGCTGCGGCGGAGGCGGGAAGCGGCGCGGACCGCGTCGAGTTCTCGCCCCTGGCCAGGGCTGGCACGTCCGTGGTAGCCGCTGCGGTCGAGCGAGGAGTTGGGACTGGCGCGGACCTGTCGATTCGCCCGACGCGCATCGTCGCAATCGGCGACGCGTCGTTCGCGATGAACGGACAGCTCATGGCGCGCGCGAGCGCCAACCGCGACTTCTTCCTCAACTGCGTCGCGTACCTTTCCGGCACCGACGCGTCGGTCGCTAGCGGTGCCGATTCCGGCGCGCTCGTGACTGGTTTCGACCGCGCGGGACGTCTCAAGTTTCTTCTGTACACGGCCGGGGCCGTTCCGCTTGCCGTCGCACTCGTGATGTTGCTGGTCGCGCTCAGGAGAAGGAGGCGCACATGACGAACAAGCGCACGATAATGTGGCTGCTCATAGGCATCCTCCTGCTGGCGGGCGCGAATTTCATGCTCGCTCGCAACGCCACCCACAAGGCGGCGCTTGTGCAGAAGACGAGCCTATTGACGATTCCGGACGATGCTGTGTCGCTGATCGAGGTGTCGCGCAATGGCGAAGTGGAGTCGCTTCTCACGCGCACCGGCGAGTGGCGCATTGTGGAGCCGTTCTCCGGCAGTGCCGACGAGTCCGCCGTGCTGCGCCTTGTCGACGCGCTTGCGTACGCGCCCGTGAAGGACGCATTTGGCGACAAGGAGCTCTTGAAGCTCGGCCGCACGCGCGCTGACTTCGACCTGGCTCCGCCGCGCCTTTCCGTGCGCGTAAGGTCGGGCGGACAGGAGACCCGCATCGGCTTCGGTTCCTTCACACCGTCAAAGGCGGAAGTCTACGCATGCGTCGACGGATACGCAGCGGTCTTCGTCGTTCCGTCAAACACGCTGTCTGCTGTTGACCTCACAACAGAGCGCTTCCGCAGGCGCACGATCCTGACCGTCGGAGAGGACAACGTGGTGTCCATAGACGTCAAGCGTGGAATCGAGTTCCTGCGCTTCAAGAAAGAGGGCGACGTCTGGCTCATGACCCAACCTGCTGAGGCGCCCGCCGCGGCCGCAAAGGTGAAGAAGCTTCTCGCCGACATGACATCGGCGCGTGCCGTCGACTTCGTGTGGCCCGTCGGCGCATCGAACGAGATAAGCCAGGCGTCCGCGGCGCTTCTCGCCGGATACGGACTCGACGCTGAGAGCGCCGTTACCGTTACGCTGCGCGGGGCGGACGGAGGGCCGGAGAAACGCATCTCGCTCGGAAACGAGGCGTCGGAAGGGCTCGTCTACGCACTTGTGGACAACGGCGCCGCGATCGTCACAGTTGACCGCGCGCTCAAGGACCAGGCCACAGTCGGTGGCGCAGCCTTCTCCGACACGCGCATGTTCCCATACGACCTAGCGCATGTCACCGGGCTGTCGCTGTCCGACGGCGGCGTTTCGTGCCTTCTCGCGAAGCAGGAGGATGGATCCTGGCGAATGGACGCGCCTGTCTCCGCGGAGGCGGACGCGCCTGCGGTCGAGTCACTGCTCGCCGCAGTTCTTGCGCTGCGAGGCGGCGATGCGGATGAAGACGGAATCGAGGTCGGCGTCGCGCCTGATGCGCGCACGGCGAAGGTGTCGCGCAGGTCCCTCGGCGTCGGCTTCAGCCTCGAGAGCCTGAGAAGCCTCGACATGCAGAAGATAGATCCGGCGACAGTGCGTCGGCTTTCCGTCACAGGCTCGGACACGAACTCGACTACGTCCGTCGTATATGACCGCGACCGCCGCGCGTGGAATGTGGAGACCTCGCCGAAGAAGGGCACTGTAGTGGAAGACGCCGTCGCGCGATTGCTCAAGGCCGTGTGTCCGCTCAGGGCTGCACGCATAGTGAAGCTCAAGGTGACCGCCGATGACCTGAGCAACTACGGTCTCGACAAGCCTGCGCTTACGGTCGCCATAGACTTGGCAAAGGATGATGCGATAAGAAGGAATATTCTCGTTGGGGACAGGACGGACGGCGGACGCTTCGCGACGGTCGGCGCGTCCGACGCGGTGTTTGTGCTGCCGGACGCGGCATACGCCGATCTGTCGCGGGACATCGTCGGGGAATGACGACGCAAAGGAAATAACGATATATGAGCGATACAAAGATAAAGGGATACGGAGAGGACGTCTTTTCTGAGGACGCCATAAAGGCGTGCCTGCCGAAGCAGGTCGCCGCCAAGCTTCTCGCGACGATGCGCGAAGGGAAGCCTCTGGACCCGTCCATCGCGGATGCCGTGGCGTCCGGAATGAAGGACTGGGCGATCGCAAAGGGCGCGACGCACTTTACCCACTGGTTCCAGCCACTTACGGGTGGAACCGCCGAAAAGCACGACGCGTTTCTCGAGCCGACAGGCCCCGCGCAGGCCGTTCAGCGCTTCTCCGGAAAGAACCTCATCGGAGGCGAGACGGACGCGAGCTCTTTCCCGTCAGGCGGACTCCGCTCCACCTTCGAGGCGCGCGGCTACACGGCGTGGGATCCTACGAGCCCGGCCTTCGTTAAACGCCACGCCAACGGCGCGACGCTGTGCATTCCGACCGCGTTCTGCTCTTTCACGGGCGATACGCTCGACATGAAGACGCCGCTTCTCCGCTCGCTCCAGGCGCTCACCCGCGCCGTCGAGAGGCTTATGGCGAAGTTCGGCCAGCCCAAGGCCCATGTCGCCGTCACGCTCGGCGCCGAACAGGAATACTTCCTCGTCGACAGAAGCTTCTACCTCGAGCGTCCCGACCTGCTGCAGACAGGACGCACCGTCTTCGGCGCGGCGCCCGCGAAGCACCAGCAGCTCGAAGACCACTACTTCGGCGCGATCAAGCCGCGCGTCCTCAAGTTCATGAGCGAGGTCGAGCAACGCCTCTGGCAGCTGGGCATTCCCGCCAAGACCCGCCACAACGAGGTCGCCCCTGCGCAGTTCGAGCTTGCGCCGATGTTCGAGGACCTCAACCTGGCCGTCGACCACAACATGATGATCATGGAGGTGCTGAGGCAGACGGCAGAGAGCAACGGGCTTGTCTGCCTTCTCCACGAGAAGCCGTTCGAGGGCGTCAACGGATCCGGCAAGCACTGCAACTGGTCCGTGGCGTACGGCGGACGCAACCTGCTCACGCCCGGAGACAATCCGCGCGAGAACGCGATCTTCCTCACCATGCTCCTCTCGGTGATCCGCGCGATCGACAAGCACGCGGACATTCTCCGCATGACGACTGCGGGAGCGGGCAACGACCATCGCCTCGGCGCGAACGAGGCGCCGCCCGCGATCATCTCGATATTCCTCGGAGACGAACTCAACGCAGTCATCGACTCGATTGAGTCCGGAACGCGCGGTACGAAGGGCGGCGAGCGCGGACGCAAGCTGCGCGTCGGCGTGGACACGCTGCCGGTGCTGCCGAAGGACACGACAGACCGCAACCGCACCTCGCCGTTCGCATTCACCGGCAACAAGTTCGAGTTCCGCGCACCTGGCTCGTCGCAGAACTGCGCGCAGAGCCAGATGGCCCTCAACACGATTGTTGCCGAGTCGGTAGACGCGATCTGCGACAAGCTCGAGGCGATGAAGGGCGACTTCAACGAGAACCTTCAGAAGCTTCTCCAGCGTCTCGTGAAGGCGCATCGGCGCGTCGTGTTTTCGGGCGACGGATATTCCGCGGACTGGCCTAAGGAAGCCGCGAAGAGGGGACTTCCCAATCTCCGCGACACACCTGCCGCGCTCGAGCCGCTCAGGGACCCCGCTAATATCGCGCTCTTCGAGAAGTACGGCGTTCTCTCTGCGACCGAGATGCGCTCGCGCTGGGAGATCGGACACGAAGACTACCTCCGCCGCGTGAGGATCGAAGCCTCCGTAGCGCTCGAAATCGCGCGCTCGATGGTGCGTCCTGTCGTTGCGGATGAGTTCTCGCGGCTTGCGAACGCACTTGGCCAGGCCAAGGCAGACGGACTCAAGTACGGCGTCCGTGGCCTTACGGCGCTCTCCTCCAAGCTTGGCGCCGGACTTGACGACCTGCATGTCAAGTGCGACAGGCTCGAGAAGGCGCTCGCCCATTCCCGATACGACGCGCAGCTCAAGGCGATGGAAGACCTGCGCCGCACTGTCGACAGACTCGAGGGCCTCGTTGACGACTCGCGCTGGCCGATGCCAAAGTACAGGGAAATGCTATTCGTCTACTAACGGACACCTTATCCAGCGGCAATGAGATCAACGGCAAAAAACGGAGCGAAGGCGCTTGTTGAAGCGCTTGAAAGGGCGGGGGTCGAGAAGATTTTCGGCTACCCCGGCGGGAATGTCATCGACATTTTCGACGCTCTTTCGACGGCGCGCTTCGACTTCGTCCTAGCGAGGCACGAGCAGGGCGCTGTTCACATGGCGGACGGATACGCCCGTGCGCTGGGGCGTCCCGCGTGCGTCATCGTGACGAGCGGACCGGGACTGACGAACACGATTACCGGACTAGGCACCGCGAACATGGACGGCGTGCCGATGGTGCTCGTGTGCGGACAGGTTCCGCTCGCCCAGATCGGCACAGATGCGTTCCAGGAGGCCGACACGACAGGGCTCACGCGCGCTGTGTCGAAGCACAACTTCCTCGTCCATTCGGCGGACGAAATTCCGGAGACCGTTGCGCAGGCGTTCTACATCGCCACGCACGGCAAGCCCGGACCGGTAGTCATAGACATTCCGCGGGACTGCCAGCGCGAGACGACATCAGCCGAATATCCGGCGCGTGTCGCCCTGCGGGCCTACCATCCCGAGGTCTCGGCAACCACCTCGCAGGTCAACAGGTTCGCTAAGCTCGTCAACTCGGCGAAGCGTCCGGTGATACTCGCAGGCGGCGGTGTTATCGCATCCGACGCGTCCCACGACGTCGCGGCGCTCGCGCGAAAGGCGGGCATCCCCGTGTCGACGACCTTGATGGGACTCGGCTCGTTCGACGAGACGGATCCGCTCGCGCTTGGGCTTTCCGGACTCCACGGCGAATACGCGGCGAACGCGGCAATCGCGCAGTGTGACCTTCTGGTGGCGCTCGGCGTCAGGTTTAACGACCGCGTTACTGGGCAGACCGTTTCGAAGTTCGCCAAGCGTGCGAAGATAATCCATGTCGACTGCGATCCTGCTTCCATAAACAAGAATGTGACTGTAGACCTCGGCATTACGGCGGACGTCAAGGAGCTGCTGATGACGGTGGACTCGCGCATCCACTCCGCAAAGCACGATGAATGGCTCGCCGCGATAAACGGATGGAGACGTCCGAGGACGGAAGGGCTCAAGCCTCTGCACAAGGGCGTCATCATGCCACAGGCCGTTGTAGAGGCCGTCTATTCAGCAACGAAAGGGCGCGCCATAGTCGTCACCGACGTAGGACAGCACCAGCTGTGGGCCGCGAAGAGATTCCGCCACACGCAGCCGCGTCACTTCATATCGTCCGGCGGAATGGGCGCGATGGGCTTCGGAATCCCCGCGGCGATCGGCGCCGCGCTGGCGCGTCCCGGATGCAAAGTCGCCGCGTTCCTCGGCGACGGCGGAGCGCAGATGACCTCCGAGGAGCTGATTGTCGCCGTGGAGCGGAAGCTCCCGATAGTGTTCCTCGTGTTCAGAAACTCGTCGCTAGGACTTGTCCGCCAGATGCAGACGCATTCGTTTGCCGGAAGATATTTCGCCACTGACCTCGCTTCGCCGGATTTCACGCTGCTTGCGAAGGCGGTTGGAATGAAGGGCGTAAAGGTAACGGATCCAGCCAGGCTGGACGCAGCAGTCGCATCCGCCGTTCGGTTCAAGGGACCGGTATTGCTAGACATCGAAGTTGACAGGGACGCCGAAGCATGAAAGAGGAACTCCATCGCCTTAGCTGCTACGTCGAGAACCGTCCTGGCGTTCTCGCGAGGATTGTCGGACTAATCTCTGGCCGCGGCTACAACATCCAGACACTGAACGTCGGGCCTACCGAAGACGGAACAGTCTCGCGAATGAAGATCGACGTGCTGGGTTCCGAACGCGTCGTGCAGCAGATAATCCTGCAGCTGCGCAACCAGGTAAATGTCATCGAGGTTACATCGAGGAGACTTTAGCCATTCTGAGCAAATTTGTGGTATAATTTCCAAGTACCTAACTTGAAAGGGGAGAGAAAGAAAGGGTATGGACAACTTCAACGAGAAAGCGGTTTTCATAAAGGATTCCGAAGGCGTCATGACCTACGCCAACGACTCCTTCGCGCGTCTTCTCCGCCGCAACGCCGCGGCCGAACTCATCGGCAGGCGCACGGCCGACTTCTTTCCGGCAGAGGCCGCCGCGATGCTGGACAAGGAGGATGCGGACGTGATGGAGAAGGGGGCGCCTTACACCGTCGAGCGCAAGCTGAAGTGCGCGGATGGACAGTCGCGCGTTTTCTCGTTCCGTAAGATTCCGTTCACCTTCGGCGACGCGAAATTCCTCTTCTGCTTTGCCGAGGTCGCGCAGCCGAAGTCGGCGCAGTCTGCTTCTGACTCCATCCCCGTCTCTCCTGAAGTGCGTGCGAGGTTTTTCTCCGCCATCAGCCATGACGTCCGCACTCCGCTCAACGCGATCGTCGGCTATGCGCAGGTCCTTCGCGGCGCAAACGGACAAGACCAGTCCCGTGAGGCGGCGCAGGCGATCGAGCAGGGCGCACGCAATCTTCTTACGGCGATAGACGGTGTTATGACGCTCCTAAGCCCGGACTCCTCCGTGCGGGAGCCAATGCTCGAGACGTTCAACGTTTCCGAGGCCACGCTCCAGGTCGTCGAGTCCTATTCCGAGGCGGCCGGCTCGAAGAATCTCGAGCTCCTAATCAAGTCCGGAGAAATACCGCTTGTTCAGTTTGCCGGCGCTGCATACAAGGATGTTCTCGGCAGACTGCTCGAGAACGCCGTGCGCCATACGCCCTCGGGCTACATCGACATCCGCATGTCGTTCAAGGAAGGGGAGCTCACCCTTCAGGTCAATGACATGAGCCCCGGGATGACGCCCAGTCAAATCGCCGAGGTGATGAATCCAGCCGCAGATAAAGACCCCAATGCCTGCCCAGGAAGTTCAACGCTCTGCCTCGTCGTCGCCAAACGCATTGTCGAACGACTCAACGGCACTTTCAAGATCAGTTCTCCCAAGAATTCAGGAACAACGATCACTGTCGTCTTTCACGACGTCAAGGTCGCGGACGAAAAGAGCAAGGCTGTGTTCATCCGCACCCAGAAGATGCGCACGATGCGAATCGTCGATCCGTTCCGCACCGAGAAGCACATCCTCGTCGTCGACGATCACCATCTCAACGTCCGCATCATGTCGCTGCTCCTCAATGCGCTCGGCTTCAAGAACGTCCAGACTGCGACTAGTGGCGAAGAGGCGCTTGGACATATCCGCAAGAGCAAGTTCGACGTTGTCTTTACGGACCTCATGATGCCCGGCATGGACGGACGCCAGCTCCTGCGCGAGATACGCAAGATTCCGGAACTTCGCCATATGCCCGTCTATGCTGTCACGGCGGACGCATGTGCGCCAGTTACCTGCGCCAATGACGGTTTCCAGGACATCATCCTCAAGCCGATCACCAAGGAAATCCTCAAGGAAATCCTCTAAAGACGATTCGCCTGCATACCGCTTAAGAAAACAGTATCCAGGCGAATTTTGACGTTTCTCGTGGTTTTATGTGTATATGCGCAATATGCGCATAATGCGTGTTATGTAAACTAGGGTTCTTTCCCGTTAAAGTGGCCTAATCCTTGAACACGATTACAAGCTCTGGCGGAATATCTCCGCGACCTCCTCTTCTGTCAGCTGCTTGTAGCCGCCGCCTAGGCGGAACGTCGCCTTCACAAGCTCGGGGATCATCGCCTCGGTCGCGCCGAGCTCCGTGATGTTCATCGAGACGCCGATCTCGCGCATCCACGCCTCGAGCGCGGCAAGTCCCTCGTCCGCGACTTCGGTCTCGCTCTTGCCATACGCCGCGACGCCCCAGACGTTCGTCGCGAAGCGGACGAACTTGGCGAGTCCGTACGGCTTGATGAGGCGGTAGTACGGAAGCGACACCGCGGCGAGCGTCATGCCGTGCGTCGCGTCCGTAAGCGCGCTCACGGCCTGGCCGAGCATGTGCACTTCCCAGTCGGTCGTCTTGCCCATCGCGATGAGCGTGTTGAGCGCCCAGGTCGCGGTCCACATGATGTTGCTCCTCGCCTCGTAGTCCTCCGGATTCTTCACCGCCGCGCGGGAGGAGACGACGAGCGAGCGCATGAGCCCTTCTGCGATGTAGTCGCTCGTGTTGTCGTCCGTTCCGCTGAAGTACTGCTCCAAGATGTGGCTCATGATGTCGTAGAATCCGGACACCATCTGGCGGCGAGGGACGGTAAGCGTGAAGCGCGGATTGAGTATTGAGAACTTCGGGAAGACCGCAGGGCCGAACACCTTGCCGACCTTCAGCTTAGCGGCGTGGTTGGTGATGACACTTCCGCCGTTCATCTCGCTTCCGGTGCCGACCATCGTGAGAACGCTTCCGACCGGGATGATGCGGCAGGACGGCTCCTCGAAGCGCGTGAAGTACTTCTGCCAGGGATCCTCCTCGCACCACGCCGAGACGCTCACCGCCTTCGCGTAGTCGATCGTCGATCCGCCGCCGACGGCGAGGATGAGGTCGACGTTGTTGGCCTTGGCCTTCGCCGCGCCGTCCGTCAGCTTTTCGAGCGTCGGGTTGGGCATGACGCCGCCATCCTCGACAACGGTCTTGCCCGCCGCCTTCAGCGCGGCGACGACCTGGTCGTAGATTCCGTTCTTCTTTATCGAGCCGCCGCCGTAGCACAGTTGGACAGTCGGACCGAACGCCGCGAGCTCTTCCTTGAGGAATTCCATCGCGTTCTCTCCGAAGTGGAGCCGCGTCGGGTTGTGGTATGTGAAGTTTCCGTTCATTTGCTTGCCCTTTCGTTAACTAATTTTGCTTGGTGAATATCTGTTTCATGCCCTTCTCGTCCAGCGGACGCATCGGAACAAGTTCGAGCGACTTGATCATGTGCGGAGTCCCCTCCTTGTACTTGCGGAAATGCGGCGTCGCGAGATGCGCCTTGTACGCCTCCTCGCTGCGGTATATCTCCACGATGCGGATGGACGTCGGCGACTCCTTCTTCTGCATCGGGAAGATGCACACGACACCCGGCTCCTTCGCGACCGATTCCGCGCCCACCTCGCCAGCAGCCTCCAGGTAGGCGTCGAGCCATTCCGGGAGGATTTCCAGTTCTGCAATGCGAACCTGCATGGTTTCAGCTCCTTTTGAATTGTCTACTCTATCGGGCGCATTGAGTGACATGCACCCCGACACCGCCGCCAGGGGCAATATGCACAATGTCGCGAACTTTTTTCCCAGCATAGGTTGTGTCTTTCATATCTTCTTGACCGTTTTTTCGACGAGCCGCTTGCCGAGGGCGCGGGCGTTTGCGAGGTCGATGGGGAACTGCGCGTCGCGGTGGGCGCGCTTCGCCGCCTAGTCAAAGAGCGTGACGTCGTAGCGCGAGTAGTCGGTGAACTGGTATGTGTCGCAGGCGTATAGCGATTCCGATGCGCCGAAGACGGTCTTGAGCGTCTGCGTGTTCGATTCGAGAACCTGCGGATACTTCCACTCGTCCAGCCACTTTTCCGGAATGTTCATCGTGAAGATGTTCGCGGTCTCGATCACCTTGTCGCGGCAGACGAGGGGCTGTCCGTTCTCGTAATGGTACGAGTACACGGGGAATGCCAGCCTTTCCAGAAACGCGCGGTAAACGCCTGTCGGATAGCCGAAGTAGATCGGCGAACCGAGAACAAGGACGTCCGCCTGTCGCGCACACTCGAGAATCGGCCTGAGGTCGTCGCGCAGCGCGCACACGCCGTTGGTCTTTGCGTTCTTGAGCTTGCAGGCGAAGCAGCTCCTGCAGCCCGGGAACTTGATGTCGTAGAGGTTGACGAGTTCGGTGACGGCACCCGCCTCCTCCGCGCCGGCCTTGGCGGCCTCGAGCATCTTGTACGTGTTCCAGCCCTTGCGCGGGCTGGCGTTGAAGAACATCGCGAATGGTTTGTTGTCTATCATTGTTTTATCGTCTGGGACGCTCTATTAATGGTTTTCTGTTTTCAATCAGCGTATGAAATGCATCGGCTGCCAGGGTTCGTCCGCGGAGCGGGGGACTGCGTCGCCGCCCTTGAGATTCTTGAGGAGCCAGGCCATGTTGCGCCCGAGCGTACGCATCGTCTGCATCCCTTCGGCGTCGCGTTCGCACTCGCCCTCCTCGCGCCCGAACGTCACATTCCAGTACTGCGACGTTACGACGGGACAGCTCAGCATCTCGAACGGCATGTTCATGCACTGGTACGCCGCAGTCGATCCTCCGCGGCGGCAAACCGCGACGGACGCGGCGGGCTTCGCCTTGACGAACTCAGTGCCCGCGAAGCAGATGCGCTGCCAGAGCGCGAGAAATGCGCCCGCCGGCTGTCCGTAGTAGACCGGCGAGCCGACCACGATTCCGTCCGCGTCCTTAAGCTTCTCGATTATGCCGTTGGCCGCATCGTCGCCGAATACGCACCTGCCCAGATTCTTTGCCTTGCACTGATAGCAGGCAACGCATCCGCGGACGGGCTTGCTGCCAATCCATACCGTCTCGGTTTCGACGCCTTCCGCCGCAAGCGTGTCGGCGACTTCCTTCAGCGCGCGGGCAGTGTTGCCGTTTGCACGCGGACTTCCGTTGACGAGCAGTACTTTCATTTTGTTCCCTTCTTGTTGCTTTCGCTACTTGGAGTTTTGGAGTTTTGGAGCTTATAGACCGTAGCGCGAGCAATTGAATTCGCTCATACGGCAACTACTTTCCTCCTGAACTCCAAAACTCCCAACAGCGAAAGCAATGACGTGCTTCTCAGTTGTAGTACGATCCTGTTTATTTACTGGACGTCCTCTCGTCGGCGAAATCCTCGAGCGCCTTGACGTTGGATTTGATCGACGAGCCGCTGAAGGCCTTGGGAGAGAGAACCGTCGCCGCATCGCCGACGGTCTCCGCGAACTCCTTGCCCACGCGCTGCATTCCGCCGCCGCCGTGGGTCTGGAAGAGGCAGACCTTCTTGCCCTTGAGAGCATCCTTGCTCTGCGACACCCACGTGCGCACGGGCGGAGCCATCGTGCCCCACCAGTTCGGCGAGCCGACGAAGACGAGGTCGTACTTCGCGAGGTCGAGTCTCTCGATGGGCTTGATGGGACGCAGCGTCTTCCCGTAGCACTCCGGCTTCGCCTCGTCGCAGCACTTCTGGAAGTCGGTGCTGTAGGAAGTCTCGGCCTTGATCTCGAAGAGGTCGGCGCCGGTCTTCTTCGCGATCGTCTCGGCGGCGAAGCGCGTGTTTCCGCTCCATGAGAAGTATACTACTGCACATTTCATTTTCTTTTCTCCTTCGTTTGCGAATGAAAAACCGTGGATCGCCGCCACACCCGCGACGGCTCCTATGCACTTGGCAAATTCCCTTCTGTTCATTGTTGTTCTCCTTTTGGTTTGTTGTACATCTTGTCTCACGCAAAGTTCGCAAAGTACGCAAAGTAGTTATTTCATAAATTCTCCTTAGCGCACTTCGTGAACTTTGCGTGAGGCAGTATCGGCAACATACGGTGCGAGGATGTTTGGCAGCTGGAGCTTGGCGAAGCGCCCGACCCACTTCCCCGGATCGAACTTCGTGTCGCTCATGCACCAGCAGGTCATCATGCCGTAGAGTTCGCTCATGAAAAGATGCACGAGCACCTCAACCGGCGTCGACTTCTTCAGCAAGCCGTCCTTCACCGCGTCATTGAGGAAATCCGTCAGGTGCCTGTGGTCGTATGCATACTTGCCGCCGCACATCTCCCCGGGGGAGTCGGCGGGGTTGATCACCTCACGCACCCACTGACGGCAGAGCTCCACGCCGCCGCATGTGACGCCCTCCATGAAGCCCTTGAAGTAGAACGCCAGCTTCTCGACGATCGTGCCCTTGTGCTCGCGCGCCTTGCGGTCCACGTCGCTGAACCACTCCTTGCAGCACTCGAAGATGATCTCCTCCTTGCGCTTGAAATAGACGTAGAAGGTCCCCTTCGCGACGCCGCAGGCGCGCGTGATGTCCTCGACGGACACGTTGGCGAACCCCTTCTCCTCAATGAGCGAACACGCCGTCGTGTAGATCTTCCGGCGCGTCTCCTGCGCGATTTCCTGCCGCTTTGTCACTTCAAAAACTCCTATGAGGATTAACAACGACAGAAATTATACCACATCCCCGACCGCAAGTCAATGACCCGCGGTCAGTGTTTAGGAGGCGGGGAGTCTGTGCATAATCCACCACACCCCACCGTCTAAACGCCGCGGAACTTGTTCTATGCTTCAGCTGTTGACGATCTTTGACCCGCCGAGGAAGAGCCCCTGGGAGGCTATGTCGCCTATGCGCTCGGTTATGGAACCGACGCCTTCAAGCTTGTAGCCCGCGACGCCAGTGTTGTATTTCTGCATCTCGTGGTTGCCGCTCTGGAGGAGGAGGTTGCGATAGAGCATCTTCTGCTCGGAGGTGAGTGGTGCTCCGGGCTCCGGGATGTTCTTTCCGAGGGCCACGAGCGTAGCAAGGAATTTGCACTCGACGTCCATCATGCCGGTGCGGTCCTTGCCGCTCTTGCAGTTCCAGGCCGGCACACCGCCAAGAAGGTTCGTGAGAACGGCTATGCGCGAAGCCATCTTGTACGCCTCGTGTCCGTCGGAGGAATACGTCTTCTTCTGGTCGATTCTGTTGATCTGGCCGAGCAAGGTGCGAATCGCGTCGGCTTTCTTCTGCAGCCCCTGCTTTTCCGCCGGGTCGGTGCTCTGCGATATCTTCGCTCCAAGTTCGGCAAGCGTCGTCTCCGCAAACTTGTTGAGGGCGACCAGTCCCTTGGCGTTCATGTCCTTCGACGCCCCCCAGCCGCCGAAGAGTGCGCTCAAGCCACCGACGCCGCCCCAGTTCACGCCATAGTTGAAGGTCGTTACGGTCGGCTCTATCGTCACCTTGACGGTCTTGCCATCCGAGTCCGTCACGTCAACTTCGATTGGCTTGCCGCTCAGACCCTGGTACGCCTCGGTCTGCGCATTGAGCATCGTCTTTTCGTCTTCATACTTGCTTCCGAAGATGTTTCGTGCAAAGTCAGGCGTGAGCAGGGAAACCGAGTTGAAGACGAATTTGCACGGCTCGGACGGATTCGCCAGCGCCTTTTTGACGAGCGCCGGATTGCTCGTGAACGCCGCAATCAGGGTTTCCTTGGCGCGGCTTGAGTTGGCGGCCTTGAAATCCCGCTGCGATTCGATGGCCACCGCGGCGTGCACACCGTGGCGGATCCCGGAGAAGATGGTCTGCTGCTGGCCGTTTATCTCCACCTTGAACTCCGAATGGGCCAGGTTCACGGCGTGCGTCGCCTCGCCGAACGACTGGCAGTTGTACCCCTTCGGCCCGTTTTTGTATATCTCGGTCATCGCCCCGCCCATGTGCGACGCCGGGGTAATGACGCTCTTGCCCTTCAGCGCGACGCCGTTGAGCGAGAACGTCACGTCCTTCTCTATCGGGTCCCAATTGCCCTCGTTGAGGATGTTCCCCACCTCCCTCTGGATCGCCGCGGCAATGTCCTTGGTGAAGTTGGACGACTCGAAGGAGATGTCCTTTGCCGGCATGTGCGCCTTGAGGTCCTGCATCACCATAGCGGTGCAGTATTTGGCGAGCTTCTCGATGAAGTCCTTGCCGACGAACGCCTTCGGGTCTGGGCAGGTGTCGGTCAGGGAAGCCCCCTGGGGCAGCTGCGGAATCACCTTGCGGATCTCGGATTTCTGCTCGTCTGTCGCATGCGAGAAGACCGTCGGCGCCGGATTAGTCGAGTCGGCAAGCATCTTGAGGAATCCGTCGTCGGCAGTGAACTTTTTAAGCGTCTGCATCAGCTGGTCCTTGGTGACATCGTTCAGGCCATACCCGCCGCCGTTGTTCGGGATATTCGATATCGCCCTCATTGCGCCGTCTATGCATTTGTCCGTGAATTCGGTGAGCACCTTGTACGTAACGGGGTTGTTGTTGCACACATCGTTGGCTTCGGCTGTCTTACCGTCGACCATGGACACGGCATTCTTAAGCGCCGCTATGACTTTCTCGGCGCCTTCGACATTGGGCAGGTGGTCTTTTATGAGCGACTCCGCGTCGGACTTGGCCATCGTTATCTTGGACTTGAAGTCCTGAAGCGCGAGCATGTCAGTTGGCATGTCCATGAGAAGACCGTGGAGGATCGTCAGCGTCTTCTTCGCGTTAATCATGATCCGCTGATCTAAATCTCCCATCTCGGAAAGCGAGAACGTAGTCTTTTTCCCCTCAAGGCGCATCGTCAGCATCATCTGCGGATCCTGCCGGGGGGCAAGCCGCTTCTTGTAGATCTGGTCAGCCATGCTGATCGTCCTGGATACGAGTGCCGCGCTAAGCTTTGCGCCAGAGAGGCCGCTCTTGCCGATTACGGCCGTGAAGGCCTCGTCCGCCACCTTTGCGTCGTATGCGCGGACAAGCGCAGCCTTGAAGTCCCTCGTGACCTCGATGTTGAGCTTCTTGCTCGCGTCCGTGTTGAAAAGGCGCTTGAGGAAGCCGACGTTCGTGTCGCTCGCACTGCCGATTCTGGTCCCCTGCCCGTCCGAGATCAGCGCAAGCTGGCTTATCCCGGACCCGGACATGTTCCTGTACGCATCTATTTGAAGAAGTGACATGGCCTCACCTGCTCATTTATGTGTTTGAAAATTCTGTTCTGTCACCCTGAATACACGCCAACGCTGAAAAGGTTACAGAAAATCCCTCGCAAAACTACACTTCAAAGAGCACGGCGCCGCCATGGTCCAGTCCGCCGGAGGCGCCAATGCCGCCCTCCTCGGCTTCTTCGTCGGCCCCGTCGATGATCTTGGCTAGCCTTCCCTTCCATTCCATCGCCACCGAGAGGAATCCCTCCATCACGCTCTGGAGGCGCTCGACGCCAAGGTTGGTCGTGTCTTCGCGGAACTGTATGATGACCTCGTCCAGATCCTCCTGGTACGAAAGGGTCGCGCCGTGAGTGCCCGCCCAGTAGAAGTTGGCGGAGAGAAGCCTCTCGTAGACCGATGCCTTTTTCCTCTTGGGGACGCTTCCGATCGGAACGGTGAAGTCGACCTCGGGTATTTCGGCGCGGTAGTGCACATACAGCAGCATTTCCTCGCCAAACGGGAGTATCGCCGAATTGTCTTCCGATAGGTCGATCCTCGGCATCCCAGTGCGGGACGAAAGCTCGTCGAACAGCTTCTGGACAAGTTCTTTGTCGTTTTCCATTACAGTCGCATCCTTTCAGTCTACCTTGATGCCTTGCTATTTCCATTGGACGCAGGATACTGGAGGGATCATATCCCTAAGGAAGTTCTCGCACTCGCCGGTTATCTGACCCGTATCTTCCAAATCCTACTTGTTTTGACGAGTAATATGGTAACACAATCACATTGCGGAGTCAATATGCTGCAGACAAAACGCGGGGCTCGGGGACTTGAGGTCCGTCAGCCGGGGCTGAGCGCCGCCTTCACCTCGCGCAGCACGCGCGGGGCCGTGCCGATCGCGAATCGGTCCGCGACGGTCAGAAGGTCGTCGTCCGTTATCTTCGACTGTTTGCCGTTGACGGACAGCTGATGTCGCCCGCCATGCGCGGACCAGGGGTCGTCAGACGGGAAGCTCGATCCAGTCAGATCGTATGCCGGCGCAAGCTGCCATTCGCCGCCTTCCTTCAGCATGAACGAAAAGTTCTTCGTGTGGTCGTCGCATTCGTCAATGGCGATGTTGAATGCGATTCGCCGGAACGCCTCTTCCATTGCCTCGTAGCCAAGGTGAAGCGCGTCAACCGTCGCGAGGTACTGCTCGTATGTCCTGAACTCCGTCGGCACGGACATCGGGAAATGCGCCATGGCCGAAAGCGTCTGCACATGATGGTGCCGCGCGCCCTCCCGGTCGAAGCGCTTTGTCATGAAATGGCCGAGTCCGTCCAGTTCGTACAGGACGGATTCGCACATGTCAATCCCCGCCGCGCGCGCCTTCCTGTAGATTTCGTATTCCGTTCGCCCCCGCCACGGATACTCCCTCGGCGTGAACTTGATTATCCAGTGCTCGAATCCTTCTGGGAGATCTCGGTCGCCGAAGAGGAACTGCCCCGTCTCGCGGTTCCATCCGACAAGGGCCTTCGCCTGCGCGCCGCCGACGGACGACCCAATGCGAATTATCGCGCGGAGCGCCTCGTCTCCGTCCAGATCAGCCAGCTCGCCGTTTGCCGCCCTGCGCGCAGCGTCGACGAGCATGCGCATCTCGAAGGCCGCAGGGCGGCCGCCTGGTCCGTGGTCCGGCTCGTATGTCAGCGCACCCGTCGATCGGCGTCCGATGTAGGCAAGCCTGTCGAGTGCGGTGATTTCGGAGCGGACACAGCCCCGCTCTTCCAGCCATCGGTCGATGAGTCCGCGTCCGAACGCATCGGGAAGCGAGTCCGCAAATACAGGCGGAAGCCCCGCATACTCGCTCCGCGGCAGCTCGGGAAACGCATAGGGCTCCCTGCGAAGAGGCATCATAAGCGGAGAAATCTCGATTCCCGACTTCAGGAACTTGCGGTCATACTGGAACGCATACGATTCCTCGCGGGAACCGCTCGAAACGATCATGCCCACGCGCCGCCCCCAAAGCGAAACCATGATGCGGCCGACATGCCTGAATTCAGCCATTCGTCACCTCCTTGCGCGCCCGCCCGGCGCGCTGACGCCGCCCTTCCCGAACGAAATGACGTTCGAACATCGCATCGTTGATCTCCGGCGGCGCAAGCGTCATGAGCCAATCGGTCTTGCGCAAAGTGCGGCAATAGGAAAGAAGCGAGAGCGTAGACGCATTCTCGCCCGCCTCAAGATTGCGAATCGCCTTGAGCGAAATACCGCTCCGATCCGCCGCCACCTGCTGCGACAGATTCTCGGCAAGTCTTGACGCCTTGAGATTCTCGCCGAGAACCTTCAGCATCTCATCTCTGGTCCTATATACCATAACATTCCCTATAAGGCTCTTTATGGCATAAATTATACCATAACATGCCCTACAGGGTCAATACGCTTGTCTGCACTTTGACGCGGTGCAAGCGCCGCAGGTTCAGGCGGTCTTCAGCACGTCGGCGACGGACTTGCGCGGGGGCTTGATGGGCTTTACCGCGGCTTTGCCGACGGCGATGATGGACATGAGCGTCTCGCCGGCGGGAATGCCGAGGATCGCCTTGACCTTGGCTGTGTCGCGGATTCCCATGATGAGCGTGTCCCAGCCGTGGTTTTTCGCCGCGAGGATGAAGTACGACGAGGCGAGGCCGCAGTCGTATGCGCCCCACATGTTGCCGAGGTCGTCGGCGGGCTCGCTTCCCATGAAACCGCTTTCGCCCGGCACGAACGTCACCGCGACGAGCGCGGCGGCATCGGCGGAGTTCGCCGCGTTGAAGGTGGGAAGCGCCTCTTTCCACATACGCGCCTTCGCCTCGTCTCCGATTGCCGCGTAGTAGCGCGTCGTCTCGCTGTTCTTCCAGCTCGGCGCGTTGAGCGCGTCCGCGACAATCTTCTCCATCTCGTCCTTCGATATCTCGCTCTTCGCATACCTGCGCACGCTCCTGCGCACCTCGATCAGTTCGTTGAATTCCATGCCGTCGCCCTCCTTCTTTGAGTTGATGTTTTCGCCTGCGCCGTCCGAGCACCCCGCCGCCGCCAAGAACGCGGCGGCAGACGCGCCTTCCATGAAGCGCCTCCGCGTCACATATTTCTTTTCCATGTAAACATTATACCATATCCCCGCTATGCGGTGCAGGCACCCGAAGCATTATCTCGGTGTTTATGGTAGAATATAAGCCATGAAGACTCGGCTTGAGCAAGACATCAAGGCACTGGCGAATCCCGAACGACGCGAGGTGCTGATGCGTTTCTTTAAAACCGGCAAGGGACAGTACGGAGAGGGAGACAGATTCCTCGGTGTGAAGGTCCCGCAGGTGCGGGCGCTCGTTCGCAGGCATGCGGAGTCGTGCTCATTCGCCGAAATCGAGCGCCTTGTCGCATCGCCCTACCACGAAATACGCCTCGCGGCCCTTCTCGTTCTTGTCCGCAGGTTCAGGCTCGCGAAGAAGCGTCCGGAAGAACAGCGCAAGTGCGTCGACATCTATCTTGCCAACACGGAATTCATCAACAACTGGGACCTTGTCGATCTTTCCTGCTACGAGCTGCTGGGGAACTGGCTTCTCGGCAGAGACTGCACCCTTCTCTACGAGATGGCCTCTCCGGCCCGCTCGCTCTGGGAGAACCGCATTGCGATCGTGACGACGATGCAGTTCATCCGCCACGGCGAGTTCAGCCATACGCTGGCGATCGCCGACAGGCTCATGACGCATCCGCATGACCTGATCCACAAGGCCGTCGGATGGATGCTGCGCGAAATCGGGAAACGTGACCGGAACCTCCTGGAGTCATACCTGAAGCCCCGATTCAAAGGCATGCCCCGAACCATGCTCCGCTACGCCATCGAACGCTTTCCCGAACCCCTTCGGAAATCCTATCTCACCGGCAGAGACATAGAAATGAGAGAGATTGAATACAAGATCAAGTAGAAAGCATGCAAGGGAATCAGCCACCCACCACGCACTATCAACCCTAAACTCTTTCTGCAAACAAACTATGACTTACTTCGTAGTTGGGATCGATATGCATTTATTCCATTAAATACTTCTCTACGATTCCATCCAACTGGGACTTGATTATCTCAAAGTCACAATCCAGATTCAAAACCCGAACTTCAATTTTGTTGCCACTCATACGATACTCATGCTCTGGAAATGCATCTTCATCTGTTTTAGCATAAAGCAGCATTCCAGAAACCTCATGCGGTTGTCCGACCAACTCCGCCTCCTTATTCTTCACATAAGTAAAAATCTGATAAATGTTACCAGAATGGAGCGTATTTTTGTCATACCTGGTCTGCGTAGAATGAGCATAATACTTTGCGTCTATAATCAATATCTTTTCTCCATACGAAAGCATAATGTCGGTTTGCATCACAGGCAACATATCATCCATGCCATCATCCAACTGCCACGGTATCTGGGATGCGTTAGTTGTAATCTGCGGATGTTCCCTGCGATAATACTCCAAGATGAACTTCTCATAAAGCCTGCACATGCGTTGCTCATCCACGAAATCCATGAGTCTTGTTGTACCATCAGCCAGCGTTTGCAACAGGCCCTTCACCACAAGATAGCAGACGGAGATAAGCATCCGATAGGTTTGATTGTTTCTGTTATATTTGAATCCCCAGTTGTCCCGTTTTATGATAGGTTAGCACTTTCTTCTTGAAGTCAAAGAAGGAAGCGGGTAGACATGAAGGACAAAATAAGGTATAGTGAAGCGTTCAAACTCAAGGTAATGGAGGAGCTGAGAGATGC